>NZ_CP108002.1:605194-907791 GCF_041435055.1 Streptomyces sp. NBC_00341 | reverse complement strand
CGGCACGCGATTCGACGCCTGGACGTGGTCGACCGCACCGGCGTCGCTTGCCTGACCTGGAATTATGACTACTTGTTCGAATGGGGGAGCGGTCGGGTGGGGTATCCGTCGGTTATCTTCCGACCGTAGGCGCGCCGGGGCGCCCACGCCTGTGCCGGCCCGGCGGCCGGGACGGGCCCGACGGCCTGCGCAGATGCACCCTGCGAGCCGGTTCCCCTTGCCGATGCTAGCGATCCCGCGCTAGCGTGATGGGGTGCCCAAGACTCAGCTGAACGTACGAGTGGACGAGGCCACCGCCGAGGCCGCGCGACAGCGCGCGCTCCAGAGGGGGATGAGCGTGAACCGTTACATAGAGGAGCTCGTCAAACAGGATGCGGGCGAGGTCGGACACACCTTCGTCGAAGCAGCCGCCGACTTCATGAAGCAGTACGAATCGGTGTTCGCCGAGGAGTTCGGCCCGGAGCGCAAAGGCACCCGTTGAATCTCCGGATCCATCTTTCCTGGCTGCTCATGGTCGCGGAGCACAAGACGCCCGGCGACCCGCAGGTCACCGACTGGGGTGCGCTCGTCGCCGCCGTCGCCCGCCACGAGGCGGAGATCTTCGGCAGCCCCGTCTACAGCGACCCGCACTCCAGAGCCGCGTCACTGCTCCAGCTCCTGCTGCACGTGCCCGCGCTCGAACGGTCCAACGCGATGTTCGCCTCCGCCGTGGCCTACGCCTATCTCGTCGCGTCGGGCCTGAAGGTCATCACCTCGCCCGAGCAGGTGCGCGATCTGGCACTGCTGGTCAAGGAGGGCAAGGCGGACGTCCGCGCGATCGCCGACGAACTGCGCCAGTGGAGCCTGTGAGCGGTCGCTGTCCTCTGACGGACCACACGTAGGGCCGGAGCGTGGAGCCGTGCGCCCCGGCCCGGTCCGTGCACCGCGTGGCACAGGCCTTAGGGTCGTCGTGCCACCCCGACCACGCAGGCCGAGGTGGGGAGGCGGACACCGCTCTCGGGAATCCGGATGTCCCGGCGCGCCTCCACCACGAATCCGGCCGCCTCGATCGCGGCCGTCGCGTCACGCGAGGTGTGGCAACCGCCGGTGAGCAGCGGCCACACGGTCCGGTCCAGGACCCGCTGAGTGGCGGCCATACCCCTGCTGTCGGCCCGCACGTGTTCGAAGAAGCGCAGCTCACCGCCCGGTCGCAGGACCCGCCTGATCTCCGCGAGCGACCGCCGCACATCCCGCACGGTGCACAGCACCAGCGAGACGACGGCGGCGTCGAACGCCCCGTCCCGTACCGGCAGCGACTCCGCCGTGCCAGGCATGACATCCACCGGAACGCCGGCCCCGAGCGCGGACCGTACCGCCAGCCGCCGCAGGGTGGCCTCCGGTTCGATCGCCACCACCTCGCGGACCGTGGGCGGGTAGTGGGCGAAGTTGAGGCCGTTGCCCGCCCCGATCTCGATGACCTGACCGGAGAGACCGGACAGCAGTTCCGCGCGCACCGGCGCGATGCCTGCGGTGGTCTCCGCGGCCACGCTCACCCGGGCGTAATAGCGGGCGAAGACGGGATGGTGCACCGCGTCCCGGTGCGTCTTCGCGCTCCGCAACCGCATGACGGACCTCCTCCGAGTTGCCCCCGTTACCCCGATTCTGCACCGGGCCACCCGGGCCCGCCGGGCTGACGGCCGCAGGCGGAGCAGGACGCGGCCGTCAGCCCGGCGGACGGACCCCGCCCAGTCCGGCGGCCAGCCAGCTGCCGGCCCGGGCACGGAATTCGGCGGGTGGCAGCGCCCCCGCACCCGCCGGGATCACGCCGAGCAGGGGTGCCCCCGCGGCCACGGGGAGATCCGTGAGATTGCAGCGCTCCGCCAGATCCGGCTCCGCGGGCATGCTGCCGACCACCACCCCGAGGCAGTCGAGTCCGCGGGCGTGCAGGGCCTCCGCGGTCAGCGCCGTGGAGTTGAGCGTGCCGAGCCCGGCGGGCGCCACCACCAGGACCGGTGCGGAAAGCAGCCGGGCCGCGTCCGCCAGGGTGGCCCCGTCGTCGTCGAAACGTACGAGCAGCCCGCCCGCGCCCTCGACCAGGACGAGATCGTGCTCGGCCGCCAGCTTCTCGGCCGCCTCCGCCACCTCGTACGGGCGCACCGGCGGGAGGCCGGCCCGTCTGGCGGCGGTGGCGGGCGCCAACGGTTCGGGGAATCGGGCCAGTTCGAGGGCCGTCACATGGCCGCCCGCCAGTCGTACGACCTCGGCGACGTCACCCGGCTCACCGGGTGCCAGCCCCGTCTGGGCCGGTTTGAGCACGGCCACCCGGCGTCCTGCGGAGGCCGCCGCCACAGCAGCGGTCACGATCGTCTTGCCGATCTCCGTGCCCGTACCCGTCACTACCAGAACGCTCATCTCAGCCCTCCCGCGCCGCCGCGCACACCGCGCGGCAGATCCGTGCCACATCGTCGTCGCCGGTCACGTACGGCGGCATGGTGTAGACGAGATCGCGGAACGGCCGCAGCCACACGCCCTCGCGCACCGCTGCCTCGGTCGCGGCCGCCATGTCCACCTCGTGGTCGAGCTGGACGACACCGATGGCGCCGAGCACCCGCACGTCCCGGACCCCGGGCAGGTCAAAGGCGGCGGACAGTCCGTCGCGCAGACCCGCTTCGATCCGTTTGACCTCCTGTTCCCAGTCCTGGCCGAGCAGCAGCTCGATGGAGGCGCAGGCGACCGCGGAGGCCAGCGGATTGCCCATGAACGTCGGGCCGTGGGCGAGCACCGGCACCTCGCCGCGCGAGATGCCCTCGGCCACCTCGCTCGTGCACAGTGTCGCGGCCATCGTCAGGTAACCGCCGGTCAGGGCCTTGCCCACGCACATCACATCGGGGGAGACCCCGGCGTGTTCAGCGGCGAAGAGCTTCCCCGTCCGGCCGAATCCGGTGGCGATCTCGTCGAACACCAGCAGCACACCGTTGGCGTCGCACGCCTCGCGCAGCACGCGCAGATAGCCCGGCGAGTGGAACCGCATCCCGCCCGCACCCTGGACCACCGGTTCCACGATCACCGCGGCCAGCTCATCGGCGTGGTGCGCGATCAGTTCCCGAAGATGCGTCGCGTACGCGGCGTCGGGCTCCGCGTCGAAACCGGCCGGGGGCTCGTCGGCGAAGACCTGGCGCGGCAGCGCCCCCGACCACAGTTCGTGCATGCCGCCCTCGGGGTCGCACACCGACATGGGCTGCCAGGTGTCCCCGTGGTACCCGCCGCGCCAGGTCAGCAGCCGCTGCTTCGCGGGCCGGCCGGCCGAACGCCAGTACTGCAGGCACATCTTCACGGCGACCTCGACCGAGACCGAGCCCGAGTCGGCGAGGAACACGTGCCGCAGCGGCTCCGGGGTGATCTCGACCAGCCGGGTCGCGAGCCGCACGGCGGGCTCATGGGTGAGCCCGCCGAACATCACATGGCTCATCCGGTCCAGCTGCCCGCGGGCCGCCTCGTTGAGCACCGGATGGTTGTAGCCGTGCACCGCCGACCACCAGGACGACATGCCGTCCACCAGCTCGTGCTGCCCGTGGGCCGGTTCGGCGAGCCGGAGCCGTACCCCGGACGCGGACTCCACGACCAGCGGCTCCTGCCGGCCCGGCATCGGGCCGTAGGGGTGCCAGACGTGGGCCCGGTCCAGGGCGCGCAGACCGGCGGGGGAGAGCGGCTCAGGCATTGGGCGCGAGGTCCGTTCCCGCGCCGCGACGGCGGACCGACACCAGATCCGTGCGTGCCGCCGGGACCTCCGCGGCTTCGGCGGCATCCGCCTCGGCCCCGGGGCCGTCGCCGCACGGCGCACAGCCGCCGGAGTGCGAACCGCACCCTTCCGACTGCGGACCGCCCCCCTCGGAGTGCGCGGCGCAGCCGCCGACCGCGTCCGCGCGGTGCCGGGGGAGCGTGGTCGTGCCCGCTCCCTCGACCTCGAAACCGGCGTCCGCGATCATGTCGAGGTCGGTCTGTCCGGCCTGGCCCTCGCTCGTCAGATAGTCGCCCAGGAAGATCGAGTTGACCAGGTGCAGGGCGAGTGGCTGCATCGAACGCAGATGCACCTCGCGCCCGCCGGCGAGCCGTACCTCGACATCCGGGCAGACGAAGCGCACCATCGCCAGAATCCGCAGGCAGCGCTGCGGAGTCAGGTTCCACTCCTTGGCGAGCGGGGTCCCCTCGAACGGGATCAGGAAGTTGACCGGCACCGAGTCGGGGTCGAGCTCACGCAGCGCGAAGACGACGTCGACCAGATCGGAGTCGCTCTCACCCATTCCGGCGATCAGCCCCGAACAGGCGGAGAGCCCGGCCGCCTGGGCCTGGTGCACCGTCTCCACCCGGTCGGCGTAGGTGTGGGTGGTCGTGATCGCCCCGTACGTCCCCTCGGACGTGTTGAGGTTGTGGTTGTACGCGTCGGCCCCCGCAGAGCGCAGCCGGCCGGCCTGGCCGTCGGAGAGCAGGCCGAGGCAGGCACAGACCTCGACGCCCTCGTTCTGTTCTTTGATCGCCTCGATGGTCTGCGAGACCCGGTCGACGTCCCGGTCGGTCGGACCCCGGCCGCTGGCCACCAGGCAGACCCGCTTGGCGCCGCCCGCCACCCCGGCGGCAGCCGCCTTGGACGCCTCGTCGGGCTTCAGCCAGGTGTACTTGAGGATCTCGGCCTTGGAGCCGAGGCGCTGCGAGCAGTACGAGCAGTCCTCCGGGCAGAGCCCCGACTTCAGATTGACCAGATAGTTGAGCTTCACGCGCCGCCCGAACCACTGGCGGCGTACCTTTCCGGCCGCGGCCACCACGTCGAGCAGATCGTCGTCCGGGGTGGCCAGTACGGCGAGCGCTTCTTCACGGGTCGGCAGCTCGCGCCGCAGCCCCTTCTCCGCCAGCGTGTTCAGGAGGTCCATGGCGATGATCCTGACGCACGGCACGCCTCCGAGCCAAGGAAGAACCGGACAACAGAGAGGCATCAGGGTGTGTGCATGGCCACACCCTGTCCGGCTTCGCCCCCGGTTAAGGTCTGTGAGTTGCCTACAAAAGGGACTGCCCATGCCCTTCGCCCCGTTCGACTGGATAGACGACGAGGCCCGCCGCCGTGCGGACGCCGGACTGGTCCGGACGCTCCGTCCCCGGCCCGCGGAACCGGAACTGCTGGACCTCGCCAGCAACGACTACCTCGGGCTGACCAGACACCCGGAGGTGACCGGGGCAGCGGCCGATGCCGCGCGCCGCTGGGGTGCGGGGGCCACCGGATCGCGCCTGGTGACCGGTTCAACCGTGCTGCACGCCGAGCTCGAACAGGAACTGGCCGACTTCTGCGGTTTCGAGGCGGCCCTCGTCCTGTCCTCGGGCTACGCGGCCAACCTCGCCGCCCTCACCGCCCTCACCGGACGGGGCGCCCTGATCGTGTCGGACGCGGGCAACCACGCCTCGATCGTCGACGGCTGCCGGCTCTCCCGGGCCGAGACCGCCGTCGTGCCGCACGCCGACCCCGACGCGGTGCGCAAGACCCTGCACGCGCACGACGGCCGGGCGTTGGCGGTCACCGACTCGGTCTTCTCCGTCGACGGCGACGCCGCTCCGCTGGGCGCACTGGCCGAGGCCTGCCGCGACGAGGACGCCGCGCTGCTCGTCGACGACGCGCACGGTCTGGGGGTTCTCGGAGAGGGCGGGCGCGGTGCGTCGGCGGCCGCGGGCCTGGCGGGCGCGGAGGGCGTCGTGGCCACGCTGACCCTCTCCAAGTCGCTGGGCAGCCAGGGCGGCGCGGTCCTCGGCCCCGCCCGCGTCATCGACCACTTGGTCAACACCGCCCGCACGTTCATCTTCGACACCGGTCTCGCCCCGGCCGCCGCCGGCGCCGCACTCGGCAGCCTGCGGCTGCTGCGCCGCGAACCGGAACGGGCCGGCCGGGCCCGTACGGTCGCCACCGCGCTGTACGACCAGTTGACCGCGGCCGGTCTGACCGCCGTACGCCCGGACGCGGCCGTCGTCTCGGTGCGGGCGCCCTCGGCCGACGCGGCGGTCCGCTGGGCGGCCGACTGCCGTGCGGCCGGTATGGCGGTGGGGTGCTTCCGGCCACCCTCGGTACCGGACGGCATCTCCCGGCTGCGGCTGACCGCACGCGCCGATCTGACGGACGAGCAGATCGCGACCGCGGTCACGATCGTGCGGCGGACCGCTCCGGGCGCCTGAGACGACACCTGCGTCGTCCGGCGCCGTCGACCGGTCCGCCGCGTCGCGTCAGCGGACCGGGCCGGGGCTCAGACCGGCGACGAAGGAGGTCCAGGCCGCGGCCGAGAACTGCAGCGGTGGCCTGGACACATCCTTGGAGTCGCGCACGGCCAGCCGTCTGCCGCCGAACGGCGCGGTTTCCACGCAGTTGTTCATTCCCGTGCTGCGGCTGCTGCGCCGCCACCGTAACGCGTGCTGTGCGAGGCAATCCGACATGACGCCCCCCTCGGGCAGTCCGTAGTTACTGACCGCCGCGGTCGATCGTGGCGATCAGGTCCAACGAGTGCTCCGGCGACAGCGCGTGCGCCTGCAGAGTGCGGAAGGCCGAGCTGTACGCCTCGAGGTCTTCTTTCCGCTCCAGATAGAGGCTACTCGTCAAGTGGTCAAGAACGACCACATCCAGATCAGAAGTGCTCGGAAACGAGAAGATTACGAAAGGTCCGGTGAGGCCGACATAGCCGCCCACCGAGAAGGGCAGCAACTGGAGGTTCACATGCGGGAGCCGGGCCAGCCGGGTGAGGTGGCGCAGCTGCTCCCGCATGACCCGCGGGCCGCCCACCGCGCGCCTCAGCACCGCCTCGTCGAGCACCGCGCTCAGCCTCAGCGGCGGATCGCTCCTGAGCACCCCCTGCCGGGCCAGCCGCACCTCGACCAGCGAGTCCAACTGGCCGGCCGGCAGTCCGTCGAGCGAGGCCCGGGTCACCGCGCGTGCGTAGTCGGCGGTCTGCAACAGGCCCGGCACCACCGAGGTTTCCAGGGTGCGGGCGGTGCGCGCCTGTGACTCCAGACTGATGAAGTCGCGGTACTGGGGCGGGATGAGCCCGCGATAGGCGTGCCACCAGCCCGCGCCGCCCCCACCCGCGGAGCCCGCGAGTGCCTCCAGGACCTCCCGCAACTGAGGGTCGTCCACGGCGTACGCGTCCAGCAGCCGGCTGACGTCCGCCGGCCGCACCCCGCTGACACCCGTCTCGATCCGGCTCACCTTCGACTGGTGCCAGCCGAGCAGTTGCGCGGCCTCCCGGCTGGTGAGTCCGGATGTGTGGCGCAGACTCCGCAACTCCTCCCCGAGCTTGCGGCGTCGCACCGCGGGGCCGTGCTGCATGTGGTGGCTCCCCTCCCAGTCCTGCCGGCCACTGCGTGCCGAGCGGACAGTGTGCCGCTCCCGCACGGTATCCAGCGAAGAGTTCACCGCTTTGAGCGACAGATATATGCATATCTTGGTGGATCGCCGTCACAGAGGGCAGCATCAATGGCAATCTGGCGCGAAGCACAGCACGGACCGATCGCGGGTCGGTTCCGGGCGGGAAAGGGGCGGCCGGCCATGGCGGACCATCAAGAGGCGAGCGTCACGCTGCCGAGCGAGCCGGTTTCGGTCTCCGCGGCCCGCAGGTACGTGGCCCGGGTTTTGGCCGAATGGGGACTGCCGGACGGGAGCGAAGCCGCCGACACCGTCCGGCTCATCGTCTCCGAGCTCACCACCAACGCCGTCCAGCACACGTTCGGCCAGTCGCCCACCTTCACCGTGGACCTCCGTCTGGAGCGCGAGGAACAGCTGCACCTCGGGGTGACGGACAGTCACCCGCGCTGGCCCCAGCGGCTGCCCGCCGCCGTCCAGCAGGACAACGGACGCGGCATGGTGATCATCCGCTCGCTGGCCAAGGAGTACGGTGGCCGGCTGACCGTCACACCGACCGCAGAGGGCGGTAAGACCGTCTGGATCGCGCTCCCCTGGAGCGTCCCCGTCCAGAGCTGACCGCACGCGGGCCCCGCGGTCACTGCGGCGCGGCGGACCGGCTGAATCCGCTGCGCAGCAGGGCCCGCAGGGTCGCCGCGGCGGCGCTCGACCGGTCACCGCGGTGCACCACGGAGATGGTCCGCCGGAACGCGGCCGGCTCCAGCCTCCGCACCGAAAGCGGCGTCGGTGACATCGCCGCGACCATCTCGGGCACCACCGCGATCCCGATGCCCGCGCTGACCAGGGCGCACACCAGTGCGTAGCCGGGCGACTCGCAGACCACCGCGGGCAGGGCGCCCGCCTCGGCCAGCGCGTTCTCCACCCCGCGCCGCGGCGGATGCGTGGGCGCGCTGCTGATCAGCGGCCGGCCAGCGAGGTCCGTCACCGGCAGCCGCCCGCTGCCGTCGGCCAGCACCTGACCGACGGCGGTGATCAGTACCAGCTCCTCGACCAGCAGGGGCTCGGCGCTGACGCCCGAGGGGAGCGGCGCCGTGGCGGCCGGCTCGTACGCGTGCGTCAGCGCGAGGTCGACCTCGCCGGAGGCCACGGCCGCCACCCCGCCGGGCGGCTCGTAATCCGTGACGACCAGCTCCACATCCGGATGCGCCCGGCGGAAGGCGCTCAGCACCGGAGGCAGCAGATGGATGCCGGCCGTGGTGAAGGTGCCGACCCGCAGCCGCCCGCCGGAGAGCCCGGCCAGCCGGGCCAGCTCGTGGCGCGCCTGGTCCATCTCGTCCAGCACCCGCCGGGCCCGGCCCGCGAGCAGCTCGCCCGCGGCGGTGAGCCGGGCGCCCCGGTGGTGCCGGACCAGCAGCGCGGCGCCGGCCTCCCGCTCCAGCTTGGCGAGCTGCTGGGAGAGCGCGGGAGCGGTATAGCCCAGCCGTGCGGCGGCCCGGGTGATCGAACCGGCCTCCGCGACCGCCACCAACGCCGCCAGCCGTGTCGGGTCGTACATTAAGCATTCCTTTTGGCAGACCCACAAGATTGCAAGTACATGCTAAAGGCCGTTCGGGTCCAGGGTGGAGCCATGGACGCCCAACTGACCGCCTTCCTCGGAGTCGCCGCCGTCATGGTCGCGCTCCCCGGAGCGGACTTCACCGTCGTCGTACGCAACGCTCTCGCCTCGCGGTCCGCGGGGGTGGCGACCGCGCTCGGCGTGGCCGGGGGCCTGCTCGTACACACCGCGCTCGCCGTCGCGGGGCTGGCCGCCGTGCTGGTGGCGGTGCCGGTGCTGTTCCGCACGGTCCAGCTCCTGGGCGGGGCGTACGTGCTCTACCTGGGCATCAGCGCGCTGCGTGCGGCCCGGCGCCGCCCCGGCCAGTCGGGGGCCGCCGAAGCCGCGGCCGGCCAGGACGGTGGCGCGCACGCCACGAACGGGACCCGGCGCGCACTGCGCCAGGGCTTCCTGACCAACGCGCTGAACCCCAAGGCGCCGGTGCTCTTCCTCAGCCTTCTTCCGCAGTTCGTCCCGGCCGGGGCCGCCCCGCTGCCCCGGACGCTGCTGCTCGCCGCGATCGTCGTGCTGCTCGCACTGATCTGGTTCCCGGCCGTGGCGCTCCTGGTGGACCGGCTGGGCCGGTGGCTGCGTCGGCCGCGCACCGCCCGCGCGATCGAGGGCGGCAGCGGCGCGGCACTCACCGTGCTGGGCGCGGTGCTGGTGACCGGTACCCTGCTGCACTGATGCGGGGTCGGGGTGCGCGTCCGGAGCGGGGTGGCGTCAGCTGACCCGGCCGTAGTAGACGCTCTTCGTCCAGATCTTCTCCAGCCGCACCACGGCACCGGTCTTCGGCGAGTGCCAGATCTTGCCGCTGCCCGCGTAGATGCCCACGTGGAAGACGCTGCGGCCGGAGTGGAAGAAGACCAGATCGCCACGCTGCCGCTTCGAGGCCGAGATGTGGCGGGTCTTGTTGTACTGCTGCTGGGCCGTGCGCGGGAGCTTCTTGCCCGCCTTCTTGAACGAATAGAGCGTCAGACCCGAACAGTCGAAACGGCTGGGGCCGGTGGCGCCCCACCGGTACGGCGATCCCTTCTTCGACGCGGCGATGTTGAGCGCCTTCATCGAATGAGTCGCGGCCTGGGCGTCGGTCACGGCGCCGGGGACGAACAGCGTGCCGCCGACGGCGGCGAGAGTCAGAACCGAGGCCGTCGTGGCCCGGGTGAGGAGAGACGGGACATGAACCTGCGCAGTCATGCGCAACCCTTCGTCAGCCGCCTGTGAAGGATGACCTGTCGGGTTCGGGCTGGCGAAGTCGCCCGGCCGCACGTGGCGGCTTCACCCCGAGGGACGACCGGGGGTCCGGTCGGCCCGTTGTGCTCGGGTCCTCCACTCCTGCCGATCCACTCCTGTCGACCAGGCATCCGGGCAGCGGCAGGACTCGGCGTCCGCCCGGACCGCCCCGCCGCGGTGGCGGGGGCTTGTCGTCCCAGGGATCTTGACTCACCGAACGCCGGATTTCCGAGGTGAAACGGTGATATGTGAGGCTCATCACGACTGACCCGTTCGGGTGGACAGGGGGCCTTACGGGGAGTTGCGGCACCTCTCCTTCCGCTGCCGTACCAGGGGTGGAACGGGAGATTTCACCCATGGCCCACCTCGAAAGCGCAAGTTGGGCTGTCCCTCCTGCGAGGTAACACCTACGCCGAACGAGCGAGATAAATCGGTCCGCCCGTCGGGCGTGTCGGCGCAAGGGAGTTGATCAACTCGGCGGGGCGGGTGGCACGGTGAGCCGCCCGGCGCGGCGCTCACCGTCCAGCACCCGTAACGCCCGAGTCAACGTGGCGGAGTGGATCCGCCTTTCACCCCGCTCGTGCATCAACGCGAGCGCGTCCCGCAGCGCCGCGGCGTGCGAGGCGAGCGCCTGCGCGGCGCGCAGGGCCCCGTAGGTGTCGTCGGCGCGGGCCGGGTTGATCCGGCCCAGCTGGTCGACGACTTCCAGATACCGGTCGATGAACTCGCCCTCCGCGCGGGTCAGGGCGGGCAGCGGCGGGAACTCGGGTGGCCGCATCGCGGGTTCACCTCGCGGCGGGCGGTAGCGCGGGCCCGCGGTTCTGCACGATGTGGTCGATCAGCCCGTAGGCCCTGGCGCCCTCGGCGTCGAGAATGAGGTCGCGCTCGGTGTCGTCGCTGATCTGCTCGGCGGAGCGGCCGGTGTGACGGGCCAGCATGCCCGTCAGCGTCTCCCGCATCCTGGCCAGTTCCCGCGCCTCGATCTCCAGGTCGGACGGCTGCCCCTGCACCGGCTCGGAGAGTTCGGGCTGCTGCATCACGACCCGTGCGCCGGGCAGCGCGTGCCGTCGGCCGGGTGCTCCGGCGGCCAGCAGTACGGCCGCGCCGGCGCCCGCCTGGCCGAGGCAGAAGGTCTCCACCTCGCAGGCCAGGAAGGCCATCGTGTCGTACACCGCCGTCATGGCCCCGAACGAGCCGCCGGGGGAGTTGATGTAGAGCTGGATGGGCCGGTCGGGTGCGTCGTGCTCCAGGTACATGAACTGTGCGACCAGATCGGTGGCGGCGGTGTCGTCGACCGGGGTGCCCAGGAAGATGACCCGTTCGGCCAGCAGCTTGGAGTACGGATCGAGCGTGCGGGTCCCCTGGGACGTGCGCTCGGTGAACTCGGGCAGTACGTATCGGGCGGCGGGGCGGTGCATGGCGCGGGACCTCTCCTCCGGGCGTGCGGGGCCCATGGGGGCGCCGCGCACGCTTCCGTAAAAAATGTACAGGACGTACAGAAGTTACGATGTGGAGCATGGCCTATGAGATTCCGGTGACGCAAGCCCGAGCTGAGCTCGCCGAGCTGATCAACCGCGTCGTCTATGGCGGTGAGCGAGTGGTCGTGACGCGGCACGGCAAGCCGCTCGTGGCCCTGGTGTCGGCCGCTGACCTGGAGAGACTTGAGGGTGAGGAGACGGCGGAGCAGGAGCAGGTGATCAGTTCGGTCTCCTCGATCCACTCCTCCTCTTCCGCTTCCGGCGAACGAAGCCGGTTCGGGATCGCGGCGGAGCACCGGGGGCAGCACGACCCCGGGCGCTGATACGGAAGTGCCGTGCGCCCCCGGCCCGTGGAGGGCAGGGGGCGCACGGCATCGCGCGGGGTGTGTCAGCCGGCCGGCGCGGGCTGACGCTCGGGCACGGCGGCGGGCTCCGCGGTACCGGCCCTGCGGCGGGCGCCCACGAGGACCGCGGTCAGCCCCAGTACGGCCCACAGGCTGAGGGCCAGGAGCGGCAGGCCCACCGCGTTGCCGTCGAAGAACGCGACGGACCGCAGCAGTGATCCGCCCGCGCCCGGCGGCAGCCACTGGCCGATCGCGCCGATCGGCCGGGGGAGCAGTTCGGGTGCGCTGGTGACCCCGGAGAAGGGGTTGCCCACCAGCACCATCACCAGCGACCCCAGTCCGACGCCCGCCGTGCCGACCAGCGCGGCGAGCCCCGCCACCGTGGCGCCGATCGCCAGCACGGTGAGCCCGAACGCGCCCGCCTCGCTCCACCAGTCGCCGGTCAGCACGCCGAGCCAGCTGTCCGTGAGCGCGGCGGCCACCATCCCCACCAGCGCGGCGACCCCGAGCAGTGCCGCGGCCGCCCGGCCGCCCCGCAGGCCCAGCATGGTCACCGCGGCCCCCGTGGCGACGCCCGCGATGGCCAGGGGCAGGATGCTCGACCCGAGGACGCTGCCGCGCGGATCCGCGGCCGGGGCCGCCACCACATCCGTGACCGGGACCGCCGTGCCGTCCGGGGCCTGGGCGGCGACCGCGTCGTGCAGCAGCTGGGCCACCACCGGGCTCGCCGCGGACGCGGTCAGCAGTTCGGGGCCCTGTGCGGTGACCGCGACCGCCCCGTATACGGTCCGGTGCTCGATCGCGGTGCGGGCGGCGGTTCCGGAGTCGTACCGGTGGATCTCGAAGGCGCCGTCCCGCGCCTCCAGTCGCTCCTGGAGCTGATCTGCGGCCGGTCCCGAGCCGACGACACCGACGGGCAGATCGCGCGGGGCCATCCGGGCGGCGGGCCAGGCGAAGGCCCAGAGGACCAGGGCCACCACGAAGGGGATCAGGAGAACGACCGCCACCAGGCGGCGGTTGGGGGCAGCGGGCATGACGCGGACCTCGATTCGAAGCGGCTGATCGATTTCAAGACGATTAAAGAGAATGATCGTTCGTTTTATATGACTCCACTGTCCCGCCGGTGGTGGAGCTTGTCAAGAAAGAACGTTCGTTTTAGATTGGAGGCATGGCCCGCGTATCCCAGGAACACCTCGATGCCCGCCGCCGGCAGATTCTCGACGGAGCCGCACGCTGCTTCGCCCGCGACGGCTTCCATGGCACCTCGATGCAGGACGTGCTGAAGGAGGTCGGGCTGTCGGCGGGCGCCGTCTACCGCTACTTCAGCGGCAAGGACGATCTGATCGCGGCCATCGCCGGGGAGGCGGTCGGTGGCGTCAGGCAGGCGTTCGAGCGGGCCTCCCAGGTCGATCCGCCACCCACGCCCGACGTCCTGATCGGCCGCGTCGTGCGCACCCTGTTCGCCGAGGGGGTGGACGGGGGGCGCGGCCTCGACCGCAGGGCGTACGCCGGGCTGATCGTGCAGGTGTGGTCCGAGGCCCTGCGCAGCGACCGGCTGGCGGCCACCCTCATCGAGGCGTACGGGGGGCTGCGGGCGTCCTGGTCCGATCTGGTCAGGGTGTACCGGGAGCGGGGGGTGCTCACCGCCGACGTGCCGGACGAGCGGGTCGCCCGCACGCTGATCGCCGCCGCCCAGGGATTCATCGTCCAGATGGCGATGTTCGGCGACCCCGGTCCCGAGACCATGGAGGACGGCCTGCGGGGGCTCATGTCCATGGATGTGCAAAAGATCAGTTAACGCGCTGGAAAAACTTCGGCTCTAACGTGCAATACCTCGCCGCGTGCCACCTGTTCGGTATTCAACAGTCTGTTGAAGAGGGCTAGTGTCGCGCTGCGCCCAGGGCCGGTACTGGGCGGACGACTGTGAGGTGGACACGTGCAACTGACCCCGCACGAGCAGGAACGTCTGCTCATTCACGTAGCCGCGGAGGTGGCGGAGAAGCGCCGCGCCCGCGGACTGCTGCTCAACCACCCAGAGGCGGTGGCCCTCATCACCGCGCATCTGATGGAGGGCGCCCGCGACGGCCGTACGGTCACCGAGCTGATGGCGTCCGGGCGCAAGGTGCTCAGCCGTGACGACGTCATGGACGGCATAGCCGAGATGATCCATGACGTGCAGGTCGAGGCGACCTTCCCGGACGGCACCAAGCTCGTCACCGTCCACGATCCGATCGTCTGACGGGCCGCCGCCGATGATCCCGGGCGAAATCCTGTACGCGGACGGGCCGGTGCCGCTCAACGCGGGCCGGACCGTCACCCGTCTCACTGTCCTCAACGCCGCCGACCGGCCGGTCCAGGTCGGCTCGCACTACCACTTCTCCGAGGCCAACCCCGGTCTGGAGTTCGACCGGGCGGCGGCCCGCGGCCTGCGGCTGAACATCGCCGCCGGAACCGCTGTCCGCTTCGAGCCCGGTATACCCGTCGACATCGAACTCGTGCCCCTGGCCGGACGGCGGATCGTCCCCGGCCTGCGCGGCGAGACCGGAGGTGCTCTCGATGGCTGAACTCCATCGCGCCGTGTACGCGGACCTGTTCGGTCCCACCACCGGCGACCGGATCCGCCTCGCCGACACCGATCTGCTCGTGGAGATCGAGGAGGACCGCTGCGGCGGGCCCGGACTCGCGGGCGACGAGGCGGTGTTCGGCGGTGGCAAGGTGATCCGCGAGTCCATGGGGCAGGCGCGCACCACCCGCGCCGAGGGCGCCCCCGACACAGTGATCACCGGCGCCGTCATCATCGACCACTGGGGCATCGTCAAGGCGGACATCGGCATCCGCGACGGCCGGATCACCGGGATCGGCAAGGCCGGCAACCCGGACACCATGGACGGCGTCCACCCCGAACTGGTCATCGGTCCGGAGACCGAGATCATCGCGGGCAACGGGAAGTTCATCACCGCGGGCGCCATCGACGCCCATGTGCACTTCATCTCGCCGACCCTCATGGACCAGGCACTCTCCAGCGGCATCACCACGCTCGTCGGCGGCGGCACCGGACCGGCCGAGGGCAGCAAGGCCACCACCATCACCCCGGGCCCCTGGCACCTCGCCCGGATGTTCGCGGCGCTGGAGGCCTACCCCGTCAACATCGGCCTGCTCGGCAAGGGCAACACGATGTCCCGCGACGCCATGCACTCCCAGCTGCGCGCGGGGGCGCTCGGGTTCAAGATCCACGAGGACTGGGGGGCGACACCGGCCGTCATCGACGCCTGCCTGGGCGTCTGCGAGGAGACCGGCGCCCAGCTGGCCATCCACACGGACACGCTCAACGAGGCCGGGTTCGTCGCCGACACCCTGGCCGCCATCGCCGGGCGCTCCATCCACGCGTACCACACCGAGGGGGCGGGCGGCGGGCACGCACCCGACATCATCAGCGTCGTCTCGGAGCCGTACGTCCTGCCCAGCTCCACCAATCCGACCCGGCCGCACACCGTCAACACCATCGACGAACACCTCGACATGCTGATGGTCTGCCACCACCTGAACCCCACCGTCCCGGAGGACCTGGCCTTCGCGGAGTCACGCATCCGGCCCTCCACCATCGCGGCGGAGGACATCCTCCACGACCTCGGCGCCATCTCGATCATCTCCTCCGACTCCCAGGCCATGGGCCGCATCGGTGAGGTCGTCCTGCGCACCTGGCAGACCGCGCACGTGATGAAGAGACGTCGTGGCGCACTGCCCGGCGACGGACGCGCGGACAACCGCCGAGTCCGTCGCTATGTCGCCAAATACACCATCAACCCTGCGGTCGCGCAGGGCCTCGACCAGGAGATCGGCTCCGTCGAGACCGGCAAGCTCGCTGATCTGGTGCTGTGGGAACCCGCGTTCTTCGGAGTGAAACCGCAGACCGTCATCAAGGGCGGCCAGATCGCGTACGCGCAGATGGGGGACGCCAACGCCTCCATCCCCACCCCGCAGCCCGTCCTGCCCCGGCCGATGTTCGGCGCCGTCGGCCGGGCCCCGGCCGCCAACTCCTTCAACTTCGTGGCCCAGGCGGCCATCGATGACGGGCTGCCGGAGCGGCTCGCACTCGGGAAGCGGTTCGTCCCGATCACCAGCACCCGGGGGGTCGGCAAGGCCGACATGCGGGAGAACGACGCGCTGCCACGGGTCGACGTCGACCCCGACAGCTTCGCCGTCACCATCGACGGCGAACCGGTCGAACCGGCACCCGCCGCCGAACTCCCCATGGCCCAGCGCTACTTCCTCTTCTGAGACTCTGACGCCCCTGACTCCTCCGGCCCTTCCGGCCCTTCTGAGAGCGGTCCCCTGATGAACCGAGCAGCCCTGCTCGTACTGGCCGACGGCCGGTTCCCCGCCGGCGGCCACGCCCACTCCGGCGGCGCCGAACCGGCCGTCGAGGCGGGGCGCGTCCGCGACGCGGAGGACCTCGCCGCGTTCTGCCGGGGCCGCCTCCACACCACCGGGCTGACCGCCGCCGCGCTCGCCGCGGCGGCCGCCCACGGGCACGACCCGCTCGCCCTCGACGAGGCCGCCGACGCCCGCACCCCCTCGCCCGCCCTGCGCGCGGTCGCCCGCAAGCTCGGCCGCCAGCTGATGCGGGCAGCCCGTGCGACCTGGCCCAGTGGCGAACTGGACGCGCTCGCGCGGGCCCGGCCACGGGGCGTCCATCAGCCCGTCGTGCTGGGTCTCACCGCCCGCGCGGCGGGGCTCGGTCCCGAGGACGCCGCGTACTGCGTCGCCTACGAAGCGGTGAGCGGACCGGCCACGGCGGTGGTACGGCTGCTCTCCCTCAACCCGTTCGACGCCACCGCCGTCCTCGCCCGGCTCGCTCCCGAACTCGACCACGTCGCCGGGCTGGCGGCGGCCGCCGCCGCCGGGAGCATCGACGAACTGCCCGCCGCCTCCGCTCCGCTGCTCGACATCGCCGCCGAGGCCCACGCAGCCCGGCCGGTCCGGCTGTTCGCCTCGTGACCCAGTCGGTAAGCCAGTCCGCAGACCAGTCACCGACCAGTCCGCGGACCTGCCCCGCAGACCCGCTCGTCGCCCCGAAACAGCACAGGAGCCGCACCATGCACCTCGACCACTCCCACCCCGGCCCGGCAGCCGTCGGCGCCGACGCCGCACGCCCCGACGGCACCCGGCGGGCCTTGCGCATCGGGCTCGGCGGACCCGTCGGCTCCGGCAAGACCGCGACCGTCGCCGCGCTCTGCCGCACCCTGCGCGACCAGTTGTCCCTGGCGGTCGTCACCAACGACATCTACACCCGCGAGGACGCCGCGTTCCTGCTGCGCAACGCGGTACTTCCGCCCGAGCGGATCCAGGCCGTCGAGACCGGCGCCTGCCCGCACACCGCGATCCGCGACGACATATCCGCCAACCTCGAAGCCGTCGAGGACCTGGAGGACGCGGTGGGACCGCTCGATCTCATCCTGGTGGAGTCCGGCGGCGACAACCTCACGGCCACCTTCTCCAAGGGGCTCGTCGACGCCCAGATCTTCATCATCGACGTGGCGGGCGGCGACGACATCCCGCGCAAGGGCGGACCCGGGGTCACCACGTCCGATCTGCTCGTGATCAACAAGACCGACCTGGCCCCCTACGTCGGCTCCGACCTCGGCCGGATGGCCCGGGACGCCGAGGAGCAACGGGGCGAACTGCCCGTCCTGCTCACCTCGCTCACCTCGGGCGAAGGCGTCGGGCCGGTGGCCGACTGGGTGCGGGGGCGGCTCGCCTCCTGGAACGCATGAGCGTCCGGGCCACCGCCCGCGTCACCGCCGTCCGCGATGACCGGGGCGCCACCTCGCTGCCCGTCCTGGAGAGCGAGGGGCCCCTCGCCCCGCGGCGGACCAGGTCCCTGACGGCCGGAGCTGCCCGCGTCACCGTCGTCGGCGCGATGAGCGGTCCCCTCGGCGGTGACCGGCTGGCCATCGAGGTCAGGGCCGAGCCCGGAGCCCGGCTCACCGTCGACTCGGCCGCGGCGACGGTCGCGCTGCCCGGTCCGGGGCCCGACAGCGGACCCGCCCACTACGAGGTACGGCTGATGGCGGGGGAGGGGGCCCGGCTCGACTGGCTGCCGGAGCAGCTCATCTCCGCCCACGGCAGCGAACTGATCATGAGGACCACGGTCGAACTCGCCCCCACCGCACGGCTGGTGCTGCGTGAGGAACAGATCCTCGGCCGCCACGGGGAGACCACCGGCACCCTCTTCAGCCGGCTCACCGTCCGTCGCGGCGGGCGCCCGCTCCTCGACCAGCAGACGGCCCACGGACCAGGCGCCCCCGGCGGCTGGGACGGTCCGGCCGTGCTCGGCGGCCATCGCGCCGTGGGACAACTGCTCTTCGTGGAACCGTCGTTCGAGGACCGGGGGCTGGAGAGCAGGCTGCTGGGGCCGACCGCCGTGCTCACCCGCCTCGCCGGCCCCGCCGTGCTGGTGACCGCGGTGGCCGCCGACGCCAGGGCGCTGCGGGCCGTGCTGGACCAGGCGCGGGAGGAGCTGAAGGCCGACGGGCCCGGCTGACCGCTCACCCCGTGCGGTCGTACCGCTCCAGCCAGGCGTCCTCCGCCGCGTAGTCGAAGAGCCCCGTCCCGTAGGACCGCGCCATGGCGGGGTAGGCGTCCGTCCAGTCGCGCCCCGCCAGTTGTGCGGTGATCCACTCGACGGTCTCCGGGAGCGACTCGGCGTAGCCCGTCACCGGCCGGTAGCCGAGCTCCTGTTCGGCGGCCGTCAGGTCGTACACGATGGGATGAGGGGCGCCCCAGGGCGACAGGCCGACGCCCTCGGGCGGGGCGGCGCCCGCGATCAGCACGGTCTCGGTCTCCCGCCCCAGCACCGCGTCGACCGCCTCACCGATCTCCGCGACCGTCGGCGCCTGCGGGTCGGCGGCGTTGAGCACTCGGGAGCCGGGGCGCAGGGCGGCCAGCCGGATCAGCTCGGCGGCGTTGGAGGAGTGCAGCGGATGGAAGCGCGAAGTGCCCCCGTACGCCAGCACGCGCCGGGCGCGGCCGTCCAGAGCGCGTTTCACGAAGTAGAGCTCGCGCGGTGAGCGGCAGTACGGACCATGCACCGCACCCGCCCGCAACAGCGTGACGGGCAGCGCCTCGCCCGCCGCGAGGAGGTCCCGCTCCAGCTGGATCTTCCGGGTCCCGTACGTGGAGTCGCCCGGCTCGACGGTCGGCTGCGACTCCGGGATCGGCACCGGGTAGCGGGGTGATCCGTCGGGCTCGCTCTGCGTGTCGAAACTGCGGCCGTGCTCGTCCGCGTACACCGCGCCGCTGGAGACGACGACGGCCGAACCGATCCGGTCCGCGAGGTCCGTCAGCTGCCGGGCGTGCTGTCCGCCGTACGCGACCATGTCGACCAGTACGTCGCAGCCGTCCCCGAGCGCCGCCGCGAGCGCGCCCTCCTCGTCGCGGTCGAGTGCGACCGTGCGTACTCCGTCGTCCCAGCGGTCGTCACGGCCGCCGCCGCGCGAGGCCGCGGTCACCGTCCAGCCGTCCTCGACGAGCGAGCGCACCGCTGCCCGCCCGATCTGTCCTGTCGCTCCCAGCACCCATGCGTGTCCTCTGCTCATGCTCCGCACGTTATGAGGCGCGCGGGGCCCGGACCAGCGGGGTTCACCGACCGCGAATCCGCCGTCAGCGTCGCAGTTTCGGGAACTTTCCGGGCCGTTCGGCCTGGTCGGCGGCCTTCACCTTGGCCGCGTACTCATCGACGTACTCCTGCCCGGAGAGGCCCAGGATCGCGTACATGATCTCGTCGGTGACCGCCCGGATCGCCGCCTTCTCGTTCTCCAGCCCGGCGTAGCGGGAGAAGTCCAGCGGCTCGCCGAAGCGGATGGTGACCTGCTTGAGGCGCGGCACGACCTTGCCGGGAGGCTGGATCTCGAAGGTGCCGACCATGGCGCACGGCACCACCGGCGCCTGCCCCCTGATGGCCATCACCGCGACCCCGACCTTGCCCTTGTAGAGCCGGCCGTCGTGCGAACGGGTGCCCTCCGGATAGATGCCCAGCAGCTCGCCCCTGTTCAGCACCCCGAGCCCCTCGCGGATCGCGGCCTGCCCCGCCTCCTTCCCGGACCGGTCCACCGGGATCTGGCCGGCGCTCCGGAAGAACGCGGCGGTCAGCCGGCCCTTCACGCCGGGGCCGGTGAAGTACTCGGCCTTCGCGAGGAAGGTGATGCGGCGTTTGATGATCGCGGGCATCAGGAAGTGGTCGGAGAACGACAGATGATTGCCTGCGACGATCGCCGCGCCGTCCGCCGGAATGTGCTCCGTGCCCTCGATGACGGGCCGGAAGAACAGCCGCAGCAGCGGTCCCAGGACGACGTACTTGAGCAGGTAATAGAACACGGGGCGGCTCCCAGTTCGACTCCACAGCTGCGTTGTGCCAGGTCAGCGGAGATCTCGGCAGAGGACACCATATGTGCAGCCGTCGTCCCGTCTACCCGCCCACGGGCGAGTCGATGCCGGTGCGCCGGCATCGACTCCGGGACACCCCGGCACCACACCGCCCCCTGCCGGACATCCGGCAGGGGGCGGTGGAGCGGGCGGGGCGGGTGGATCGGGCGGGACGGTCAGGGAGCGGTGCCCCAGGAGAGCGCGCCGGTCACGTACACGCCGATCTTCGGCGCGTCGGCGTAGCTCGTGGTCGTCGAACGGCTGTAGTCGTCGGCCTCGTTGAAGTTGGACCAGTCGCTCTTGTTCAGCCGCAGCTGCATCTCACCCGTGGAGGCGCCCGCGGCGAGCGTGCCGCTGCCGAAGCCGACCTCCAGGTAGTGGCTGGCACCGGCCGCCGTGCTGCCGGAGGACTGCACGCCGTGGGTCAGGTTTCCGCAGCCGATCACCGCGTAGTCGCAGGCGGTGCCGAAGGTGGAGGCCCCGGCTTCCGGGGTGAACCAGTACCGCACCTTCACCGTGGAGAGGTTCACCGTGGTGCTGCCGGTGTTGACCAGTTGCAGACCCATCCGGATCTGGTTGTCGGTGGCGGAGGAGTCGGTGTTCTTGTACTGGACCTTGAGCGCGCCCGTCCCGGTGCCGCCGCCCGCGGAGGTGGTGGCGGAGAGCGCGCCGGAGGCCGCAGAGACGTTGCCGGCCGCGTCCTTGGCCTTGACCGTGTAGCTGTAGGCGGTCGAAGCCGTCAGACCGGTGTCCGTGTACGAGGTCGTGGTGGTGGAGCCCACCTTCACTCCGCCACGGAACACGTCGTAGCCGGCCACCCCGGTGTCATCGGTCGACGCGGTCCAGGACAGCGAGACACTGCCGCTGGTCTTCGCCGTGACGGTCACTCCGGTGGGCGCGGTCGGCGCCTGGGTGTCGTCGTCATCGCCGCCGCCACCCGGGGTGCCGTCGAGCGCGGGGTAGGCGTTGCGGACGAGCTCCTGGAACTGTGCGGAGAACCAGTGGCCCGCCAGCGGCGAGTTGGGCAGCGCGCCGGTCAGGTTGTTGCCGTTGCGTCCGTTACCGGTGTACGTGGGGTCGCACATCCGGTCGAAGCCCTTGCCCTCGTCGTTGTCTATGGGGGCGCTGTTGCCGTCCGACTCACCCGGCGGCTTGGCCCAGACGTACGCGTCGATGCCGGGCTCCGGGGCGGCGGTGGGACGTTCACCGATGCCGGCACCGCTCTGGTTGCACCAGTTGCCCGCGTGGATGCGCCGGTCGACCCGGCCACCGTCCACATAGGCGTCCACACTGGTCTGCGGCCCGGGGCCGGTGGGCCTGTCGCTGCCGCCCCAGCCATTGCGGGCGGTGTCGATCAGCATGCCGATGTCCGAGGCGAAGCCCTGGCTCACCAGCTCGGTGCGCAGTGCCTGGGCGAACGACAGCTCATCGGTGTAGTAGTTCCAGTCGATCCACTTGGACTGACGGACCTGAGCGCCGTTGACCGTGTCGGTGATCTTGAAGTTCGGCTCCTTGAGAGCCGAGTAGTTCGCCGTGTTCACGATGAAGCCCGTGACGTCGGAGACCGTGGCGCCCTCGGACGTGGCGGCCTTCTTGAACTCCTGGGCGGCCGGGACGAAGTTGGAGTCCCAGCCCAGCCAGCCGTGGTGGGCGGCGTCGATGTAGTTGTACACGTTGGGAATGGCACCGAGGGTGTGCAGGGCGTAGCCGACACCCTTCTCGTAGTTGCCGTTCGCCTTCATGGTCGCGCACGCCTCGGTGGAGCCGGCCGAACCGCCCGCGTTGGTGACGATGTTGGGCAGCGAGTCGGGCTCGATGATCGTGACGATGCGCAGGTTCGCGTACGCCGGGTCCGCGAGGATCTCGGAGATCGGGTCGATGTACTCGTCCTTGTACCGGTCCAGCTCGGTCGGCCCGAGCTCCCCGTTGGAAGCCAGCGCGGCGCAGTCCCGTCCCGGCAGGTCGTAGATGACGACCTGGAACAGGTTGGCGCCCTGGTCCAGCGCCGTGTCGAGGTGCTCGCGCAGGCTCATCGCCTCGGACGAGCCCTCGATGGCCGCGATGCGGTCCATCCAGACGAATCCCGGTTCGTCGGCGATGGCACTGCCTCCCGGCTCGGCCGCCGCCTTGGCGGACCAGTCGGGGTTCACGTATGCCGTGGCGCCCACATAGGGGTTGTCGACCCGTGCCGCCGCCGAGGCGGGTGCGGGGACGGCGACCGCCAGTGCCGCGCCCATGGCCAGGGCGGAGAGTACGGCCAGCCTTCTGCGTAGCCGGTGCGTGGTGGTGCCTCTGGTTCTCATTGCGGCTCCGTGCTCCTCTCGTACGTCTGCGGAAGCTCCCCGCAGACGGGTTCGTGGGGTGTTGCCAGGGGCGGGACCGGTCGGTCCCGGCACCCGCTTCGGGCAGCCGTCGGAGAGGACGGCGGTCGGTGGTGTTGCCGGTGAGGTGTGCGGTGGTGCCCCGATGGCGGGTTCAGCGGGGCGGATGGGCGACCCGCCACCGGGAGTGCGGTGCGGTGGCCGCCGTGCTGGGGTTGTTCACGAGTTGGAGACCCGGCTTGATCCGGGCAGGCGGCGGCGACCTTCCGGCAGGAGGAGGACCGGGAGTCCTCCGGTGCGGAGGTGCCCGCCGTGCTTCGCCAAGCTCATGACAAACGCCTTCCTCTGCCGGGCGGCGAGGAGCGGGCCTGGAGCGCGGCTGCGCCCCGAAGCGCCCGTCTCGGCACCCGGTATTGGGGGAGAAGGGAGGGGGATGAAGTGTGCAAGTCTTGATTGTGGGAGCGCTCCCAAAGTGGCGTGGCGATAGGCACCTGTCAAGACTTAAATCACAACTGGCTTACGGGTGCGTTAACGCGGTCATACGTCGAACGGGCCCTGAACGGGGATGGGTTGCCGGTCCTCGGGTGCGGCTCCCGACCCCGCCCGCAGGTGTTCGCATACGCGTCGGGGCGGCTGCGCGGAGCGCCTTCGGGGCGTGCGCGGTGGTGATCGTGTTAGATGCGTACGGTGACGGAGTAGTCACCTCGCGTCGGGTCGGTGTCGGTGCGGGGGCGGGGGTGGGGCACGGGCGCACCCTGGATCGTGCGGTGCGGAAACGCTCGTGTCCGGGCGGCGGTAGTTCACACACGCGCCGGCCGGGAACGCCCCCTTCCGCTACATGGAGTGACGGGTAGTCGCTCGGCGCCCGAGGGCCGCGATGTGCACCTGGCGTGACGTTCCCCGTACGCGATGGCACACGAGGTGGCGGAGTGCGTGCCAGGGGTGCCCGGCGCGGCTGCTTGTCACGGCGGCGGTGCCGGGGTGGGGTGGCCCCGCAGTCCCGAGCCACTGATCCCGGAGCACCGGAGCCCGACATGCGCCTGCGCGCCGCCCTTACCACCGTCGTCCTCACCGCCCTGCTGCCCGTCGGTTCGGCCGTGCCCGCCGTGGCCGCGCCGGACCAGGGGGTTCTCCTGACCGTTTCCGGCAGCGCCAACACCTGGATCCGGGGGGTCGTCCTGCACTGCCCGCCTGGCCCAGACGACCGGCATCCCGACGCGCTCGGCGCCTGCGCGGCGCTCGACGCGGCCGACGGCGACTTCGACGCCCTCGCCGGTGACCCGCATCCGTGCACCCATGAGGACGACCCGGTCACCGTCACCGCGGAGGGCGCCCGGCAGGGCGACGCCGTCGGCTGGCGGCACACCTACCCCAACGCATGCCTGATGGACGCGGTCACCGGCCCGGTGTTCCGCTTCTGAGCCGCTGGGTTCAGCGTCACCGCGTTCTGAGTCGCCGCGTTTTCAGTCACCCGGCTCCGAGTCACCGGGCTCAGGTCTCGCGGGTGGCGACCATTCCGATCGTGATCAGCCCCAGCACCACCCAGCCGAACCAGAGCCAGCCGTTGCTCCCCAGTGCAACCGTGTAACCGGTGACCGTCACCAGGGCACCTACGGTGAGCACTCCCATGGTCTTCGTGGATCCGGACATGCGCGCACGCTCCTCGTCGGCCGCGCGGCCGTTACTGCCATCGTCACCCCGAAGGCCTGTCCGGCGCTACTGTCCGCGCGCCTGCAACGAGGCGAGATACGCGTTGTACGCGTGAAGCTCCTGGTCGCCGTCGCGGTCCGCCGCACGGTCCGAGCGCTTCGCGGTCCGCTGATCCGAGCGGTACCACTGGAATACCAGGGCGAGCAGCACCAGCACCGACGGGATCTCGCTGAACGCCCAGGCGATCCCGCCCGCCGCGTTCTGGTCGGACAGGGCGTCGATGCCGAGGGAGGCCGACGGGTTCTTGTAGACCTCGACCATGGGCTGGGAGGCCATCATCAGCGCGATGCCGAAGAACGCGTGGAACGGCATACCGGCGAACAGCTCCAGCATCCGCAGCAGATATCCCGGGCGGTGCGGCCCCGGGTCGATGCCCATGATCGGCCAGAAGAAGACCAGACCGACCCCGAGGAAGTGCACCATCATCGCGAGGTGCCCGGCCGTCGAGCCCATCAGGAAGTCGAAGAGCGGGGTGAAGTACAGGCCGTACAGGCTGGCGATGAAGAGCGGGATGGTGAAGACCGGATGCGTGATGACCTTCATGTACCGGCTGTGCAGCAGCATCAGAAGCAGCTCGCGCGGCCCCTTGCTGCCACGCGACGCGACCGGCAGGGCACGCAGCGCGAGCGTCACGGGCGCGCCCAGCAGCAGCAGGATCGGCGACAGCATGCTGATCACCATGTGCTGCACCATGTGGACGCTGAACATGACCATGCCGTAGTCGTTGAGCTTGGTGCACATCACCAGGGCGATGCTCAGCACACCGATGACGAAGAAGACGATCCGGTTGACCGGCCATGCGTCCCCGCGCCTGCGCAGCCGCACCACCGCGTACCCGTACAGGAGCACGGCGAGCACGCAGCCGATCAGGAAGATCGGGTCCGCGGAGAACTGGAGCCCGCGTCCCAGCGTGAACGGCGGCAGATCCATGTTCATGCCGTGCCCGCTGTGATCCATCTGTTCACTCCTGAAGGGGGCGCCGGGACGTCCCCGTTTCGTGCCGGTTGTCCCGACCAGAGTAGAACTGCCCCCGGCCGCGCTCGCGGCCGGGGGCAGTCCTCAGACGGTGGTGTCGCTCAGAGCACGCACTCGGCCTCGCCGTACCGCTCGGCCGGCACCGTCTTCAGGGTCTCCACGGCCTCCGCGAGCGGGACCATGGTGATGTCCGTGCCGCGCAGCGCCGTCATCATGCCGAACTCGCCCCGGTGCGCCGCCTCCACCGCGTGCCAGCCGAACCGGGTCGCCAGGACCCGGTCGTACGCGGTCGGCGTTCCGCCGCGCTGCACATGGCCGAGGATCACCGGGCGGGCCTCCTTGCCCAGCCGCTGCTCCAGCTCGATGGAGAGCTGGGTCGCGACGCCCGCGAAGCGCTCGTGCCCGTAGATGTCCTTGACGCCCGACTGGAACTCCATGGAGCCCTCGCGCGGCTTGGCGCCCTCGGCGACCACGACGATCGCGAACTTCTTGCCGGCCGAGAAGCGCCGGCCGACCAGCTCGGTCAGCTCGTCTATGTCGAAGGGGCGCTCGGGGACGACGATGGCGTGTGCGCCGGCGGCCATGCCGGAGTGCAGGGCGATCCAGCCGGTGTGACGGCCCATGACCTCGACGATCATGACCCGCTGGTGGGACTCCGCGGTGGTCTTCAGCCGGTCCAGAGCCTCGGTGGCCACGCCCACGGCGGTGTCGAAACCGAAGGTGACGTCGGTGGAGGCGATGTCGTTGTCGATCGTCTTCGGTACGCCGACGATCGGCAGCCCCGCCTCCGACAGCAGGTTCGCCGCCTTGAGGGTGCCCTCGCCGCCGATCGGGATGATCGCGTCGAGACCGAGGTCGTTGACATGGCCCCTGGCCTGTTCCACGCCGCCGCGCAGGTGCGCGGGCTGGACCCGGGAGGAGCCGAGGATCGTGCCGCCGCGGGCGAGGATGCCGCCGACCGCGTCGAGGTCGAGCTTGCGGTAGTCGCACTCCAGGAGGCCCCGCCACCCGTCGTGGAAGCCGATGACCTCGTCACCGTGGTCGACCACCGCACGGTGGACGACGGAACGGATGACCGCATTGAGGCCGGGGCAGTCGCCACCGGAGGTGAGCACACCAATTCGCATTGCCCGGGAAACCTTTGCAACGTGGGCCGACGACCGGACCACGTCGTCCGGCTGGAATCCCGCCACCCTACCGGCGCAGGGTGGCGGGACCGAACCGGGCGTCCGCCTGCTGGACTCCGCTCAGCTGAGCGAATTTCGCCTCATCAGACGGGCTGTGTCGCGGACGCGATCCGCTCGGCGCGCAGCGCCTCGTACCAGCGGTCGTCGGTCGGCGGCAGCGCGTTCACATCGAGCGCCAGCTTCAGCAGCAGGTCCGCGATGAGCGGGTTGCGCGCCATCACGGGCCCGTGCATGTACGTGCCGAACACGGTGTCGTTGTACGCACCCTCCGTGCCGTCCCCGGTGCCGTTGCCCCGGCCGAACTGCACCCGGGCGAACGGGCGTGCCGTCGGGCCGAGATGGGTGACGCCCTGGTGGTTCTCGAAGCCCGTCAGCGGAGGCAGCCCGAGGTGCGGGTCGATGTCCGCGAGCACGTCGCCCACGCACCGGTCGCCCTCGCCGCGGGTGGAGACCACGTCGAGCAGCCCGAGGCCCTGCTCGCGCTCACCGAGGTCGTTGACGAACTCGTGGCCGAGGATCTGGTAGCCGGCGCAGACCGAGAAGATGATCGCGCCGTTGGACGCGGCCCGGCTGAGACCGCCGTCACGGCGCAGCCGCTCCGCGGCGAGCCGCTGCGGACGGTCCTCACCGCCGCCGATCAGATAGATGTCGCCCGACGTGGGAACGGGCTGGTCGCTGCGCACGTCGACGCGCGACACGTCGAGGCCGCGCTGGCGGGCCCGGCGCTCCACCACCAGGGCGTTGCCCTGGTCGCCGTAGGTGCTGAGCAGGTCCGGGTAGACCCACACCAGCCGCAGGCTGTTGTTGCTCATGCTTCGTCCTCTCCGGAGGGGGCCGGGGCCGGGGTCAGTTGCCGACACGACGGCGCAGATCCTGGAAGGCGGTGTAGTTGGCGATGACCTCGATACGGCCGGGCGGTGCCTGCTGCACGGCCTCGTCGAGGTTCTCGCAGACCCGGAAGTCCAGACCGGCCACTTCGAGCCGGACCGCGAGGTCGAGCTTGCGGTCGCCGAGCACGAAGATCGGGTGACCCGCGAGCTGGGTGTAGTCCACGTCCCAGAGCCAGGAGGTGTCCGTACCGTCGGCGCCGCGGGCGTTGACGGAGAGGATCACCGGGGTGGGCGGCGGGTCGATCAGCGAGAACGTCTCCAGCCAGCCCGCCGGGTTCTTCGCCAGCAGGAGCCGCAGCTCACGGTTGAGGAAGGTGACGACGTCGTAGCGGCCCGCGACGGCCTGGACGTGGTACATCCGCTCCAGGGCGACCTGGGGCGGTACGCCGAAGACGGCGGCCACGGCCGCCGAGCTGGTGGCGTTGGCCTTGTTGGCGCGGCCGGGCAGCTGGAGGTGGATCGGCCAGGCCGAGCCGTGCGGGTCCAGCACGTAGTCGCCGTGCAGCACCCAGCTGGGCGGCGGCCGGCGGAATCCGCACTCGCCGCAGAACCAGTCGTCGCCGGGGCGCTGCATCACACCGCCGCAGGACGGGCAGGACCAGGCGTCGTCCTTCCACGCCTGTCCGGCCGCGACCCACACCACGTTGGGTGAGGAGGAGGCCGCCCAGACGATCAGCGGGTCGTCGGCGTTGGCGATGATCACGGCCTTCGAGCCGGACAGCCCCTCGCGCCACTTCTCGGCGAGCATCCGGGTCTCCGCGGCCCGGTCCAGCTGGTCGCGGGAGAGGTTGAGCAGCGCGATCACCTTGGGCGTCGTGTCGCGGGCGACTCCGGCGAGGTACTTCTCGTCCACCTCGATCACGCCGTACTGCGCGTCCGAGCCGCCGGCCAGGGCCGAGGTGATGCCCGCGGGCATGTTGGCGCCGAGCGCGTTCGACACGACCGGGCCGGCGGCCCGCAGTGCCTCGGCGATCAGCCGGGTCGTGGTCGTCTTGCCGTTGGTCGCCGACACCAGGATCACGTCCAGGTGCTGTGCCAGCCGCCCGAGCAGGTCGGGGTCGAGCTTGAGCGCCACCCGGCCGCCGATCACCGATCCGCTGCCCCGCCCGGCTGCCCGCGACACCGCCGCAGCGGCCTTGCCCGCCGTCACGGCCAGCTTGGCCCGCGGCGACAACGGCTCCGTGTTGCCTGCCATCGTCCTAGATCCTCCTTGCATCGGTCCGCGCCCAGCCTATCGATGTCCGGCGCGGCGGAGGCACGGCGGCACCGCTCGGGGCGTGGAGTTCCGGTGGAATGTGGGGCGCGTGACGTACCACCGGCGCGAAAAACCAGAGGGCGGGCGGCTCAGGGGGTCCGGTTCCTCGCGGCCCGGGAGGCCTGACCTCTCGTCATATCGCACCGCCCGTGCCCCGCCCCTCGCGGTGCGGGCCGCGACAGGCAGGGGTGACCGAGGTCACGCCTCTTCAGGCCGCAGGTGTCCCGGGGGCGGCCGGGACCGGCCGGGCGGTGTCGAGGGGCCCCCGGCCGTACAGGTCCCGGACCCAGTTGTCCTGGTACACGGTGTCGAGGTAGCGCTCGCCCAGGTCCGGTGCCACGGCCACCGCGGTGAGGTCCCGGGCCCCCCGCCGGTCCAGCCAGTCGACCGCGCCGCTCACCACCGTGCCCGTGGAGCCGCCGAAGAGGAAGCCCCGTCCGGCCAGCCGGCGGCAGGCGCGGATCGTGTCCGCCTCCTCGACCCGGACCACCTCGTCCACGTACGACTCGTCCAGCAACGGTGGGCGCATGCTCATGCCAAGACCCGGGATCATCCGGCGGCCGGGGGTGCCGCCGAACGCCACAGACCCTGCGGTGTCCACCGCGACGATCCGCACCGGTCGCCGCAGGTCCCGGAAGTAGCGCGCGCAGCCCATCAGGGTCCCGGTCGTCCCCGCGCCGACGAACAGGACGTCCAGGTCAGGGAACGAGCGGGCGATCTCCGGCGCCGTCGTCAGGTAGTGCGCCCGCCAGTTCGCCGGATTGGAGTACTGGCTCAGCCACACGCACCGGTCGTCGGCGGCGCAGAGGCTCCGGACGTAGTCCAGCCGCGCGCCGAGGAAGCCGCCGTTGGACTCCTCGCCCGCCACGCTGCGCACCTCGCTGCCCAGCGCCTCCATCAGCAGCCGCGTCGTGAGATTGCAGCGTGAGTCCGTCACGCAGATGAACCGGTATCCCTTGCTCGCCGCGATCATGCTCAGCGCGACACCGAGGTTTCCGGAGGAGGACTCGACCAGGACGGAGTCGGCCTTCAGCGAGCCGCCGCGCTCGGCGGACGCCACCATCTCGGCGGCCGCCTTGAGCTTGATCGAGCCGGCGAAGTTGAAGCCCTCGCACTTGAGGAGCAGCGAGCGCCCGAAGACCGGCTCCACATCGACGTAGAGGTCCTCCTCGTTGAAGTCCTGAGGAACGGATATGACCGACACGGCTAACTCCTCCTTGGGGCGGTGCGTCCTGTCCGTACTGCGGGCCGTGGCCCTCACCCGTACCGGCGGCGTTCGTGGAAGAAGTCGTCGACGGTCCGCAGTTCGCCCGAGCGGTCCACCTCGTCGTAGACGTAGGCGCCGACCGCGAGGTCGAGCACGCCGAGACCGAAGGGCGAGAACACCACGGGCCGGTCCGCCGGCACGTCCACCCGGCCCGCCATCACGTCGTCGAGCGTGCCGCTGACGAAGTTCCGGCTGCCCGTGAGCTGCTCGGTCAGATGAGGCGATGTGCCGGCCCTGAGGCAGTGCTCGATGTCGTCCACGATGTTGGTCGAGGCCAGCAGGACCTGCGGGGCGAGGTCCCGCAGCGACACGTGGAGCACGACGGGGTTGTGGCCGAACCACGCCGGGTCGCTGACGTGCGGCTGCCCGGCCACGGTCGCGAAGACCACGAGATCGCTCGTACGGATCAGCTCCTGCGGATCCCGGTGCACGGTGACGGCCGCGGGGCTGCCGGACTGTTCCACGTACACCCGGAAGCCGGCCGCGCTCTCCGCGGACACGTCGTACACCCCGATGTCGTCGAACGACCAGCCGGAGCCTTCGAGATAGGTGTGGATGTACCGGGCGATCAGGCCGGTTCCGAAGAACCCGACGCGGGTCGGCCGGGGCCGGCCCCGGCTGAGCCGGTCCGCGGCCGACGCCGCCGACGCGGCCGTTCTCGTCGCGCTGATGATCGAGCTCTCCAGACAGGCGAACGGGTATCCGGTGTCCGGATCGTTGAGGATCAGCACGGCGGAGGCCCGTGGTACGCCCGCCGTCACGTTCTCCGGGAAGCTGGCGATCCACTTCAGCCCGTCCACCCTCGCCGTACCGCCGAGCGAAGCGGGCAGCGCGATCATCCGGGCGGTCGGCCGGTCCGGGAAGCGCAGGAACGAGGAGGGCGGGTTCACCGTCCGGCCGGAGCCGTGCAGGCGGTACGCCGCCTCGACCACTTCCACGATGTCCTTCTCGCGCCCCTCCAGGGCGCGCCGGACCTGACCGCCGGGGATCACCGCGAACGAGGGCACGGCGATGTCGCCGGGTGCGGTGGACCCGGGCGTGCGGTCCTGGACGGTGTTCATCGCTGCCCCACCTCCGCCGTCGGCGAGCAGGTGTCCAGCCGGGTGGGGGACGCCATCGCGACGACCACGTCGCGCGGTCCTTCGTAGGCCTCCCTGCTGTGCGCGGTACGGATGTTGTCGACGAGCAGCAGGTCACCGGCGCGCCACGGCAGGCGCACGGTGTGTTCGGCGTAGACCGAACCGATGAGCCGGACGACCTCCTCCTCCAGGGGCTCGCCGTCGCCGTACCGGGTGTTGAACGGCAGCCCGGCGGGCCCGTACTCGTCGACCAGGTACTCCCGCACCTCGGGCGCGAGCGTCCATTCGTTCAGGAAGGCGATCTGGTTGAACCAGCAGCGCCGTCCGCCGGCCGGATGGCGCACCACCGCCGCGCGGCGCTGCGTGGTCCGCAGTCCGCCGTCGGGCTGCCAGTCCCAGGTGATGGCGTGGGCGCGGCAGTAGCCCTCCACGGCATCGCGGTCGGCGGTCCCGAACGCCTGGGAGACGCTGGCCCCGATCTCTCCGTTGTAGCTGCGGTTCAGCAGCCAGCCCTCGCGCTCGAACCGTTCGACGAGGTCGAGGGGCAGGGCGTCGAGCACGGCCGCCGCGTCGGCGAGGCCGACGGCTCCGCCGCTGGTGGGACCGGTGAGGCAGGCGAAGAGCAGCAGGGCGGGGAAGCCGAGCGTGTAGCTCAGCTCGTGGTGCATGCACATCGGCTGGTCCGGTGGCCAGGGAGACGCGGAGTGCACTCCGGGGGCGTAGCTCTCCCTGGGCGCGAAGGCCTCCCGTTCCGTCACCGGTTCGACGGCCAGCTGTCCCAGGACCGCCGCGACGTCGGCCGCTTCGCGCAGCTCCAGCCCGCGGACCAGGACCGCGCCGTGCGTGAGGAGCTCGGCGCGCAGGCGTTCGCGCGCCCCGGTGGCCCAGTCGGCCGGGTCGTGGGTGTCCGGGATCCGCAGCACCGGGGGCTGACCGGGCTGACCGGGCTGACCGGTCGGGCCGGGCCCCGCCTCCGGGCCGAGCTGTGAGGCCGTTATCTCGATGGAGGACATGTCACTCTCCTCAGGGTGGTGATCGGTTCAACGGGCAGCGCGCTCGTCCACGAGCGCGGCCAGATCGGTCAGTACGGGGTGGCGCACGAGGTCCTTGAGCGAGACCTCCCGGTCCAGGGAAATCACGACGCCGACCGCGGAGAGCGAGGTGCCGCCCCGGTCGAAGAAGTTGTCCCGCCGCCCCACCCCGTCCGGCGGGACCCCGAGCGCCTCGGCCCAGGCCGCCGCCAGCCGCCGTTCGGTACGGGTGCGGGGGAGGGCGGCGGCGTCGTGGCCGCCGGGTGCCCCGGGTGCCCCGGGTGCCCCGGTTTCGCCGGCGAGGCGGGTCAGTTCCGCTCGGTCGGTCTTCCCGTTGGCGGTCAGCGGCAGGGCCTTCAGCCAGTGGACGGCGGCCGGAACCATGTACGCGGGCAGGGATTCGGCGAGGTGCTCGCTCACCGAGGCGGCCGGCGACGGCTGTACGCCGCTGCAGAAGGCGATCAGGCGCTTCCCCCGGCCGGCCGCCCCTCCGGTGACCACGACGGCGGAGTCGCGGACGCCCGGGACCGTCAGCAGGGCGTTCTCGATCTCGCCGGTCTCGATGCGGAAGCCGCGGATCTTCACCTGGCTGTCGCGGCGGCCGAGGAACTCCAGCTGCCCGTCCGGGAGCCAGCGGCCGTAGTCACCGCTCAGGTGCAGCCGCTCCCCGCGCCGGTACGGATCCGGCAGGAAGGCGGCCCGGGTCCGCTCGGGGTCGTTGATGTATCCGCGGCCCACGCAGATCCCGGAGAAGGCGATCGCGCCGGGGGCGCCCAGCGGCACCGGACACCTGTGCTCGTCGAGGAGGTACATGCGTACGTTGGCCACCGGGCGCCCGATCGGCACCGCGTCGGATTCCGGCACCCGGTGCATGACCGCGTGACTGGTGTCGTCCGATGTCTCTGTCAGCCCGTAGGCGTTGACGAGCCGGACCCCGGGCCGGGCGCTGAACCAGCGCCGGACCAGATCCTTCTTCACCGCCTCGCCGGTGACCGATACGCAGCGCAGGTCGGGCAGTTCGCGCGGGTGCCGCTCCAGGAAGGCCAGGACGGCGTCGAGGTAGGACGGTACGACCTGGACCACGCCGGCCCGGCCGTCCGCCAGCGTGTCGAGGAAGCGCCGGACATCCAGAACGTCCTCCTGGCCGACCAGGAGGGTGGTCCCGCCGGTGAGCAGCGGGCAGAGCAGCTGCCACAGCGAGATGTCGAAGCACTGGGGGGCGGTCTGGGCGACCACGTCCGCCTCCCCGATCCCCAGATCGTCGATCTTCGCGAGGAGATGGTTGAGCAGGCCGGCGTGCTCCACCATCGCGCCCTTCGGCTCGCCGGTGGAGCCGGAGGTGAAGAGGACATAGGCCAGATCGCGGGCGCCGACGGGCACACCGGGACCGGCGTCGGCGCGCGTCCCGGAACCGGTGTCCTCGGGACGCGGTTCGCAGAGCGGGCCGATGAGCAGCTTCCGTGCGCCCGGCAGGGAGTCCAGCGCGCGGTCGAGCGTCGCGGTGCTGCCCGGTTCGGTGAGCACCAGCCCGCAGTCGGCGCGGGTGAGCACGGCGGCGATGCGCCCGGCCGGGAAGTGGGGATCTACGGGGAGGTAGACGCCGCCGGACTTGAGGATCGCGAGTACGGCGGCCATCCATTCCAGGCTCCGTTCGGTCACCAGGGCGACGACCCCTTGCCTGGTCAGTCCCGCGTCCAGCAGGGCGTGTGCCAGCCGGTTGGCGCGGGTGTCGAGGTCGCGGTACGTCCACCGCCTGTCGCCGTGGACCGCAGCGACGCTGTCCGGGTGCGCGCGTACCCGCTGTTCGAAGAGCTGGTGGAAGCGGAGGCCGGGCAGCTCCCGTTGCGGCCCGGCGAGTCCGTCGAGCTGGAGGCGCAGTTCGCCCGGTGACAGCAGGCTCTGCCGCCCGTGCGCCGCGTCGGGATCGGCCGCGATCAGCCGCAGCGCGTTGAGGTGGTAGCCGGCGATCCTGGTCGCGGCCTCCGCGTCGAGCGCGTCGGTCCGGTAGCGCAGCCGCAGCACGTCGCGGCCGTCGCGGCGCGTGAACCCGACGCTGAAGACGGCGCCCGGTACGGGTCCGGCCCGGCCGGTCGGGTCGAACACCGCCTCCGGCGCGGTGACGGGGAGCCGCAGCCGCCGCCTGAGGGCCTCGACCGGGTATCCCCGGTGGGCCAGCAGTTCCGCCTCGGCGCGATCCGCGTGCAGCAGGAGGGACCGCCACGAGGCGGCACCGGTCGTCAGTCGGCAGAGCAACGGCCCGGCGTCCACGGCGGGGACGTATCCCGTGGTGACACCGGGTTCACCGGACAGCGCGGCGAGGACCCGGGCATGGCCGGCCAGCAGCGGCGCGGTGGGCGAGACGCCCATCGAGCGCGCCAGTACGGTCAACTCCGCGGCCAGGGCGTCCGGGAAGGCTGTCTCGACCGTCGCGGTGCCCGGCGTCGGACTGCGCGTCCACCTCGGGAGGGCGGTGGACCCGCCGGCGGTCAGCACCTCGCGCCAGTACTCGGCTCCGGTCCGTGCGGGCGTGTTCATCGTGCCGCCTCCTCGCTACGGGCGCCGCCCGCCCGTATCTGGCGTGCGGGGTTGCCGCCCCACAGCGCGTCGCGCGGGACCGACTCGCCCTTCATCAGGAAGGAGTCCGGAGCGAGAGCGGCCCCGTCGTCGATCGTCACCCCGTAGTGCACGAAGGCCCCGACGCCGAGGGTGCAGTGCGATCCGATCGTGGTGCGGGCGGACTTGAAGGCGCCGTCCTCCTGCGAATGGCACTGGACGACGCTGCCGGCGTTGAGCGTGGCGCGGTCCCCGATGGTGACCATCGTGCGTTCCGTCAGATAGCAGCCGTCGTCGAAGACCTCGCGCCCGATCCGGACCCCCAGCGACCGCCAGATCAGACTCTTGAACGGTGTCCCGTCGAAGACCCGGAGATACGTCTCGGACGGCACCTTCCAGAAGCGTTCGCGCCGCCAGAAGCGGCGGTCGTAGATCGAGCAGAACAGCGGACCCGGCGGGTGGAACGCCGTGACGAGGCGTTCCACCATGACGAAGTACCCGGCGCTCACCACGACGAGGAGCACGTTGCCCAGCGCGATCGCCGTGGCGCCCACCGAGGTGTACAGCTCCGCGGCACCCGACATCACCAGGGTGACCACGAAGGCGTAGCACCACCGCGCCATCAGGTACAGCCCCATGGAAGCGGCGTTGTGCCTGTTCTTGGCCGCCAGGCCGTTGCGCAGCGTCTCGCCGCTCTTCATGCGGTCGAAGCTGCTGTCGCGCTGGACCGACCGGGGGATCTCGAAGCAGGGCGAGCCGAGGAGGCCGACGCCCTCGCGGGTCCTGCCGTCGACCGGGACCATGACCTTGGTCGCCAGCAGGCAGTTGTCCCCGACGCTGCTCCGCGCGGGGTAGGCGATCCTGTTGCCCAGGAAGCTGTGTGCGCCGATGGCCGTCCGGGAGACGCGGAACGAAGTGCTGGAGAACTCGGCGTTGTTGACCGACAGCCCGTCGGCCACCATCGTTCCCGTCCCTACCGTGCTCAGGTACGGCGTCTCGTGCTTGACCTCGGTACCGAAGTTCGACCCTGTCTGCTCGACGCGGGAAAGGTCGTACCCGAGCAGGCGGAGGTAGGGGACGATGCCGGAGCTGTCACCGAACAGGCGGGTGAGGAAGCGCCGGTTGGTCAGCAGCGTGATCGCGCGGTGCACCCCGTAGTGGAAGCCGTAGAGCGGATAGACCTTGTCCGGCTCGATGGTGCGGCTCAGCAGCCGGGGGACGGTGGCGAGCAGCAGGAAGGCGAGCGGCACGATCACGAAGAGCAGGACGAACGAGGCCGCCAGGGTGTCCCGGTAGAAGGCCCAGGTCGTGAGGACCGAGGGCCCCGGGTCCAGTACCGCCGAGAGCTGCGGGGCCCCGGCGAGCAGCATCCCGATCCCGCCGACGGCCAGTGGCAGGTACACCAGGAGCGCGCTCAGCAGCTGGGTGCCGCCGTGGACCGCCCTGCGCAGGGTGCCGCAGGCCGCCGGTTCCACCACCCGGTACTCCGCCCCGGCGCGCTGCGCCGGTGAACCGTGCCAGTGCTCGCCGGCGGGTACGCGCTGGCCGCGGTGCAGGGCGGAGGCGTGGGCCAGGCGGGCGCCGTCGCCCATGGACGTCCCGATGTCGAGCACCGAGGCCTCGGCGACGACGACGTCCTTGCCGAGGGTCACGGTGCCGGTCTGGATCAGACCGTCATGGGCCCGGTAGCAGGAGAGGAACGAGTCCTTGCGGATGACGGAGGAGTCCCCGACGGTGAGCAGGTCGGTGCAGAGCGGCACGTTGCGGGAGAAGATCACCACGCCCTTCCCGATCCTCGCGCCCAGCGCCCTGAGGTAGAGCGTGTACAGCGGCGATCCGGCGAACAGCACCAGCGGGTCGGCGCGGACGAGCGTTCTGACGATCCAGAACCGGACGTACGCGAGGCTCCAGATCCGGATCTCCTGGGGCCTCCAGCGCCCGACGAGAACCCATTTCGCGGCGATCGGCAGCGCGGAGAGACCCAACAGGGCCCCGGCGCCGAACGCGACGGAGCGGAGGTACCCGGAGAGCACGCCGGACCCGGCGGCTATCCACTCGTAGCCCCGGACCGTGATGAACGCGATGACGCACGAGTAGGCGACGAAGGCCACGAGCTGGAGCGTCCCGCACAGGAGGTACCCGGCCCGGCCGGCGGGGGCCGCAGGCGGGGGAGCGGGGAGGGCTTCCCCGGCGATCTCGGCGATCTCGGCGATCTCGGCGGGATCGGCGGGCCCGGTCGGGGAGGTGGGCGCGGCGGTCGCCAGCGCGGTCGCCAGTTCACCGGCGGTGGGGTGCGCGTAGACATCCCGCATCGAGACCGGCGGCAGATCCGCGCGCTTCCTCACCCGTGCGCAGAAGTGGGCCATCACCAGGGAGTCGGCACCCAGCTCGTCGAAGAAGTGGCTGTCCGCCGTCACCCGGTCGAGGTGCATGACATCCGAGAGAACGTCCCGGAACGCCGCTTCGACGTCGCGCGGTACGGCAGCGGCACTGTCGTGGGCCGCGGCCCTCCCGGGGTCCGGCGGCAGTGTGGCGACTCGCTTTCCTGGCATGGGGGGCTCCCTGGGCGGCGATGGGGTCACCTGTGACGCACGGTGACGCGGCCCTTGGCGGGCTGCTCCGGGCTGCTCCGTGTTGCTTCGGACGCCGGGTGGCCCGGTGCGAGCGGCGTTCGGTGGCTCTATGAGGAATTCGAGGCCGACGAAGGGGCGGATTGCCGCATATCGAAGAAATCTTGGCATTTCGCCCAGGGATGCGTAAGCGGGGTAGCCTCCGAGCCGGGCGGCGGCCGTGCGTCCGGCGCAACGTCGGACCGTACGATGGCCGCCATGCGAAACCGCCCGATCCCCGGCAGCTCCGGACGCGTCCGGGCCATGAGCCTGCTCGGTGACCCCGTGCTGCACGGCGCCTGCGAACCCGTCACGGACTTCGGGTCCCCGCTCGCCCGGCTGGTCGAGGACATGTTCGCCACGATGTACGCCGCGAACGGAGTCGGGCTCGCGGCCAACCAGGTCGGCGTGGCGCTAAGGGTGTTCGTGTACGACTGCCCCGACGACGAGGACGTCCGGCACCTGGGGCACCTCGTCAACCCCACCCTCGTCGAGGCCGACGGCATCACCGTGCGGGGCCCGGAGGGCTGCCTCTCGCTGCCGGGCATCGAGGCCGGCACGCCCCGCTTCGACCACGCGGTGGTCGAAGGGGTCACGGTCGAGGGCGAGCCGGTGCGGGTCAGCGGCACCGGCTTCTTCGCGCGCTGCCTCCAGCACGAGTGCGACCACCTGGACGGCGCCGTCTACACCGACCGGCTGACCGGGCTGCGGCGGGCGCGGGCCCTGCGCGCGGCCCGCCGGGCGCCCTGGGGGCGGCCCGGCTGACCGGCGAGCGGTATCGCGCGGTTTCAGAACCCGGGGCCACCGGGGCGGTCGCCCGCCGCGGACAGCCGGCCCCACAGCAGATCGGCCAGGCTGCTCACCAGCTGGGCCCGTGAGCAGGGGCGTTCGCCCAGCCACCAGTCGCCCGCCGCGTGCATCATGCCGACGATGCCATGACCCCAGATCCGGGCCATGACCTGGCTGTCGGCCCCGAGGTCCACCCGCTCCGCGATGACCGCGGCCAGCTCCTCGCCGAGGCGGCGCAGCAGCGGGGCCGAGTGGCGCCCGACGTCGAAGCCCTGCTCGGACGAGGGTGCCGCGTCGTCGGAGGGGTGCATCAGGAACCGGTAGACCTGCGGACGGGCCTCGATCGCGGCGAGATAGGTGTCGAGCGTCGCCTCGACCCGGGCGCGGCGGTCGGCGGGGGCGTCGAGCGCCGCCCGCAGCGCGCTGAGGAGCGCGTCGGTGTGCCGTTTCGCGAGGGCGCGGTAGAGGCCGCCCTTGTCGCCGAAGTGACGGTAGAGGATGGGCTTGGTGATTCCGGCCTCCGCCGCGATGGCGTTCATCGAGGCCCCCGGGCCGTCTCTGAGCACCACGCGGTCGGCGGCTTCGAGCAGCTCGCGGCGGCGGCGTTCTGCCGCGGACCGTTGCCGCTCCGCCTGTCGTGTGGTCTCCATGCTGTTTCTCCCACCCCTGGCCGTGCCTGTCCGTCCTGCCTGCGCAACGTAACACCCTGTCCAGCGGTGCGCGGATCTGTGGTTGACCGGTTGACAGAGGCTACTTGCCGGTAACAGACTGTTGTTACCGCAAGTAACGAACGGTTTTTGACAGCAGTACGTGGAGGGGAAAATGGCCGAGTTCACGCTCGAACTCAACGACGACCAGAAGCAGGTCCGTGACTGGTTGCACGGCTTCGCCGCGGATGTGATCCGTCCGGCCGCTTCGGAGTGGGACGAGCGTGAGGAAACGCCCTGGCCCGTCATCCAGGAGGCGGCCAAGGTCGGCATCTACTCCCTTGACTTCTACGCCCAGCAGTTCTTCGACCCGACCGGCCTCGGCATCCCGATGGCGATGGAGGAGCTCTTCTGGGGCGACGCGGGCATCGCCCTGTCGATCGTCGGTACGGGCCTGGCGGCCGTCGGCGTCCTCGCCAACGGCACCGAGGAGCAGATAGGCACCTGGATCCCGCAGATGTACGGCGACGCGAACGATGTGAAGGTCGCCGCCTTCTGCTCCTCCGAGCCCGACGCCGGCTCCGACGTCGCCTCGATGCGCACCCGCGCGGTGTACGACCAGGCCAAGGACGAGTGGGTGCTCAACGGCACCAAGACCTGGGCGACCAACGGTGGCATCGCCAACGTCCACGTCGTGGTCGCGGTCGTTGACGCGGAGCTCGGTTCCAAGGGGCACGCCTCCTTCATCGTGCCGCCCGGCACCCCCGGGCTCTCCCAGGGGCAGAAGTTCAAGAAGCACGGCATCCGCGCCTCGCACACCGCGGAGGTCGTCCTGGAGGACGTGCGCGTCCCGGGCCACTGCCTGCTCGGCGGCAAGGAGAAGCTCGACCAGCGCCTCGCGCGGGCCCGCGAGCGCGCCGCCTCCGGTGGCGGCGAGCGGGTGAAGAACGCCGCGATGGCCACGTTCGAGGCGTCCCGCCCGGCCGTCGGCGCGATGGCGGTCGGCACCGCCCGTGCCGCGTACGAGGTCGCGCTCGACTACGCGAAGACCCGGACCCAGTTCGGCCGCCCGATCATCGACAACCAGGGCATCGCGTTCCAGCTCGCCGACATGCGCACCCGGATCGACGCGGCCCGCCTCCTGGTCTGGCGCGCGTCCTGGATGGCGGCCGCCGGAAAGCCGTTCGAGTCGGCCGAGGGCTCCATGTCCAAGCTGTACGCGAGTGAGACGGCCAAGGAGGTCACCGCGCAGGCGGTCCAGATCCTGGGCGGCAACGGCTTCACCCGTGAGTACCCGGTGGAGCGGATGCACCGGGACGCCGCGATCTACACGATCTTCGAGGGCACCAGCGAGATCCAGCGCCTGGTGATCGCCCGCACGCTGTCCGGGATGCCCATCCGCTGACGCCCGGCCAGGCCGCCCGCACCGCAGGACCGGCCCCCGTCTCCCGCCGCACCGGCAGGAGACGGGGGCCGGTCCTTTGGCGCGGGCGGATGGTGTGCACCTGCCATGCACCTGTAGATTCCCCGTGAAGATCGTGACTGGCCGATGGAGGGGGACGCACCATGCCGAGGTTCACCGGAAGGCGGGTCGTGGCCGCCGCCGTGGCGGCGTTCGGCCTCGTCATCGCCGCACAGGGCACGGCCGCGGCCGCGCCGAAGCCGATCGAGGCGACCTTCGGCGGATACGGGGAATGGAACCCCGACCCCTACGGCGGCATCCCCGGCGACTCGATCCGCGCCTGCGACACGAGCGCGGACGGCTGGGGTATCGAGGTGAAGCTCGACATCGGCCGCGACGGGACCTGGGACCGGGTCGCGAGCACCCGAGGTCACAACTCCCCCTACTGCAGCCCGTGGAAGAGCGGCAACATCAAGGAAGGCACGCCCGTGAGCATCCAGGTGGCGAATGTGAACGCCGGTGTCACCTACCCCAAGGGTTCGCTCCTGCTCAGCCACGCCTGAGCGGCGGGCCGGAGCGCCACCGGGCGGCGGGCGGCGATCCGGCCGCAGGCCACCCGGCGGCATCGCTTCAGGCGGGAAGCTGGGCCTCGATGGCCGCGACGAGCTCCGGGGCCTCCGGCTCGGTGGCGGGACGGAGCCGGGCGACCGGCTCGCCCGCCGGGGAGAGCAGGAACTTCTCGAAGTTCCACTTCACGTCACCGGCTTCGCCGTCGGCGTCCGCGAGCTTCGTCAGCTCCACGTAGAGCGGGTGCCGGCCCGCGCCGTTGACGTCCGTCTTCTCCAGCAGCGGGAAACTCACCCCGTACGTCGCCGAGCAGAACGCCTGGATCTCCTCCGAGCTCCCGGGCTCCTGGCCGGCGAACTGGTTGCACGGCACGCCGAGCACGGTGAACCCCCGGTCCCCGTAAGTCTTCTGGAGCCGCTCCAGTCCGGCGTACTGCGGGGTCAGCCCGCACTTGGAGGCGACGTTCACCAGCAGGACGGCCTGGCCCCGGTAGTCGCCCAGGGTGGTCGGCTCGCCGGTCAGGGTGTGGAGGGGAATGTCGTAAAGCGTCATGAGGATCTCCTAGTAAGTGACTTTCACTGCCATTCTTACGCCCGCAGGCCCCCACTTACGCCCACAGGTTCATCGGGACGAAGCCGATCGCACGGCCGTCCGGATCCAGCAGCCTGCCCATCAGCTTGACCGCGCGCAGCGCGACCGCCCGGTCGGCGATCCGCAGATGGGGGAGGGCCGCGGCCAGCCGTACCTCCAGGTCCTGGGCATCCACCAGCGAGGAGACCCAGACCGTCGCGATCAGATTCTGCGGGCCGGCCAGGCCGAGGCACTGCCGGATCTCCGGAAGCCTCGCCAACTCCCTTGCCGTGGAGTCCAGATGCTCGGGCGAGACAGTGCCGAAGAAGGTCACCGCGACCGGTGAGCCGGACAGTGAGCGGGTCAGGTCGCAGCGCAGCACCAGCCGGCCGGATTCCAGCAGCCGGTTCAGCCGGCGGCTCGCGGTGTTCACCGAGACGCCCAGTGTCTCGGCGAGTTCGCTCAGCGACATCCGCCCGTTCTCGCCGATAGCCGTGACCAGCTCCGCGTACTCGGGCGACTGCTGGGAGCCGCCCAGCGCCGAGCGCCGGGACGCGGCCAGCGCCTCCTGCTGGGAGCGGCTCAGGCTCGTCAGCCGCCAGACACTCCCCTCCGTGTAACTGCGGGTGACCAGATGGGCCCGGGTCGCCGTGATGCCGGGGATCGTGCCGAGCCGGTCCACGATGTAGCGCGAGAGTGCGCCGAAACCGGTGGCCATTGCTGTGATCAGCAGGTCGCGGCCGCCCGCCGCGTGCTCCACGGTCACCGCGTGCGGGTCCGCGGAGAGCTGCTCGGCCACCGCACCCGCCTGCCCCGGCGCGCAGTCGATCTCGATCAGCGCACCGGCTCCCGAGCCGCCGAAGGGATAGGCGGTCACCCAGGCGTGGCCCGCCGTCCGCAGCCGCTCCCAGCGCCGGGCGACGGTCGCGGCGTCGATGTCCAGCGCCTTCGCCAGCTCCGTCCAGGGCGCCCTGGGGCTGATCTGCAGGGCGTTGACCAGGGCCAGATCGAGCTCGCTGAGCGGGGGCAGGTTTTCAGTCATCTGGGATCCGCATCGGGAATCGTTATGGGAAAAAACTGCATTGGATCGTGATTCATGACAGAGATAAGCAATTCGATGTCACCTCATGATCGGAGATTAGCATCGCCCTACCTCATCAGATCCAGCCAGTTTCCCGCCCCCGGAGGCGCCCCGTGCAGCAGCCTTTCGCCACCCTCACCGAGGCCGCCCGCGCCCTCCGGTCGGGCGCCGTCGGCAGCCGTGAGCTCGTCGCCGCCGCACTCGCCGACGCCGACGCGCTCGATCCGCTGCTCGGCGTGTACGTGACCCGCTTCCCGGAACAGGCACTCGCCGCGGCCCGCACGGCCGACTCCCGCCCGGCCGCCGAACGCGGCCCGCTGCACGGGCTGCCGCTCGCCGTGAAGGACAACCTCGCCACCGTCGAGGGCCCGGCCACCGCGCAGAGCCCCGCCCATGACCCGCACTGGTGGCGCGGGCTCGACGCGCCCGCCGTCGCCCGGCTGCGCCGCGCCGGGGCCGTCGTCCTCGGCAAGACCACCATGGCCGAGTACGCCATGGGCCGTCCCGACCCCGCCCACCCCTTCCCGGTGCCCCGCAACCCCTGGGACCCGGAGCGGTGGACCGGCGGATCGAGCACCGGCAACGGTGCGGGCATCGCCTCCGGGCTCTTCCTCGGGGCCCTCGGCAGCGACACCTCCGGCAGCGTCCGGCTGCCCGCCGCCCTGTGCGGCACCACCGGCCTGAAGACCACCTTCGGCCTGCTGCCCACCGACGGCTGCCTGCCGCTCAGCCCCTCGCAGGACGTCCTGGGGCCGATGGCCGTCAGCGCCGGCGACTGCGGGCTCCTCCTCGACGCGCTGACCGGGCAGCCGGGCCTCGCGCCCGGTCCCGCGGACATCCGCGGACTGCGCGTCGGCGTCCCGTACGGGCTCCTCGACGCGCCGGGCGTCACCGGACCGTGCCGCGCGGCCTTCCTGGACGCGCTGCGGAACCTACGGGAACTCGGTTGCGAGGTCAGGGAGTTCGAACTCCCCGAATTCGGGGAGCTGCTCGCGGTCAACGCCGTCACGATGCTCGCGGAGGCCTTCTCCGAGCACGGCGAACGGCTCGCCGCCGACTGGGACGGACACGGGCGGGGCTTCCGCCGGCTGGCCGCGGCGGGCGGACTCATTCCCGCGCACCTCTACCTCCGCGCCCAGCGGACCCGCGAACGGCTCACCGCCGCGCTGCTGGAGCGGCTGGACGGCCCGGCCGGGGCCGACGTGATCGCCACCCCGACCTGGCCCGCGCCCGCCCGCCCCTACGCCCGGGAAACCGCACCCGGCGACGAGCTCAACCTCACCGCCGTCTGGAACCCCACCGGCTTCCCGGCCCTCGCGCTGCCCATGGGCGCCGACCCCGCCGGGCTGCCGCTCTCCCTCCAACTGGCCGGCCGCCCCCGCAGCGAGCACACCCTGCTCCGTGCGGGCGAGGCCTTCCAGTCCGTCACCACCTGGCATCTGCGCAGGGCCGCGCCCGACCCCCGGCACCGGCCCGCCCCGCTCCGCGACCCGGACCGCGAAGAACCGGCACCCGCCTCCTCCATACCCGGCCACGCCCCGGCCGGCATCGAGGAGGCCCTCGCGGCCGTCGGCATCACCCCTGGCCCGGCCGATCTGGCCGTCGTCGGGGCCGTGGCCCGCGGCCTCCTCGCGGCCGCCCGGCGGCCGGCCGCCTGATCCGCCGGCACCCGCTTCCGTCCTTGGAAGTGCCCGCACAGCGAACTCTTCCTGCCCCACCACCCTCCGCCGCGCCCGTGTGCGCGGCCGTGCCCAAGTGGAGATCCCCATGTCGCGTATCCAGCCCACCGCGGGCGCCGGCGCGCCTGGCCTCGGCGGCGCCCGCGTCGCCGCGGTCGTCGGATTCCTGGTCTTCGTCGAACTGACCAGCGGCATCATCCAGGGGATGATGCCGGCCCTGCTGCCCGAACTCGGCACCGTCCTCCACGTCGGAGCGGGCGACCTCAACTGGGTCAACGCCGCACAACTCCTCGCCGCCGCCGTCTCCGTACCGCTGTTCGGCCGGCTCGGGGACATGTACGGCCACCGGCGGCTGCTGCGCATCGCGGTCCTCTGCCTCGTCGCCGGCTCCGTCCTGGTCGCCTGGTCGCCCTCCTTCGAGGTGCTGCTCGTCGGGCGCGTCCTGCAGGGACCGCTCGCCGCGCTCCTCCCGCTGGAGATCGGCCTGGTCCGCGACCGCCTCGACGCGGCGGGCGCCCGAAGCGCCATCGCCCTGCTGGTCGGCGCACTCACCCTCGGCGCCAGCGCCGGCATGGTCATCGCCGGTCTCCTGCGCGAAGTCATCTCCTCGGTGCACGGCGTGCTCTGGATCCCGGCCGTCACGACCGTCCTGTGCGCCGGAGTCGTCTTCTTCCTGGTACCCGAGTCGAAGACCCGCGCCCGGGGCCGGGTCGACTGGGCCGGCGCCGGGCTGCTCAGCGTCGGACTCGCCACGCTGCTGCTCGGCATCTCCCAGGGGCCCAAGTGGGGCTGGAGCGACGGCCGGACCCTGACGCTCCTCGCGGTCGCCGCCGCCACGCTCGTCGTCTGGGTCCTGGTCGAGCTCCGCGTCGCGGAGCCCATCGTCGACATCCGCCTCACCGTGCGGCGCACCCTGCTCCCCGTGTACGCGGCCAGCTTCCTGCTCGGCACCGCGCTCTTCGGCGCCCAGACCGCCGCCGTCCTCTTCGTCTCCTCGCCCGGCGACAAGCTCGGATACGGATTCGGCTACGACGCCCTCGGAATCGCGTGGCTGATGCTGCCGTCCGGCGTGATGGCGTTCGCCGCCTCGCTCGTCGCCTCCCGGCTCTTCCGGCTGATCGGCGGACGCGGCGCCCTCGCGCTCAGCGGGCTCCTCATGGCGGCCGGTTACGTCTTCCTGATCATGGCGCACGACGAGCCCTGGCAGTTCGTCGTCGTCAACGCCATCGTCGGCTCGGGCGTCGGCCTGGCCCTCAGCGCCATGCCCGTCCTCATCGTCGACGCCAGCCCGCACGAGCGCACCGCGATCGCCACCGGCATCTACAACACCGCCAAGACAGTCGGCGGTTCTGTCGCCGGAGCCGTCTTCGCGGCCATCCTGACCGCGATCACCTTCAAGGGCACGAAGATCCCCACGATCGACGCCTACACCACCGTCTGGTGGTGCTGCGCCGGCGTGTCGGTCCTGGTCGCCGTCGCGGCAGCCGTCGTGGCCCGGCCCCGTACCGCCCTCGACTGACCCGCCACCCACCCCGATCCGCACCCTCCAGGGAAGGAACAGCGCCATGCCCGCTCCCACCACCCCCGTACTCCTGCACAACGGCCTGCTCATCGACGGCACGGGCGCCGAACCCGTCCGGGACGGCGCGGTGCTCATCGAGGACGGGCGCGTCCGCTGGGCGGGCCCGTCCGCGGACTGTCCGGCGACCGCGGAGGGGACCCGGCGCGTCGATGTCCGCGGCGGCACGATCCTGCCCGGCTTCATCGACTGCCACGTCCACATGGCCGCGCCCGGCACCGCACTGAGCCATGCCGAGATCGCCACCATGCCCCGCAGCCTGCTCACCTTCCTCGCCGCACCCCGGATGCGGGCGACGCTCGAAGCCGGGGTCACCACCGCCAGGGACCTCGGCGGGGCGGACGCCGGACACCGCCGGGCCGTCGAGTCCGGACTGCTGGTGGGCCCCCGGCTCCTGGTGGCCGTCGCCATGCTCAGTCCGACCGGCGGGCACGGCGACTTCCGGTCGGGGAACGACGACCGCGCCAACGACAACACCATGGGGCGGCTGGCCGACGGCACCGCCGAATGCCGCCGGGCGGTGCGCGGCGTGCTGCGCCAGGGCGCCGACTGCGTCAAGATCGCCGCGACCGGCGGCGTCTGGAGCCCCACCGACCAGCCCGACGACGACGGGTTCCTGGAGGACGAGATCCGCACGATCACGGAGATCGCCGCCGGACACCGCGGCAAGAAGGTCGCCGCCCACGCCCAGGGCAGGGGCGGCATCCTCAACGCCGTACGGGGCGGGGTCGCCAGCATCGAGCACGGCTACGAGATCGACGACGAGGCCATCGACCTGATGCTGGAGCGCGGCACGTTCCTCGTGCCGACGCTCACCACCGCCCACACCGACCCGGACCCGAAGAAGGCGGCGCCCTGGGCGTACGCGAAGAAGAAGCACTGGCAGGAGGTCGCCCGCACGCACATCCCGCACGCCATCGAGCGCGGGGTGCGGGTCGCCATGGGAACCGACTGCGGCATCGCGGAGCACGGCACCAACCTGCGCGAGCTGGGCCACCTCGTGGACTGCGGAATGACCCCGATGGGCGCGCTGCGCGCCGGTACCGCGGAGGCCGCCGAACTCCTCGGCATCGCCCACGAGACCGGCACCCTGGAGCCCGGCAAGCGCGCCGACGTCGTCATAGCCCGCGGCAATCCGCTCGACGACATCCACGCCCTCGGTGACCCCGCGAACGTCCTGGTGGTGATGAAGGACGGCGTCGTCTACAAGGACTCCGACGGGCTCGCAGCCTGAGCCGGCCCCGGGCCGACCGCCTTGTAGTAGTAGGTGGTCGGCCTGAGGGCCCCCGCCGGGTCGGCGGCGTAGCCGGGGACCGATCCGCACGCGGTCCAGTCCGCGGAGCGGTAGAGCCGCTCGGCGGCGCTGTCGTTCTCGGTGTCCAGGACGAGCAGCGTCACACCGTCCCCGGCCGCCGTCTCCTCGACGGCGTCCAGCAGCCGTCGGCCCAGACCCCGGCCCTGCGCCGACGGACGCACCATCAGCTTGGTGACCTCCGCGCGATGGCGGGCGTTGGGCAACGGCGCCCGGACCAGGCCGATGGTCCCGGCGACCCGCTCACCGTCCCGGGCGATCCAGACCTGGAGGCGCCCGGCAGAGACGGACGCGGCCTGCTCCCGCCACCAGCAGGCCGACGCGTCCCGGTCCAGCGGTGCGAGGAATCCGACGGAGGCCCCGCCGTCCACGATCTCCACCAGGAGTGCGGCCAGCTCATCGGCGTACGTGACCAGTTCGGGTCCGGACACCTGGACGATCTCGGTCATACGACAGGTCCTTTCAGGGCAGAACGATCATCAGTGCATAGCGGACCCCGGCCGGGCCCGGACAGTGGAAACGCGAGGGCCCGCGGAGCCGGAAGCGCAGGCAGTCGCCGGTGCGGACGGTGTGCACCGTGCCGTCCACGGTGATCTCGACCGTCCCCTCCAGGACCCAGATGTGCTGTTCGAGGCCGGGGACGGGCGGGTTCTCGTACGCGATCGAGGCGCCCGCGCCGAGCACCCCCTCGACGACCTCCGCGCGCAGCCCCGGGTGCGGGGGTGAGACCGAGCGGCGTACGAAGCCGGACTCCGCGTCGCGCCACACCGGCTGGCGCCCGGCGGGCACCAGCTGCGGCGGCTCCGACTCCACTTCGAGGAGCAGCCGCGACATGGTCCGCCCGTGGACCGTGCACAGCCGTCCGAGCAGGGCCGCGGTCGGGCTCAGCTCGCCGCGCTCCAGCCGCGAGAGCGTCGAACGGCTCACCCCCGTGCGGTGCGCCAGCTCCTCCAGCGACCAGCCTGCCTCGGCGCGGAGTTCGGCCAGCCGTGCGGCCAGCCGGGCATCGACGTTGTCCGGCTCGGCGCTCTCCATCTCTCTCACAGGAGAGATGATATCTCTGATCCGGGATGATCTGATTCAGGGCCGCGACGGCGGGCTCAGCAGGACGAGGGTGTCGCCCTGCTCCGGCGCGGCCGTGCCGGAGCCGGTCACCGGGGTGAGCCGGCCGGCCGCGCTCACCACGAACAGCAGCTCGTCGCCGGCCGGGATCTCACCGTCGAAGGGCCGGTTGACCACCCGCGCCCCGCCCTCGTACCTGCGGGCCAGTTCGGGACCGGTGAGTCCCGGACCGAACAGCGACTCACCACCCGTGTACGGGGCCACCACCCCGTGACTCGCGGACGGCGGCCGGAGCCGGTGGACCGGGCCCTCGAAGGTCTCCCGGAGCGTCATCGACGCGAGCGCGTTGAAGTCGTCCTCACCGGTCAGCAGCAGCACCCCGCTGATCCCCTCCAGCTCCGCCCCGGCGCCGGTGGCGGAGGCGAGCAGCTCACCGGGGGCCAGCTTCAGCCCCGCCTCCTCGATCCGCGCCCGCTCGGGGGCGGCGCCCGCCCACATCAGTACGTCCGGCCCCGCGGAGCGCAGCGCGCACGCCAGGTCGACCGTCCACGGGGCGCCGCCCACCAGCAGCGGCCTGGACCTCGCCGGGCGCAGCACCCGCAGCCGCCGGGCCACCGGGAACGCCGTCAGGCCGTACAGCGTGACCGTGGCGACGATCACCACGAAGGTGGCCGGCAGGATGCGTTCCGCGCCGCCGACGCCCTTGTCGGCCAGGGTCGCGGAGAACGTGGAGGCGGTGGCCGCCGCGACGATGCCCCGGGGGGCCATCCAGCCGATGAACCACCTTTCCCCGCGCGGCACATCGGTTCCGAGCGTCGCGAGGTGGGCCACCAGGGGTCTGGTCACCAGGACCAGCAGCGCGACCAGCGCCAGCGACGGCAGCACCACGTGCCGCAGGGAGGCGGGAGTGACCGTGGCCGAGATGGAGATGAAGAGCAGACCGATGGTGAGCGAGACCAGTGTGTCGAAGAAGGGCCTCCGCACCGGTACGTCCGGGCCCGGCAGGTTGGCGACGGCCATCCCCATGACGACGGCGGAGATCAGCCCCGTGTCGTCGCGCAGCGCGTCGCACGCCGCCGCCACGCCGATCACCGCGGCGAACTGCACCGACGTACCCAGCTCCTCACTCAGCCGCACCCGGCTCAGCAGCAGCCACAGCAGGCACGCCCCGACCGCACCGCCGGCCACGCCCACCGCCGCGCTGGCCGCGAACTGCCCCAGCTGACGGCCGAACCCCGGCCGGTCGCCCGCGAGCACCCCGTGGAAGACCAGCGCCCCCAGGATCCCGCCGACCGGATCGATCAGGGACCCCTCCCAGATCAGCACGCGCTGCAACCGCTCGCTGGGCCGGACGAAGTTGAGCAGCGGCCCGACGACGGTCGGGCCGGAGACGACCAGGATCGACGCGAGCATCACGGATCCGGACATCGACATGTCGAGTACCGGCACGGCGAACAGCGCGGCCGACACCACGGTGAGCACCGTCCCGATCCAGATGAGCCGGACCACGACACGGCGGTTGTGGCCCTTGAGCCTGCTGACATCCAGCCCGAGTCCGGCGTCGTAGAGGATCACCGCCACGGCCAGCGACACCAGCGGCGAGAAGGCGGTGCCGAGCAGCCGTTGGGGATCGATGTCGTCCGTCAGCGCGCCGGCGGTGAAGCCGACCGGCAGCAGGACGAGCAGGGCCGGCACCCGCAGCCGGCCCGCCAGCAGCTGGGAGCCGACAGCCAGCACCACAATCAGTCCCAGGCCGAGGAACACCTGATCGTCCGTCATGACCGCGCCTCCTGCGGTGAGAGCGCCGGGCCGGCGCGTCCGCCCCGTGGATCACCGCGCGCGACCACCCTCCGTGGCGTGGAACGACAGAGGGGGAAGGGCTCGCGCCGGGGCCCGGCCGAGTCCCCCGCTGTCCGCCGGACGGGCTAACGGAACCAGGGCCGGGACCCGCCTTCGGGACGGCACCGGATCCGTGCACCGCGCCCCGCGACGCTCACTCCCGCTTGTCGTCCCAGGGCGTGCCCATCCAGCTGTCGAAGGAGCGGATCAGCGCCGCCAGAGCCGCCGCCAGCCGCCGGTCGACCCAGGGCGCGTGCACATGGACCTCGTCGCCGTCCGACCGGAACTCCAGCGGGACCTCCCCGCCCGCCCGCCAGATGACGCGCCGGGGACCGCGGGCCACATCGCCGCCGCCGGCCAGGACGCTGCCCACGCCGATGGCGACCTGGACGGGGAACACCAGCCACCACACGTACCACCAGAAGATCCGGCCCTTGTACCCGACGGCCTCGGGGCAGCCGGGCTGGGTGACCGTCCAGCGGGTGCGCAGGCCACGGCCGTACAGGGCCTTCTCGCGGAGGATCGTCCCGATGGGAGCGCCCTGCTCGTCCCGGACCTCGTACGTCGACACACCCTCCGCCGTCGAGACGGTGACGAGCGTGGCCAGCCGGGAGCGGCGCTCCGGCTCCGCCCACAGGACGAAGGAGCGGATTCCCTCCTTGCGGGCCGCGAGGTACGCGGGTATGCCGTCCGGCGGCAGTTCGCGCTCCACGTGCGCGACCGGCCGTGAGGAGCCCTCTGGTGTGTCGGTGAGGGTGACGAAGTGCCCGACGGGGCGGACCGTACCCGGTGCGGCCGCCTTCTCCGCCTTCTCCGCCTTCTTGTCCCGGGGGACGGACTCCAGTGTCAGGACGCTGGTCACCTGCGGACTCCTCGGCGTGCGGGGTCGGGAAGTCGCAGAGTAGCCCGGGGGCTTGAGAGGATCGACGGGTGGAGACTCCCGAACCCTTCCCCGGATCCGGTACCGAACCGCTGCCGGAGGCCGGCCAGGCTGCGGTCCGCCGTACCGTGCGCTGCCGGCTGTGCGGACGCCCGCTCACCGGCACGGCCTCGCGCCGCACCGGACTCGGCCCCGCCTGCGACGCCAAACTGCACCCGGCGCCCCCGGACATCCGCACCCGCCGGCACGAGGTCGAACAGGACCCGCTGCCCGGCACCTGAGCCCCGCCCCGGTCGGGCCCGGCGGCCCCGGTCGTCAGGAGGGTTGCTCGCCCAGCCGCCGGAACAGTCCCTCCTGCACCACGGACACCAGCAGATTCCCCTCGCGGTCATAGATCCGGCCGCGCGCCAGCCCTCGCCCGCCCGTCGCGATAGGTGACTCCTGGTCGTACAGGAACCACTCGTCGGCCCGGAACGGACGGTGGAACCACATGGCGTGATCCAGGCTCGCCATATCGAAGCCGCGCGGCCCCCACAGCGGCTCCACCGGGATCCGTACCGCGTCCAGCAGCGTCATGTCACTCGCGTACGTCAGCGCACAGGTGTGCACGAGCGGGTCGTCGCCGAGCGGGCCGACCGCACGCATCCAGACCGCGCTGCGCGGGTCCGCGTCCGTGATCTCCTCCCGCGTCCAGCGCAGCCGGTCGACGTAACGGATGTCGAACGGCTGGCGCCGCGCCATCCGCTCCAGCGCCTCGGGAAGCGCGCCGAGGTGATCACGTACCTCCTCCGCGACCGTCGGCAGCTCCTCCGGATCCGGGACGACGCGCGCCGGAGGCAGCTGGTGCGCGATGCCCGCCTCCTCGGGACGGTGAAAGGACGCCGTCAGATCGAAGATGGTGCGCCCCTGCTGCACGGCCGTCACCCGGCGGGTGGTGAAGGACCGGCCGTCCCTGACCCGCTCGACCTGGTAGACGATCGGCACTCCCGGCCGGCCTGGCCGCAGGAAGTAGGCGTGCAGGGAATGGACCGGCCGGTCCCCGTCGGTGGTGCGGCCGGCCGCCACCAGGGCCTGCCCGGCGACCTGTCCGCCGAAGACCCGCTGCAGGGACTCGTGCGGGCTGCGGCCGCGGAAGATGTTGACCTCGATCCGCTCCAGGTCGAGCAGGTCGACCAGGCGCTCTGCGGGGTTCGTCATGCTGTTCGTCTCCACTCTCGCGACGCCGCCCGCGGTACGGACGCGCTCACAACTGGCCCACGGAGGTGACCCGGAGCACCGCCCGGCCCTCCTCGTCGGACGCGGCGAGATCGACCTCGGCGCTGATGCCCCAGTCGTGGTCGCCGCTCGGGTCCGCGAACGTCTGCCGGACCCGCCACAGACCGTGCTCGGCGTCCTCGTCGATCTTCAGCAGCTTCGGGCCGCGGGCGTCGGGACCGGTACCCAGCTCCTCGTGCTCGTCCCAGTACGCGTCCATCGCCTCGCCCCACGCGTCCTCGTCCCAGCCCGCGTCGCCGTCCAGCTCACCGAGATCGCGGACCCGGTCAAGCGCGGCCAGCTCGACCCGGCGGAACATCGCGTTGCGCACCAGCACCCGGAAGGCGCGGGCGTTCGCCGTGACCGGCTTGAGCTCGTCGGCCCGCTCCTGCGCCTGCTCGGCCGTCTCCACCTCGGGGTTGGCGAGCTGCTCCCACTCGTCGAGCAGACTGGAGTCCACCTGCCGCACCATCTCACCGAGCCAGGCGATCAGGTCCTCCAGGTCCTCGGACTTGAGGTCGTCCGGGATGGTGTGCTCCAGCGCCTTGTACGCGCCCGCGAGATACCGCAGCACGATGCCCTCGGTGCGGGCCAGCTCGTAGTTAGAGGTGAACTCCGTGAACGTCATGGCGCGTTCGTACATGTCACGGACCACCGTCTTGGGCGACACCGGGTGGTCACCGACCCACGGGTGGCTCTGCCGGTAGACGTCGTACGCGTGCCACAGCAGCTCGCTCAGCGGTTTCGGGTACGTGACGTCCTGGAGGAGCTCCATCCGCTCCTCGTACTCGATGCCGTCGGCCTTCATCTGCCCGATCGCCTCGCCGCGCGCCTTGTTCTGCTGGGCGGCGAGGATCTGACGCGGGTCGTCGAGCGTCGACTCGACCACCGAGACCATGTCCAGCGCGTACGAGGGGGAGTCGGCGTCCAGCAGCTCGAACGCGGCGAGCGCGAACGTGGACAGCGGCTGGTTCAGCGCGAAGTTCTGCTGGAGATCGACGGTGAGCCGCACGATGCGGCCCTCCGCGTCCGGGGTTTCGAGCCGCTCCACCACGCCGCCGTCCAGCAGCGAGCGGTAGATGGCGATCGCCTGGCGGATGTGGCGCAGCTGCGCCTTGCGCGGCTCGTGGTTGTCCTCCAGCAGGTGCCGCATCGCCTCGAAGGCGTTGCCGGGACGCGCGATGACGGACAACAGCATGGTGTGGGTGACCCGGAAACGGGAGGTCAGCGGCTCCGGGTCGGACTGGATCAGCTTGTCGAACGTCGTCTCCGACCAGGCCACGAAGCCCTCGGGGGCCTTCTTGCGGACGACCTTGCGCTTCTTCTTCGGGTCGTCGCCCGCCTTCTTGACCAGCTTCTCGTTCTCGACGACGTGCTCGGGGGCCTGTGCGACGACGAAGCCCGCCGTGTCGAAGCCCGCCCGCCCGGCGCGGCCGGCGATCTGGTGGAACTCACGGGCGCGCAGCGTACGCACCCGGGTGCCGTCGTACTTGGTGAGCGCGGTGAACAGCACGGTGCGAATGGGGACGTTGACGCCGACGCCGAGCGTGTCCGTACCGCAGATGACCTTGAGCAGACCCGCCTGCGCGAGCTTCTCCACGAGCCTGCGGTACTTCGGCAGCATGCCCGCGTGATGCACCCCGATGCCGTGCCGCACATAACGGGAGAGGTTCTGGCCGAACTTGGTGGTGAAGCGGAAGTTGCCGATCAGATCGGCGATCTTCTCCTTCTCCTCCTTGGTGCACATGTTGATGCTCATCAGCGACTGCGCCCGCTCGACGGCCGACGCCTGGGTGAAGTGCACGATGTAGACCGGCGACTGCCGGGTGTCGAGCAGTTCGGTGATGGTCTCGGTGATGGGCGTCAGCCGGTACTCGTAACTGAGCGGGACCGGACGCGTCGCGGACCGCACCACGGAGGTGGGGCGGCCGGTGCGGCGGGTCAGGTCCTCCTCGAACATCCTGACGTCACCGAGGGTGGCGGACATCAGGACGAACTGCGCCTGCGGCAGCTCCAGGATCGGGATCTGCCAGGCCCAGCCGCGGTCCTGCTCCGCGTAGAAGTGGAACTCGTCCATCACGACCTGGCCGATGTCTGCGTACTTCCCGTCACGCAGGGCGATGGCGGCCAGCACCTCGGCCGTGCAGCAGATCACCGGGGCGTCGGCGTTGACCGAGGCGTCGCCGGTGAGCATGCCGACGTTCTCCGTGCCGAACAGCTTGCACAGGTCGAAGAACTTTTCCGAGACCAGCGCCTTGATCGGCGCGGTGTAGAAGGTGACCTTGTCCTGGGCCAGGGCCGCGAAGTGCGCACCGGCCGCGACCAGGCTCTTGCCGGAGCCCGTGGGGGTGGACAGGATCACGTTGGCCCCGGAGACCACCTCGATCAGCGCCTCCTCCTGAGCCGGATAGAGGGTGATGCCCTGCGTCTCGGTCCATGACGAGAATGCCTCGAAGAGGGCGTCGGGGTCGTCGGTCGGGGGCAGCTGATCGATTAGGGTCACGCCCCCATCTTGCCTGCCTTCCGCCCGGATGAGGGAACCGGACGACAGCACGAAGATCACGGACGATACGCTTCCCCCTCAACTCGACGACAGCGCAACGGCGGTGCTCCGCGCCCGGACAGGGCGACACCCGTTCACGCGTTGTCCATCACTGGTCAATACCTACGGGGGCGGCAACAGACATGATGGGACCGGCACACTCTCTGTCAGGGGCGGCGGCCTGGCTGGGGGTGGGCGCGGCTGCGGCAGCCGCGGGACACACCATGCCGTGGCCAGTCCTGGTCGTCGGCGCGCTGATCACCGCCGGCGCCGCGCTGGCACCGGACCTGGACCACAAGTCCGCGACCATCTCACGCGCCTTCGGGCCGGTCTCCCGCGGCCTCTGCGAGATCGTCGACAAGCTGTCGCACGCCGTCTACAAGGCGACGAAGATGCGGGGCGACTCGAACCGCAACGGCGGCCACCGGACCCTCACCCACACCTGGCTGTGGGCGGTGCTGATAGGTGCCGGCGCCTCCGCCGCCGCCATCACCGGCGGCCGCTGGGCGGTGCTGGCGATCCTCTTCGTCCACCTGGTGCTCGCCGTCGAGGGGCTGCTCTGGCGGGCCGCCCGGGTCTCCAGCGACGTCCTGGTGTGGCTGCTCGGCGCGACCAGCGCGTGGATTCTCGCCGGCGTCCTGGACAAGCCGGGCAACGGGGCGGGCTGGCTCTTCGAGGCCCCCGGCCAGGAGTACCTGTGGCTGGGGCTGCCGATCGTGCTGGGCGCTCTCGTCCACGACATCGGGGACGCGCTGACCGTCTCCGGCTGCCCGATCCTCTGGCCGATACCGGTGGGCCGCAAGCGCTGGTACCCGATCGGCCCGCCGAAGTTCATGCGCTTCCGGGCCGGCAGCTGGGTGGAACTGAAGGTGCTGATGCCGGTGTTCATGGTGCTCGGGGGAGTGGGCGCAGCGGCCGCGATGAACGTCATCTGACGCCCGGCTCTATCCGGGCACGGGATGCACCAGGCGGCCGTGGGAGATCAGTGAGGCGGCCTGCTTGAGGCGCCGGGCCCGGATGCTGACCCCGTAGGCGTCGACGCCCGGCACCGCCGCGAGGCGGGTGGTCAGATAGCGGTAGAAGTCCTGGGCGTCCCGGCAGGTGACGATGGCCATCACGTTGTGGTCGCCGCTGGTGGCACCGGCGAACGCGACCTCCTCGTGCCCGGCGATCTCGTGTCCGGTCCGTTCCAGGCGGGCCGGGGCGACGCGCAGCCACAGAGTCGCGTTGAGGCGATAGCCGAGGCGCTCGGGCAGCAGATCGATGTCGTACGACAGGGCGCCGGACGACTCCAGGGACTCCAGGCGGCGTGCGACGCGGCCCTTGGACCAGCCGGTGACCTCGGCCAGCCGCGTGTGCGAGGTACGGCCGTCCTCCGCGAGAGCGGCGAGCAGCGGGGCGTCCTCGGCGTCCGGGGGCAGCGGAGGGCCGGCCGGGGCGGGGGACGGGCCGCCGGTCAGCCGTTCCTCCTGCTCGGGCGTGAGATGCCCGCCGTAGCCGGTCCACCCGGACGTGCCGGGGGTGTCGAAGGGGTGGATGAGCAGATCGATACTCAGGTCGAGCACGGCCGCTGACCTGGGCAGCTGCTGGAGCAGCATGTCCTCGCGCTGGGTGTCCAGCGGCGAGCGGATGACGCAGATGATCTCCGAACCGCCCGAGGCGATGCTCGCGTAGGCGATGTCGGGACGCCGGGTGAGGGAGTCGGCCAGCGGACCGACCCGGTCGGGGCGGCAGCGGATGCGCGCGACCCACCGCGCCTCCCCGTACACGGCGGGGTCGACCAGGCCCACGACCCGCATCACCCCGCTGCGGCGCAGGGCGTGGTAGCGGCGGGCCGCGGTCTGCTCCGACACCCCGTTCACCTCACCGATGAGCCGGAACGGGGCCCTCGGCGCGCACTGGAGTGTGCGGAGGATCTGCATGTCCAATGCGTCCATCACGGTGGAAGTCTGCCATGAGGCGCCGAGAGGGTGGAGGTTTCGGTCCGGTCCGAGCATGCGCTTCGTTGATTCCGGCCGATGTCACCGATGCTGGCGACCGGGGCGGACGGGCCCCGCTGAACATCAACCGCGGCGCCGAGCGCCGCCAAGGAGTACATCCGTGAACGTCACACCCTCGGCGAGCGGGCCGGCCGACCGGCGGGCGGCCACGCTCGCCATGGCCTGCCTGGGCGTATTCGTCGCCTACTTGCCGGTGACCACCGTCTCCGTGAGCCTGCCCGCCATCCAGGCGGCACTCGGCGCGTCGACGGCCCAGCTGGCGTGGGTCCAGGACGCGTTCGTCCTGCCGATGGCCGCGTTCATCCTGACCGCCGGAGTGTTCGGAGAGGTCCACGGGCGCAAGAAGGTCTTCCAGGCGGGGCTGGCGTCCTCCGCCGTCGGTGCCGCCGTCGCCCTGACCGCCCCGTCGATCGAGCTGCTGTGGGCCGGTCAGGCACTCGCCGGACTCGGCGCGGCCGCGCTGCTGCCCACCACACTGGCCCTGATCAGCCACGCGGTGCCCGACCACCGGGAGCGCGGCAAGTTCATCGGCCTCTGGGCCACCTCGCTCCTGCTGGCGCTGGCCGTCGGACCGCTGATCGCCGGAGTCGTCCTGGAGCACGCCGCCTGGCGGTGGATCTATCTCCTGGTCATCCCCGTCTCGCTCGTCGCGATGGCGGTCGCCGCGCGGCTGCTGACCGACTCGCGCGCCCCGCACGGGCGGCGGCTGGACTGGCCGGGCCAGATCACCGCCGCGTCCGCGATCACCGCGCTGGTATACGGCGTGATCGAGGGCGGCGCCGGATCGTTCACCGACACCCGGGTCCTGGTGGCGCTGCTCGTCGCGGTGGCCGGCGCCGTCGCCTTCGTCCTGGCAGAGCGTCGCAGCGACAGCCCGATGCTGGACCTGGCGCTGTTTCGCAGCCCCGCGTTCACCGCGACCACCCTCGTCGCGATGATCACCTTCCTGGCGCTGATCGGCTTCTTCTTCCTCCTGAGCCTCTACTTCGGCCTGGTGCAGCAGCTCGACACCCTCCAGGCGGGCTGGCGGCTCCTCATGGTCACCGGCACCGCCATCGTCGCGGGCGCTCCCGTCGGCCGGCTGATGCACCGGGTGCCCGCCCGCGTCCTGATCACCGCCGGACTGCTCGTCGTCACCGGCTCCCTGCTCTCGCTGACCACCGTCGACGCCGACACCTCGTTCGCCTCCATCGCCTGGCGGCTGGCGCTGCTGGGCCTGGGCATGGGCGGCGTCCTGACACCCATGACCGCCACCGCCGTCGCCTCCGTGCCCGGTCACCTGGCGGGCATGGCCGCAGCCGGCAACAACGCCTTCCGGCAGGTCGGAGGGGCACTCGGCCCCGCCGTCCTGGGCGCCCTCCTCACCGCCCGCGCCCTCGACACCTTCCCCGCGCACCTCGCGGACGCCGGGATCACCGGGGCCGCCGGTCAGGGCATCACCGAGACCGCCCGCTCGGGCGGACTCGGCGCGGTCGCCGGAATGCACCTGGGCGCCGCCACGGGCCCGGCCCTGAGCGCCGTGGGCGACGCCTTCCTCGACGGCCTACGCCTCTGCCTGATCGTCGCCGCCGCCCTCACCCTGCTGGCCGCCCTGGTCTCCGCGGTCCTCCTGCGCCGCCCGCGCGGGGCCTCCACCGTCGCGGCCTCCTCCAGCGGCGCGCCCGCCGTCGCGCAGGCCCACGTGGGCTGACGGACGGGCGCCCACGCCCGACGCGCCACCGGGGGCCTCCCGGTGGCGCGTCGGGCGCTACCGGCAGACTTGTGGTCAAGGGAGAACCGCACGAACGAGGAGCACGATGGATTCCCTCTCCACGGCCACCGCCCCAGCCGTCGCCCCGCTGCTCGACGACTTCTCCCTGGAGATGACCGGCAAGGACGTCCCCAATCTCGAAGCGGCCCGCGACCGCATCCCGGCCGGCACCCGGATCAACATCACCTTCCTCGGCAGCGAGGACCTGGACACCCGGCTGTCCGCGGCCCGCGCCGTCCGGCGGCTCGGCTACGTCCCGGTCCCGCACGTAGCGGCCCGCCGGCTGCGCTCCCGGCCGGAACTGGAAGAACTCCTCGCAGCCCTCCGCTCCGACGGCACGGCCGACAACGTCCTGGTCATCGGCGGCGACCCGGCCACGCCCCACGGCCCCTACGACGACTCCCTCGCGCTCATCCGGTCCGGGCTGCTCCAGTCCTACGGCGTACGGCACGTCGGCATCGGCGGATACCCCGAGGGCCACCCGGCCATCGCGGGCCCCGCGCTCTGGTCCGCGATCGAGGACAAGACCACCGCCCTCGCCCGGCAGGGCCTGTCCGGCGACGTCATCACCCAGTTCGGCTTCGACGCCGACCCGGTCCTCGCCTGGGTCGAGGCGGTACGGAAACGGGGCATCGACGCACCCGTGCGCGTCGGGATCCCGGGCCCCGCCGGAATCAAGCGGCTGATGACGTACGCCACGCGCTTCGGCGTCGGCACGAGCACGTCCATCGCGAAGAAGTACGGATTCTCGCTCACCAACCTGATGGGCACGGCCGGCCCCGACCGCTTCATCCGTGCCCTGGCCGAGGGGTACGACGCCCGCCGCCACGGCGTCCTCAAGCTGCACTTCTACACCTTCGGCGGGATCGGGGCCACGTCGCGGTGGGTCACCGAATTCCGGGCCGGCGCGGGCGGCTGACCACCGTCCGTTTCAGGACGAGGGCGGCCGCCCGCCGTGCCACGAACGCCAGAGCGCGGCGTACGCGCCGCCGGCCGCGACGAGATCGTCGTGGGTGCCGAGCTCGGTGATCCGGCCGTCCTCCATCACCGCCACCCGGTCCGCGTCGTGGGCCGACTGCAGCCGGTGCGCGATGGCCACGACCGTCCGGCCCTCCAGCACGGCGGCCAGCGCGCGCTCCGTGTGCCGGGCCGTCCTCGGGTCCAGCAGCGCGGTGGCCTCGTCGAGGATCAGTGTGTGCGGGTCGGCCAGTACCACCCGCGCCAGGGCGAGCTGCTGCGCCCTGGCCCCGTCCGGCCGGTGCCCGCCGTGGCCCAGATCGGTGTCCAGGCCGTCCGGCAGCTCCTCGGCCCACTCGGCGCCGACGGCGGCGAGCGCCGCGCGCAGCTCCGCGTCGGTGGCGTCGGCCGCGGCGATCCGCAGGTTCTCCCGGACCGTGCCCAGGAACACGTGGTGCTCCTGGGCGACCAGGACGACGTGCCGGCGCAGCCGGCCGGGGTCCAGACCGGCCACCGGGACCCGGCCCACCGTCACCGAGCCGGTGTGCGGTGCGTCCATGCCCGCCAGGAGTCTGCCCAGGGTGGTCTTGCCCGCGCCGGAGGGGCCGACGATCACCAGTCGCTCGCCGGGCCTGACCGTCAGGTCGACTCCGTGCAGGACGTCGTCCCCGTCGTCGTAGGCGTAGCGCGCCCCGGCCACCTCGATCACGTCGTGGACCGGTGCGGGAGAGGCAGCCGGTGCGGGAGAGACGGCCGACAGGGCCTGTGCCGCCGTGCCGATCCCCTCCACCCGCGCGAACGAGGCGCCGCTGCTCTGGAGCTGCTCCATCTGCTGGAGGATGACGTCCAGGGGCTGGGACAGCTGACGCAGGTACAGCGCGGAGGCGACGACCGCGCCGAGGCTCATCGCCCCGTGGTCGTGCAGTACGCCGCCGATCAGCAGGACACCGGCCACCGGGATGACGTAGGAGATGTCCACGGCAGGGAAGAGCACACTGCGCAGGAACAGCGTCCGGGTCCGGGTGCGCCGGCACTTCTCGGTGCTCTCCCGGCATTCCGCGATCCGGCGCCGCTGAAGCCCCAGGGCCTCGACGGTGCGGGCGCCCGCGGCGGTGGCGGCGAGCTGCTCCGCGAGCTCCGAGTTGGCGGCTCCCTCCGCCAGGTACGCGGTGAGCGCCCGGCGCAGGTACCAGCGGGCGGCGAACCGGATGCCGAGCAGGCCCAGCACCCCGCAGGCGCCGAGCAGCGGATCGAGGACGAAGACCGCGCCGAGGATGAACAGCGCCTGGACCCCCGCGACGAGGACCTCAGGACCGGAGTTCCGGAGGGTGGCGCCGACCGCGGCGACATCCGTGGTGCCGCGGGTCATCAGGTCTCCGGTGCCGGCCCGCTCGACGGCCGTGGCGGGCAGTGCGAGCGCCCGTTCGGCGAACTGTTCCCGGATACGGGCCAGGGTCCGTTCACCGAAGCGGTGCGCGACGAGCCCGGCGTAGCGGACCAGCAGCAGCTGCGCCACGGCGAAGACGAGGATGGTCAGCGCGAGGCGGTCCACCTCGGCCACCCCGCCGCCCGCCCGGACCTCGTCGATGATGCGCCCGAGCAGCCACGGGCCGACGAGCCCGGCAGCCGCGGCGAGGGCGTTGAGCGCGGTCATGGCGGCGAAGGCGCGGCCGTCCAGCCGGATCAGCCGGAGCGCGGCCAGGCGGACCAGGCGTGGTCCGGCGACGGGCAGGGCCCGGTCCGCCGTCCCGGAGCCGGCCGTCATCGCCCGGACTCCCGGGACGCCGGGACGGTTGTGCCGGGGGCGTCGTCGTCCGCGCCGCGGGACACCAGCCCGCGGTATCCGGGCTGCCCGTCCAGGAGCTCGCGATGGCTTCCGACCGCTGCGACGGAGCCGTCGACCAGGTAGTACACGGTGTCCGCCCGGTCCAGCAGGAGCGGCGACGTGCTGGTGACGACCGTGGTGCGGCCGGACCGCGCGGTGTGCAGCCGTGCCGCGACGGCCGCCTCGGTGTGGGCGTCGACCGCCGAGGTGGGCTCGACCGCCAGGAGCACCTCGGGATCGGCCAGCAGGGCCCGGACCAGCCGGACGCGCTGGCGCTGTCCCCCGGAGAGGTTGCGGCCCTGTGCGTCGACCGGCGAGTCGAGCCCGTCCGGCAGACCGCGCACGATGTCCTGCGCCATGGCCGCGCGGACGCTGCGGCCGATGGCCTCCTCGTCCCGGTCCCGCGCGCCGCAGATCACCTCGCGCAGCGGTCCGGCGAACAGATCGGCCTCGTTGTCCGCCACCAGGATCCGGCGGCGGACCCGCGTCAGGTCGATCTCGTCGAGGCGGATCCCGCCCCAGGTCGCGGCCGACTCCGCGAACCGGCCGAGACGGTCGACCACCGCCGCCGAGTCCGAAGGGCGGGCGCTGACGAGCGCGGTCAACCTGCCCGGCTCCACCTCGACGCCGGATTCCGGATCACGCAGCGCGGACGGCTCGGAGGGCCCGTCCGAGGTGGCCTCCGTGCCCGGGGAAGCGGGCTCCAGAGCCAGGAACCGGATGATCCTGCGGGCGGCGACCAGCCCCCGGCTGAGGGAGTAGCCGCCCTCGATGAAGAACGAGACGGGCACCACCAGCACCGCCGTGTACCCGTACACCGCGACCAGCTCGCCCACGGTGAGGGTCCCCTGAGCGGCCATCCGGGCCGCCAGCCAGGTCACGACGCCGAGGAACAGGGTCGGCAGCCCGACACCGAGGGCCTGGATCCAGCTGGTCACCGTACCGACCCGGTACCCCTCCGCCGTCAGCTCCCGCGAACCCCGCCGGTAGCGCTCGCCGTACACCTCCTTGCCGCCGATCCCGTTGAGGACGCGCAGGCCCCCGACGATGTCCTCGAAACGGGCGGCGAGCGTGCCCTCCTGCTCCCGGTACGCCGCCTCGACGCCCTGCAGCCGCCACAGCAGCGGGCCGGCCAGCACCGCGAGCAGCGGCACGCCGAGCAGCACCACCACCGCGAGCAGCGGCGAGACGGTCAGCAGGAGCACGGCCACCACGACATAGGCGAGGACCGCGCCGACCCCGGGGCCGGTGATGGTCAGCGTCGCGGCCATCACGGCGACATCGCGGAACCCGATCGTGACGACCTCCCCGCCCGTGACCCGGCGCGGCAGCTCCGCACCCAGCACGGTCGCCTGCCTGACCACGACCGCCACGGACCGGAACGCGGCGTCCATGCGCACCCTGGTCATCGTGCGGTGCCGCATGATCGCCAGCCACGCGTTGAGCACCCCCACACCCAGCAACGCAGCGACCCAGCCCGCCAGCGCGGACCACCGCCCCGGTTCGAGCCCGTCGTCGATGGCGCGCGACAGCAGGTACGGCGGCAATGTCAGACAGACCATCCAGGCACTGCCGAGCAGCGCACCGGCGGCGATCCGGTGGCGCTGGCTGGTGACCAGCCACCACAGGTAGCGCAGTGCGCTGCGACAGTCGGGCGTCCCCGGATCCGCATAGGAATCTGTCATGTACCGACATTAACGATCCCCGGATGGCCGGTGGATCCGGGGGACCTCCCAGCTCAGCCGTGCCAGGACCGCCACAGCGCCGCGTAGGCGCCGTCCGCCGCCACCAGCTCGTCATGGCTGCCCAGCTCGCTGATCCGGCCCTCCTCGACGACCGCGATCACATCCGCGTCGTGCGCCGTGTGCAGCCGGTGCGCGATGGCCACGACCGTACGGCCGTCCAGCACCCGGGCCAGCGAGCGCTCCAGATGACGGGCCGCGCGCGGGTCCAGCAGCGACGTCGCCTCGTCCAGCACCAGCGTGTGCGGATCGGCCAGCACCAGTCGGGCCAGCGCGATCTGCTGCGCCTGTGCGGGAGTGAGCACCAGACCGCCCGAGCCGACCTCACGGTCCAGCCCCTCGTCCAGGGCCCTGGCCCAGCCGTCCGCGTCCACCGCGGCCAGCGACGCCCACAGCTCCGCGTCCTTCGCACCGGCACGGGCCAGCAACAGGTTGTCCCGCAGGGTCCCCACGAACACATGGTGCTCCTGGTTCACCAGTGCGACATGCGTACGCACGTGCTCCGCGGTCATCCGCGACAACTGCGCACCGCCCAGCGAGACCTCACCCGTGCGCGGCGCGTAGATACCGGCCAGCAGCCGCCCCAGCGTCGACTTGCCCGCACCGGACGGGCCGACGAGCGCCAGCCGGGTGCCCGGAGCGACGTCCAGCGACACCTTGTGCAGGACGTCGAGCCCGGCCCGGTAACCGAAGCGCACCTCGTCGGCGCGCACGTCCCGGCCGTCCGGGGCCACCGACGCGTCGCCCGCGTCCGGCTCGATCTCGCGGACCCCCACCAGGCGCGCCAGTGACACCTGGGCGACCTGCAACTCGTCGTACCAGCGCAGGATCAGGCCGATCGGGTCGACCATCATCTGGGCGAGCAGGGCGCCCGTCGTCAGCTGCCCCACCGTGAGCCAGCCCTCGATCACGAACCAGCCCCCGAGCATCAGGACCGCGCCCAGGATCGTCACGTACGTGGCGTTGATGACGGGAAAGAGCACGGACCGAAGGAACAGCGTGTACCGCTCCCAGGCCGTCCACTCCTTGACCCGCTGGTCCGACAGCGCGACCCGGCGCGCACCCAGCCGGTGCGCCTCCACGGTCCGCCCGGCGTCCACCGTCTCCGCGAGCATGGCCGCGACCGCCGCGTAACCTGCGGCCTCCGAGCGGTACGCGGACGGCGCCCGGCGGAAGTACCAGCGGCAGCCGATGATCAGCACCGGCAGCGCGATGAGCACCGAGAGCGCCAGCGGGGGAGCGGTGACCGCGAGCGCGGCGAGCAGCAGACCCGCCCACACCACACCGATGGCCAGTTGCGGCACCGCCTCGCGCATGGCGTTGGCGAGCCGGTCGATGTCCGTGGTGATCCGCGAGAGCAGATCACCCGTCCCGGCCCGCTCCAGCACACCCGGAGGCAGCCGGACGGAGCGCACGAGGAAGTCCTCGCGCAGATCGGCCAGCATCTCCTCGCCGAGCATCGCGCTGCGCAGCCGCATCATCCGGGTGACCACGGTCTGGATGACCAGCGCGACGGCGAACACCGCGGCGGTGCGCTCCAGATGGAGGTCGGTGACCCCGTCGGACAGGTCCTCGACGAGCCCGCCCAGCAGGTAGGGCCCGGCGATCGAGGCGACCACCGCGACCGTGTTGAGCAGGGTGACCACGAGGAACGGCCGCCGATGGCGCCGCATCAGCTCCCCGACGTAACTCCGTACGGTCGCGGGGGTGCCGACCGGCAGGGTGGTGGCCGACTCGGGTGCGGCCGGGTCGTAGGCCGGTGGTGCGAGGCCGGTCATGCCCTCTCCTCGATTTCCTCGTGGGTGTCGATCGGGTGGACCGCGCCGTCCCCGCCCGGCGGGGCCGGGATCTCGTCGTCGGTCTCGCGGGTGACGACCGCCCGGTACAGCGGTTCGCCGTGCAGCAGTTCACGGTGGGTGCCGACGGCCACCACCGTGCCCCGGTGGACCAGCGCCACCCGGTCCGCCAGGTCGAGCAGCAGCGGCGACGAGGCGAAGGCCACCGTCGTACGGTCCTTGCGCAGCGCCTTGATCCCCGCGGCGACCCGCGCCTCCGTGTGCGAGTCGACCGCGGAGGTCGGCTCGTCGAGCACCAGCGCCTCCGGGTCGGTCACCAACGAACGCGCCAGGGCGAGCCGTTGGCGCTGGCCGCCGGAGAGCGACCGGCCGCGTTCGGTGATCCGGGTGTTCATCGGGTCTCCGTCCGAGTCGACGGACGCGTGCGCCAGGGCGCTCAGGACGTCGTCGCACTGGGCGGCCGACAGCGCGTCCCCGGCGGTCACCCGGCCGGACGACGGCACGTCCAGCAGTTCGCGCAGGGTGCCGGAGAGCAGCACCGGGTCCTTGTCCTGGACCAGTACGGCGGTCCGGGCCGCGCCCAGTTCCAGTTCGTCCAGGGGGACTCCGCCGAGCAGCACGGACGGCACCTCCTGGTCCGCCGTCCCGCTCTCGACGGCGCCGTCCCTGGCCACCTCGGGCTGGGCGTGGCCGCCGAGCCGGTCCGCGAGCCGTCCGGCCTCGTCCGGATCGCCGCAGACCACCGCGGTGAACAGGCCCTCGGGCGCCATCAGTCCGGTGACCGGGTCGTACAGGTCCCCGGCCGGTGCGGTGTCGAGCGTCGAGGGGCGGGCGACCCGGTTCAGCGACAGCACCCGGACCGCGCGCTGTGCGGACGGCCGCGAGAAGGAGTACGCCATGGCGATCTCCTCGAAGTGGCGCAGCGGGAACAGCAGCAGCGTCGCCGTGCTGTACACGGTCACCAACTGACCGACGTCGATCTTCCCGTCACGGGCCAGCGCGGCGCCGTACGTGACCAGCGCGATCAGCAGGACGCCCGGCAGCAGAACCTGGATCGCGGAGATCAGCGACCACATCCGCGCACTGCGAACGGCGGCCTTGCGGACCTCCTGCGAGGCCTGCCGGTAGCGGCCGAGGAACAGTTCCTCACCGCCGATACCGCGCAGCACCCGCAGCCCGGCCACGGTGTCGGAGGCCAGTTCGGTGGCCTTTCCGGCCTTCTCGCGCTGGAGGTCGGCGCGGCGGGTGGCGCGGGGGAGGAGCGGCAGCACGCCCAGCGCGAGCACCGGCATGGCCAGCGCCACCAGCACGCCCAGCGAGGGCAGATACAGCACGAGACCGACACAGATGATGACCAGGGCGGCAGCGGCTGCCACGAACCGGGAGAGCGCCTCGACGAACCAGCCGATCTTCTCCACATCACCTGTCGACACCGCTACGACCTCGCCCGCGGCGACCCGTCGGGTCAGCGCCGAGCCGAGCTCCGCGGTTTTGCGGGCCAGCAGTTGCTGGATCCGGGCGGCCGCGGTGATCCAGTTGGTGACGGCGGTCCTGTGCAGCATGGTGTCGCCCACCGAGATCAGCACGCCGAGCACCGCGATCAGCCCGCCGGCCAGTGCGAGCCGCCCGCCGGACCGGTCGACGACCGCCTGCACGGCGAACCCGACGGCGAGCGGCAGCCCGGCGAGGGCGCACTGGTGGAGCAGGCCCCAGGACATGGCCTTGAGCTGTCCGCGGATCTGGTTGCGGCCGAGCCAGATCAGAAAGCGAGGACCCGACCGGACATCGGGATCGCCGGGATCCGGGTACGGAAGATCGCGAATTTGCATGACGTCCCAAAGATCGGAAGGAGCTGAGGTCCGCGAGGACCTCTAGAATCACGTGGGCAGGAGCGTGTGGGCAGGAGCATGTGGGGGGACCAAACCGTCCAATCCTCGCGTCCGGCCGTGGGCGCGGCAAACCCTTTTACGTACGGGGGACCGCGCGCACCGACGCCGGTCGGGGGGTGTCGGGGGGTAAAGATTCGGCACGCATTCGCCGCGGCCCGCACGGGTGGGCGGGGCCGGACGCCGTCGGATGCGACCATGGACGGATGCATATAGCCGGTGCGGTACGAGTGGTGGTCTCGGCGGCCGCCTGCGGAGTCCTGCTCACGACCCTGACGTCATGCGGCGGGGACCAGGACGCGAAGAAGGACGACGCGCCGTCCGCCGATGCCCGGAAGCCGAAGGACAAGGCGCAGACCACCGACCTGAAGCGCATTCCGGACGTCGGCGACCGTTGGCAGTCGAAGATCCCGGGCAACTCCCGTCAGGTCGTCACCGTGTACGGCGAGGGCAAGAACTCCGCGGACTCCACGGTCGTGCTCTACACCAAGTCAGGTTCCACCTGGGACAAGGCCGCCGATTGGAAGGCCCACAACGGGAAGAAGGGCTGGGCCGACAACCACCACGAGGACGACAAGCGCAGCCCAGTCGGTGTCTTCACCCTCACCGACGCGGCCGGCGTACTGCCCGACCCGGGCGCCCGGCTCCCGTACACGCAGTCGGCGTCCATCCAGGCCCCGCACTACTGGGCCAAGTCCCACTGGCACGACTTCGACTACGTCATCGCCATCGACTACAACCGCGTCAAGGGCACCCCGCCCAACGACCCGACGCGGCCCGAGGGTCAGACCAAGGGCGGCAGCATCTGGCTGCACATGGATCACGGCAGCGGCACCTCGGCCTGTGTGAGCCTGCCGAAGACGGCCATGGAGAAGCTCCTGCGCACCCTCGACCCGAAGCAGCACCCGGTCGTCGTCATGGGCGACCGGGCGGCCCTTCAGGCCTGACCGGGACCGGGCCTGGTCGCCCGCTCCAGCTCCATCAGCACCGAGTAGTACGAACGGCCCGTCGCCCGGTCCATGCCGATCTCGCACATCCGGTTGGCCGAGAGATACGTGTCGTACTCCCGGGTGTTCACCTCTGCGGCCTCCTTCGCGGTCGCGGAGGCCGTCAGCTCCTCGTGCAGCATGCCTCGGTCGCCGGCGAATCCGCAGCACGCGGCGTCGTCCGGTACGACGACCTCCCGGGCGCAGGCCTCCGCGACCGCGCGCAGGTGGGCCACATCGCCCAGATGCTCCATCGAGCACGTCGGGTGCAGGACCGCGGAGCCGGTCCGGCGCAGCACCGTCAGCTCCGGCAGGAGCTCGTCGGCGGCCCAGACCAGTGAGTCGACGACGGTCAGCTCGCGGTGCAACGCCCGGTTGTCCTCGGTCAGATACGGCACCACCTCATGGGCGATGCCCAGCGTGCAGGACGAGGCGTCGACGACGAGCGGCAGCTTCCCGCCCGCGGTCCAGCCCCAGGCGGCCTCCACGATCCGGTTGGCCATCACGGCGTTCGCGGTGTCGTACCCCTTGGAGTGCCAGATCGTCGCGCAACACGTTCCGGCGACGTCCTCGGGGATCCAGACCGGCTTTCCGGCCCGCGCGGAGACGGCGACCACGGCCTGCGGCAGCGACGGGAGGTGCTGCCCCTCCGGGCCGCCGAAGATGCGGTTGACGCAGGCCGGGTAGTAGACGGCGCTCGCTCCCGCCCTCGATGTGGGCGGCAGTTTGCGGGCGGCGGCTCCGGGGATCTCCGGCAGCCACGCGGGCATCAGATCGGGGCGCACGGCCCGGCGGGCGAGACCGGTGACGCCTTCGAGGAGCCGGTCGTCGATCCGGCTCGCCGCGGCGACGGCGAGCCGGGCCGCCGTCTCCACGGCACGGAAGTTCTTCGCCGTGAGCGCGGCGATCCGTTCCTCGCGCGGGGAGTGCCGCTGGTGGCGGAAGCCCTTCATCATGGCGCCCGTGTCGATGCCGACCGGACAGGCGAGCTTGCAGGTGGAGTCGCCCGCGCAGGTGTCGACGGCGTCGTAGCCGTAGGAGTCGAGGAGTCCGGTCTCCACCGGAGAGCCGTCCGGCTGCCGCATCATCTCCCGGCGCAGCACGATGCGCTGGCGCGGTGACGTGGTCAGATCGTGGCTGGGGCAGGTCGGTTCGCAGAATCCGCACTCGATGCAGGGGTCGGCCACCGGCTCGACGCGCGGGATGGTCTTCAGTCCGCGCAGATGGGCCCTGGGGTCGCGGTCCAGGACGATCCGGGGCGCCAGCACGCCGTCGGGGTCGATGAGCTGCTTGGTCCGCCACATCAGTTCGGTCGCCCGCGGTCCCCACTCCAGCTCCAGGAAGGGCGCGATATTGCGGCCGGTGGCGTGTTCCGCCTTGAGCGATCCGTCGAACCGCTCCACGGTCAGCCGGCAGAAGTCCGCCATGAACGCGGCGTACCGGTCGACGTCGGACGGCTTCGCCGCGTCGAAGGCGAGCAGGAAGTGCAGGTTGCCGTGGGCCGCGTGGCCCGCCACGGCGGCGTCGAAACCGTGCTCGGCCTGGAGCGCCAGCAACGCCTCGCACGCGTCGGCCAGCCGGGAGGGCGGTACGGCGAAGTCCTCCGTGATCAGGGTCGTACCGGACGGCCGGGAGCCGCCCACCGCGGTGACGAAGGCCTTGCGGGCCTTCCAGTAGCCGGAGATGGTCTTCGCGTCCCGGGTGAACTCATTGGTGACCGAGGTGACGGGCCGCACCAGCTCCAGCCGCCGCACCACACCGGCCGCCGCCCGCTCGTACGCCTCCTGGCCCGCGTCGTCCGGCGCGCGGAACTCCACCAGCAGCGCGGCGGTCTCCTTCGGCAGCCCGGCCCAGTCGGCGGGTACCCCCTGGACGCTGACGGAGGCCCGCAGGGTGTTCCCGTCCATCAGCTCGACGGCGATGGCGCCCGCTTCGTTGAACAGCGGGACGGCGGCCGCCGCCGCGGTCAGGGACGGGAAGAAGAGCAGCGCGGTGGAGACCCGGCGGTCCAGCGGCAGTGTGTCGAAGACGACCTCGGAGATGAAGCCGAAGGTCCCCTCCGAGCCGACCATGAGCCCGCGCAGGATCTCCACGGGCGTCGTGCCGTCGAGGAACGCGTCGAGCCGGTAGCCGTTGGTGTTCTTGATCTCGTACTTGGCCCGGATCCGGGCGGTGAGCCCGGCATCGGCCTCGATCTCGGCCTTCAACGCGAGGAGCCCCGCGCAGAGCTGCGGCTCCGCGTGCGCCAGGTCCTCGTCCGCAGCGGGATCGCCGGTGTCCACCACCGTGCCGCCGGGCAGCACGAAGGTGAGCGAGGACACCGTCCGGTACGAATTGCGGCTGGTGCCCGCCGTCATCCCTGAGGCGTTGTTGGCGACGACCCCGCCGATCGTGCAGGCGATCGCGCTGGCCGGGTCGGGTCCGAGCAGCCGGCCGTGCCGGGCGAGGGTCGCGTTGGCCCGCATGATCGTCGTCCCCGGCCGGATGCGGGCCCGCGCCCCGCCGTCCAGGACCTCGATGCCCGCCCAGTGGTGCCGTACGTCGACGAGGATGTCCTCGCCCTGCGCCTGGCCGTTCAGGCTGGTGCCCGCGGCCCGGAAGACGACGTTGCGGCCCTTGCCGTGCGCGTACGACAGGATCGCCGAGACGTCGTCGATGTCCTCGGGGACGAGCACGACCTGGGGCACGAACCGGTAGGGGCTGGCATCGGAGGCGTACCGCACCAGGTCGGAGATCTTCCACAGCACTTTCCGGGGCCCCAGCAGGGCGGTCAGCTCGCTCCGCATCGGCTCGGGTGTGCCCGGTGCCTGCTCGTCGGGCACCCGGTCGTGGGCGGGGCTGCGCATCGCCCCGGGGCTCAGGGCTTCCGGCTTCGGCTCCAGCAGCGGCATTCGAGGTCCCCTCGGCGGCTCGGTGGGGTGCTTCGCCCCCGGTCAGCAGCGGCGCTCCGGCATTCCGTCGACCAGAGCGGTCAGCAGGCCGCCGAGCACGTCACGCTGATCGGCGGTCAATGGAGCCAGGATCTCCTCTGCGGCCGCCCGGCGCCCGTTGCGCAGCGAGCGGAGCGTGGCGGTGCCCTCGTCGGTGATCTCGATCCGGACGACCCTGCGGCTGTCCGGATCGGGGACCCGACGCACCCGGCCGCTGGCCTCCAGGCCGTCCACCAGGGTGGTGACGGCGCGCGGGACCACATCGAGGCGCTGCGCGAGATCCGCCATCCGTGGCGCACGGTCGTACTGGGCGACGGTGCGCAGCAGCCGGAACTGCGCGGGAGTGATGCCGGCCGGCTCCAGCTGACGGCTCTGAATGCGCTGGAGCCTGCGGGTCAGCCGCAGCAGCTGTTCGGCGAGCAGGCCGTCGGGGTCGGGGGAATCCATAGGAGGAACAATATCAGGACCCTGTTCATTGTGAGTAGAGGTAACAATGAGCTATGCTCCTATCTGCTGGACTGCTCAGGGCCGTCAATCCCGGAAATCCCGGCAGGCCGTAGATCCGTACGGGCCGCCGACCCGGACCGCCCCGGACCGCTGACGCGCACGGCGTCGCAGGCGGTCGCAGCCCTCCTCTCCCTGTTGCCGCACGCCTGACGAAGGAGCCCATGAAACCCGACGAACCCACGTGGACACCCCCGCCCCCGGATGCCGAGCAGCCACCCGCCGAACTGCGCCGCATCCTCCGCCTCTTCCATCCGTACCGCGGCCGCCTCGCGGTGGTCGGACTGCTCGTCGGCGCCTCGTCGCTGGTGTCGGTCGCCTCGCCGTTCCTGCTGCGCGAGATCCTCGACACCGCCATTCCGCAGGGGCGGACCGGACTCCTGTCGCTGCTCGCGCTCGGCATGATCCTCACCGCCGTGATGAACAGCGTCTTCGGTGTGCTGCAGACCCTCATCTCCACCACTGTGGGCCAGCGTGTGATGCACGATCTGCGCACCGCGGTCTACACCCAGCTCCAGCGGATGCCGCTCGCCTTCTTCACCAAGACCCGCACGGGCGAGGTCCAGTCCCGGATCGCCAACGACATCGGAGGCATGCAGGCCACCGTCACCTCGACGGCGACCTCGCTGGTCTCCAACCTCACCGCGGTCATCGCCACCGTCGTCGCCATGATCGCGCTCGACTGGCGGCTGACCATCGTCTCGCTGCTCCTGCTGCCGGTCTTCGTCTGGATCAGCCGCCGGGTCGGCCGCGAGCGCAAGAGGATCACCACCCAACGGCAGAAGCAGATGGCCGCCATGGCGGCCACCGTCACCGAATCGCTCTCCGTCAGCGGCATCCTGCTCGGCCGCACGATGGGCCGCTCCGATTCGCTCACCAAGGGCTTCACCGAGGAGTCCGAGCGGCTGGTCGACCTCGAAGTGCGCTCCAGCATGGCCGGACGCTGGCGGATGTCGACGATCGGCATCGTCATGGCCGCCATGCCGGCCGTCATCTACTGGGCGGCGGGCATCACCCTCCAGTCCAGCGGACCCGCCGTCTCCATCGGCACGCTCGTCGCCTTCGTCTCTCTCCAGCAGGGCCTGTTCCGGCCCGCCGTGAGCCTGCTCTCCACCGGCGTGCAGATGCAGACGTCCCTCGCGCTCTTCCAGCGGATCTTCGAATACCTCGACCTCACGGTCGACATCACGGAGCCGGAGAACCCGGTCCGGCTGGAGAAGATCCGCGGCGAGATCCGCTTCGAGAACGTCGACTTCAGCTACGACGAGAAGGGCGCGCCCACGCTCAGCGGCGTCGACGTGGCCGTGCCCGCCGGCGGCAGCCTGGCCGTCGTGGGCCCCACCGGCTCCGGCAAGTCCACTCTCAGCTACCTGGTGCCCCGGCTGTACGACGTATCCGGCGGACGGGTCACGCTCGACGGCGTCGACGTACGGGATCTGGACTTCGACACCCTCGCCAGGGCCATCGGGGTGGTCTCCCAGGAGACGTACCTCTTCCACGCCTCGGTCGCGGAGAACCTGCGCTTCGCCAAGCCGGACGCCACCGATGACGAGATCGAGGCGGCTGCCCGCGCGGCACAGATCCATGACCACATCGCGTCGCTGCCCGACGGCTACGACACCCTGGTCGGTGAACGCGGCTACCGGTTCTCCGGTGGCGAGAAGCAGCGCCTGGCCATCGCCCGCACGATCCTGCGCGACCCGCCGGTGCTGATCCTCGACGAGGCGACGAGCGCCCTCGACACCCGTACCGAATTCGCCGTGCAGGAGGCGATCGACGCGCTCTCCGCCGGGCGCACCACCCTCACCATCGCGCACCGGCTGTCCACCGTGCGCGACGCGGACCAGATCGTCGTTCTGGACGGAGGGCGGACCGCCGAGCGCGGCAGTCACGAGGAACTGCTCGACCAGGGCGGTCGCTATGCGGCTCTCGTCCGCAGGGACACCCAGCTCGCCCCGGCGGCGGGCTGACGGGCCGCCGGACACGCCGAGCGCGCGAACGAACTTGTTCGTTACGAACGCGTTCGTTATGGTGGGATGTGCCCTGGCTGTTCTGTCGCTGCCGAGGGCGCCGGCCCTCCGGGAATCCTGCGGCCGGCATTTCCGACGAGCCGGAGGTACCACCATGAGCACCGTGCGCCACCCCATCGCGATCATCGGCGCCGGCCTCGGCGGCCTCACGCTCGCCCGCGTACTGCATGTGAACGGGATCGAGGCGGCGGTCTTCGACCTGGAGGCCGACCGGAGCGCCCGTACCCAGGGCGGCATGCTCGACATCCACGAGGATTCCGGCCAGGCGGCCCTGCGCGCCGCCGGCCTGCACGAGCTGTTCCGGGAGAAGGTCCATCCCGGCGGCGAAGCCATGCGGGTCCTGGACAAGCGCGCCCGGGTGCTGCATGAGGAGGCGGACGACGGTTCGGGTGACCGTCCCGAGATCGACCGAGGAGACCTCCGCGATCTGCTGCTCGACTCGCTGCCCGAGGGCACCGTGCGCTGGGGCAGCAGGATCACCGGCGCCGCGCCCACCGCCGACGGGCAGCACGAGGTGGCGCTCGCGGACGGCACTTCCTTCACGGCCGGACTGCTCGTCGGGGCGGACGGAGCCTGGTCCCGCATCCGTCCGCTGCTCTCCGATGCCGTCCCCGCCTACACCGGCGTCTCCTTCGTGGAAATGGACCTCTTCGAGGCCGATGCCGACCATCCCGAGTGCGCCGAGCTCATCGGCGGCGGGATGTTCTTCGCGCTCGGTGACAACAAGGGACTCCTCGCACACAGCGAATCCGACGGCAGCCTTCACGTCTACGCCGGGCTGCGCGCCGCCGAGGACGGGCTGTCGGCGATCGACTTCACCGACGCCGAAGCCTCCAAGGCCGCCATCGCCCAGCGCTTCGCGGACTGGGCGCCCGGCCTCCGGCGGCTGATCACCGACGCCGACGGCCCGCTGGTGCCGCGCCTCATCCACGCGCTTCCCGCAGGGCACCACTGGAAGCGCACTCCGGGCGTCACCCTGCTCGGTGACGCCGCACACCTGATGTCGCCCTTCGCGGGCGAAGGCGCCAACCTCGCCATGATCGACGGCGCAGATCTGGGCCTGGCGCTCGCGGCTCACCCGGGAGACATCGAAGCGGCGCTGACCGCCTACGAGGAACCCCTCTTCGTGCGCAGCGCGAAGAGCGCCCAGGAGTCCGCCGAGGGCCTGGAAATGATCTTCAATGACCGGGCGCCGCAGCCGCTCGTGGACATGTTCACCTCGTTCGCCGCAGGGTGAACCCCGGCCCGGGACCCCACACGACGGCGCCGCCGCTCCCGTGGGACGGGGAGCGGCGGCGCCTGATCGAGCCTTGGTCAGATGAGCCAACCCACGAAGTGGACGACACCGGCCAGCAGGTTGGTGAGGAAGTTCATCTGGTGTTTCTCCTTGTGCATGGTGATTCTCCGGGACAGCACAGTCGCGGTCTGCAGCCCGTCGCTTGCGCCCTGTAATCATCATGTGCCGCACGGCAGCTGAGCAACGAATACCGATACGACCACGCGTTCCAGCGAACACCCGATCCCCTGTTCGTACGTTCGCCTCCGGTGCTGCACGTTGAGGAGCGGGGCGCGTGTCGCCGGAGGCGGGGTGCCCAAGGAGCGGACGGGTGCGGGATAGCGTGCCCGCATGGTGAACGAGTCCCCGGACACCCCGCCCCCTCGCAAGCTCCGCCCGACCCGGCGCGGCCGGCTGGCGCTGCTCGTCGGCGCCGTGCTCGTCCTCGTGGTGGCCGCCGCCGTGCTCGTACCGTTGCTGACGCGGGAGCAGTCAACCGAGCGGACCCGTTCGCTCCTGGTCCCCGAGGGGTGGCGGGCCTCTCAGGTGTACGCGGCCGTGGACAAGGTGCTCGATGAGCCGTCCGGCACCACGGAGAAGGCTGTCGCCACGGCCGACCTGCCCCTCCCGGCGGCGGCGAAGGGCAACCCCGAGGGCTACCTCTTCCCGGCGACGTACCCCGTCACCTCCGGCACGACCCCGGAGAGCCTGCTGCGCTACATGGTGGACACCGCGGCCAAGCGGTTCGGCGCGGACCACATCACGGCCGGGGCGCAGCGCAACGGCGTCACGGTCTACCAGACGGTGACGCTCGCCAGCATCGTGCAGGCGGAGGCGGACACCGAGCCGGACATGGGCAAGGTGGCCCGGGTCGTGCACAACCGGCTCGCGCGTGACATGCCGCTCCAGATGGACTCCACGCTCAACTACGCGCTGAACCGCAGCACCCTGGACACCACCACGGGCGACACGAAGATCGACAGCCCGTACAACAGTTATGAGCGCAAGGGGCTGCCGCCGACCCCCATCGGCAATCCTGGGGAGCAGGCGATGGTCGCCGCGGTCAGCCCCACGCCGGGCCCCTGGCTCTACTTCGTCACCGTCGCGCCGGGCGACACCCGTTTCACCGCCGACTACGCGGAGCAGCAGCGCAACGTCGCGGAGTTCAACCGCAACCGCCGCGGCGGCTGAGCCGCATCCGGGTCTCCGCCGTGGTGCGGGGGGAGCGCTCAAGCTCTCCTCCGTGGTGCGGCGGGTTCATTCACGCCGCGGACTCCGCAGGTTCGGCGGCCGGCCCGGTGCGCTCCAGCAGCCGTCCGACCGCCCGTGCGGCGGCCCGCCCCGCCCGGTTGGCGCCGATCGTGCTGGCGGACGGACCGTAGCCGACGAGCTGGACGCGCTCGTCGCGTACCGCCTGGGTCCCCTCGACCCGGATGCCGCCGCCCGGCTCGCGCAGCCTCAGCGGGGCGAGGTGGTCGACGGCGGGCCGGAATCCGGTCGCCCAGAGGATCACATCCGCCTCGACGGTGTGGCCGTCGTCCCAGGCGACACCGTCCGGAGTGATCCGGTCGAACATCGGCAGGCGGTCGAGCACCCCCGACTCGCGGGCGCGCCGGACGGCGTCGGTGACCGGCAGCCCGGTCACGCTCACCACGCTCTGCGGCGGCAGCCCGCGCCGCACCCGGTCCGCCACCATGGCGACCGCTGCCCGTCCCCGGTCCGCGTCGAACGGGCCCTCGCGGAAGACCGGCGGCCGACGCGTCACCCAGTGGGTGTCCGCGGCCACCTCGGCGATCTCCATCAGGTGCTGGGTACCGGAGGCCCCGCCGCCCACCACGACGACCCGCAGTCCGGCGAACTCGGCGGGCCCCGGATAGTTCGCCGTGTGCAGCTGGCGGCCCCGGAAGGTGTCCTGGCCCGGGTAGCGCGGCCAGAACGGCCGGTCCCAGGTCCCCGTCGCGTTGATCAGCGCGCGCGTCGCGTACGTCCCCTCGGAGGTCTCCACGAGCAGCCGCCCGCCGTCGCCCTCGCGCACCGCGCTCACCTCCACCGGCCGGTGCACCCGGAGACCGAAGGCGCGCTCGTACGAGTCGAAGTACTCCCCGATCACCTCGGAGGAGGGCCTGCTGTCATCGGCGCCGGTCAGCTCCATGCCGGGCAGCGCGTGCATGCCGTGCACCTTGCCGTACGTCAGCGACGGCCAGCGGAACTGCCAGGCGCCACCCGGGCGCGGGGCGTGGTCGAGCACCACGAAATCGCGGTCCGGCTCCAGGCCCGTACGGCGCAGGTGGTAGGCGGCGGACAGACCCGCCTGCCCGGCACCCACCACCACGACATCCACTGGCTGCGCCCCGATGTTGTTCACGCTTCTACCAACTACGCGGGGTGCGTGGATCTTCCCGGGCCCGTCGCGGGGCTCAGCGCCCCCCGGCGATCAGCAGCGGCGCACCACCCGGAGCGGAGGCCGGACGGCCGTTCGCCGCGGGGACCGCCGAGAGCGGGGACGACGGGACCGTCGACAGCAGCCCCCGGGCCGCCAGCTCCGGAGCGACGCCCTCGCCGAACCAGTACGCCTCCTCCAGATGCGGGTATCCGGAGAGCACGAAGTGCTCCACCCCCAGGGCGTGGTACTCCTCGATCCGGTCCGCGACCTCGGCGTGGCTGCCGACCAGCGCGGTGCCGGCGCCGCCCCGTACCAGGCCGACACCGGCCCACAGGTTGGGCGCGATCTCCAGCTTGTCGCGCGAGCCCCCGTGCAGCGCCAGCATCCGCTGCTGCCCCACGGACTCGCTCCGCCCCAGCGCCTGCTGGGCCGCGGCGACCGTGTCGGCGTCGAGATCGCCCAGCAGCCGGTCGGCGGTCGCCCACGCCTCGCGCGACGAATCGCGCGAGATGGTGTGCAGCCGGATCCCGAACCGGACAGTGCGGCCCTGCTCCTCGGCGAGCCCCCGGATCCAGTCGATCTTCTTCTTCACGTCGGCGGGCGGCTCGCCCCAGGTCAGGTAGACATCGGCGTGCGCGGCCGCGACCGGCCCGGCGGCGGCCGACGAACCCCCGAAGAAGATCTCCGGCAGCGGATCCGGCGGCAGCGCCGTCAGCCCGCCCTCCACCTGGTAGTGCTCACCGTCGAAGTCGAACGGCCGGCCGCTCCACGCACCCCGCACCACCGACAGGAACTCCGCGGTCCTCGCGTAGCGCCGGTCATGGTCCAGATGGTCACCGAACCTACGCTGCTCCGTGGAGTCACCGCCCGTCACGACATTGAGCAGCAGCCGCCCCCGGGTGATCCGCTGATACGTCGCGGCCATCTGCGCGGCCAGGACCGGCGAGATCACGCCCGGCCGGAACGCCACCAGGAACTTCAGCCGCTCGGTGTGCTGGGCCAGCGCCACGGTCGTGAGCCAGGCGTCCTCGCACCAGGTCCCGGTCGGCGTCAGCACCGCCTCGAACCCCAACTGCTCGGCGGCCTTGGCGATCTGCGCCAGGTACTCGATGTCGGGTGCGCGCACCCCGCTGACCGGAGTGATCCGGTCCCGCTTGATCCCGCCGTCGGTGTACGCGTGCCGGTCGACGAGCGTGCGCCCGTCGCCGCCCGTGGGCAGGAACCAGTGCAGGTGGACGTTCATGAGGAGGCCTTTCCGTACGAGCGCGGGGTCGCGGAGGACGCGGGGAGGTCGCGGTTGAAGCGGGTGTCGACGAAGTCCTTGAAGACGAAGCGGCGCGGGATGAGCTTCAGATCCGCGAAGGTGTCCGCGATCTCCTGCTCGGAGGCGATCGCGGCCGGGTCGATGGCGACGGGGACCCGGGTACCGGCCGTCAGCTTCACCGCGTCCAGTGCCACCTCGTACGGCAGCCCGGTCTCCTTCGCCCAGACCTTCGCCCACGCGTCGGGGTGTTTGAACACCCAGCCCTGCGCCCGGTTCAGCCGGACGAGCAGATCACCGATGGCCTTGGACTTCCCGGCATCCTTGAGCGCGGCGGGTGAGGCGACCTGGAACCCGAGACCGTTGACGACCCCTTCACCCGTCGTCAGGACCCGCGCCTTCCCGCCGCGCAGCACCTGCGAGGTGTACGGGTCCCAGATCGCCCAGGCGTCGACCTTGCCCCGGGTGAACGCGGCCAGGGCGTCGGCCGGCTGGAGGTACTTCAGCTTCACGTCCGAGAGGCTGAGCCCCGCCTTCTTCAGAGAACTGATGAGCTGGAAGTGGGCGGAGCTGCCCTGGGCCACAGCGATCGACCTGCCCTTGAGCTGGGCCGGACTCCGCAGCGGTGAGTCCTTGGGGACCACGATCGCCTCACCGGCCGAGGAACCGTGCGTGGCGCCCACCACCACGACCTTGGAACCGGCACCTGCGGCGAACACCGGCGGGGTGTTGCCGACCCCGCCGATGTCCACGGCCCCGGCGTTGACCGCCTCAAGTAGTGGCGGACCGGAGGTGAAGGTGGACCATTTGATGCGGTAACCGAGGTCGTCCAGCTCGCCGGAGGCGCGCAGGATGGCCTCGTAACCACCCTTCTGATCACCGATGTTGAGCGTGACGCTGCCCTTGCCGTCGGTGCTGCCCGCCGTGGAGGCGGAGCTCGCGCCACCGCAGGCGGTGAGCAGCAGGGCAAGGGGGAGCAGGAGCGCGGGCAGGGTACGGCGATTCATATCGTCTCTCTCCGGTCCGGACAGGGGAGGTTCAGAAGCTGCGGGGATCGGTGATTCAGGAGGTGCCGGTGGGCGCGGGGGCTGTCTCCACGCCGAGTTCGGTGAGCAGCCGGGTGCGCAGCGCGGCGAACTCCGGTGTACCGGGGTTACGCGGCCGGTCCAGGCCCACCGACGTCTCGTAGGCGATGGCGCCGTCCCGCATGACCAGCGCGCGATCGGCGAGGAGCAGTGCCTCGTCCACGTCGTGCGTGACGAGCAGTACGGCGCAGCCCCGGCGCTGCCAGAGCTCGGCCACCAGCTGCTGGGCCTTGATCCTGGTCAGCGCGTCGAGTGCGCCGAACGGCTCGTCGAGCAGCAGCAGATCGGGCTCGCGGACCAGCGCCCGAGCGAGCGAGGCGCGCTGTGCCTCACCGCCCGAGAGGGTCCTGGGCCAGGCCCCTGACCGCTCGCTGAGCCCGACCTCCGCCAACGCCTTCTCGGCGACGTCCCGTTCCGGCTTCCCGGGCAGCCCGAGCAGTACGTTGCGCCAGACCCGCTTCCAGGGCATCAGCCGCGGCGCCTGGAACGCCACGGCCCGGCGCCGGGGCACCAGCACCGTCCCCCGGATCTCCCGGTCGAGGCCGGCGAGCACCCGCAGCAGGGTCGACTTGCCGCAGCCGCTGCGCCCGAGCAGCACGGTGAACTCCCCGGCGCGCAGGGTCAGATCGAGCCCGTCGATGACGTCCCGGCCGTCGAAGGAACGGGACAGCCCCTCGACCCGTACGGCGGCTTCCGGCAGCGTGCCGGCCTGGGCGGGGGAGTGGTTGGTCACTGGCCCGTGAAGGTCGGTCGCCATTGCAGCAGCAGCCTTTCGAGAATGCGGACGATGACATCGGCGGCGAGGCCGAGGAAGGCGTAGACCACCAGGCAGACGACGATGACGTCGGTACGGAAGAACTCCCTGGCCTGGTTCATCAGGAAGCCGATTCCGGCATCGGCGTTGACCGACTCGCCGAACACCAGAGCCAGCCACGCGGTCGCCAGCGAGTAGCGCAGCCCCGTCATGGCCCCGGGCAACGCCCCCGGCAGCACCACATGCCGCACCAGCCCCCAGCGCCCGAGCCCCAACGACTCACCTGCCTCGATGAGTTGGGGATCCACACCGCGAATGCCCGCATACACGTTGAGATACAGATGGAAGGCCACACCCAGCGCGATCAGCGCCACCTTGGGGGCCTCACCGATTCCCAGCCAGATGATGAACAGCGGGATCAGCCCGACCCACGGAACGGTGCGCAGCATCTGGACGCTCGCGTCGACCAGATCCTCACCCAGCCGGGAGAGCCCCGAGACCAGCGCGAGCGCCGTCCCGACAGCGCCGCCGAGCACCAGCCCCACCGCCACCCGCTGGAGGGAGACGGCCATCGCGGAGGTGAGGGTCCCGTCCGCGATCAGATCCCATCCCGCGCGGGCGATGGTGCCGGGCGAGGCCAGTACGTCCGGATGCAGCACACCTGTGGCGCTGAACACCTGCCACAGGGCCAGCAGCAACAGCGGACCGGCGGTGCGCCGAAGCCACCGCGGTACGTTCCGCAGCCGCACCCCGCGGGCGGTGGCCGGCGTCACGGGCTCCAGGTCGAGCGACCGGGGCCGAACCGCACCTTCCGCCTGGCCGGATTTTGCCATTTCGGCTGATATATCAGGTGGGGCGAGAGCGTGATCGAGAGTCATGTGGGCTCCACGAACGGTTCATGGCGATGGAGGTGCCCCGGCACCGGGCACCCGGGCAGGCGACGGCCGTGCGGTACCGGCGGGGGTCACGAGGAACCACCGCGAGCATCCGGCAGGGCCGAGCGGCACGGGAGGGGCGGGGCTGGACGCGTACTACGTCAGGAGCGGTCGGGCGCCTCGCGCCCGGTCACTGACGGGAAAGTGTTGAGAGAACGTCAGCAGCCGCGACAACAAGCGGCGGAGGCCACCCGCAGCAGGTCGATGTGACCGCGCGAAGTGAGCAGAGCTGATCGGAACATGGCGCTGAACGTAGCGATCCCTCAATGAAACGGTCAATGGTGTCTCGGCACGTGGACGCGCGATCGCGCGGCACGGGCAGGAGAATGACCCCATGTCCACCGCCTTCACCACCAGCGTCCTGCACATCACCACAGGAACCACGGAGACCGTCACCGATCTGACGTCCGACTGCGAACAGTTCCTCACCCGGGCGGCCGCCGGCCGGGACGGACTCCTCAACATCTTCGTACCGCACGCGACAGCGGGGATCGCGGTCCTCGAAACCGGCGCGGGCAGCGACGACGACCTCCTCTCCGCCCTGCACACCCTGCTTCCCGCCGACGACCGCTGGCAGCACCGCCACGGCAGCCCCGGCCACGGCCGCGACCACGTACTGCCGGCCCTCGTCCCGCCGCACGCGACACTCCCGGTGATCGCGGGGCGGCTGGAGCTGGGGACTTGGCAGTCGGTGTGCCTGGTCGATACGAACGTCTCGAACCGCAACCGTCAGGTGCGGTTGTCGTTCCTCGGTTTGGGGCAAAGTTCCCCGTCACTGTAGGAGCGACTTCCGGCCGCACTAGGGCCTGTGTGGAGTTGTGATCAAGGCTGTGATCCGAGGTGTCGGATCCAGAGGAGGTCGGCGCATAATTCGAGTCCGGCCTGGTAGCTTTCAGGATTTTTGTCGTAGCGGACAGCGAGACCGCGCCAGTCCTTGATCTTGTTGATGGTGCGTTCGACGCTGTTGCGGAGCTTGTACAGCTGCTTGTCCCAGGTGACGGGCCGTCCGCCGCGTGAGCCGCGGTTCTTGCGGTGGGTGGCCTGATCCTTCTTCTCGGGAATGACCGCTTTGATCCCACGTTTGCGCAGGTGGGAACGATTCTGGCGGGACGAGTACGCCTTATCGCCCGCGACTGCGTCGGGCCGGGTGCGGGGCCGCCCGACCGGGCCCGGGACGCGGATCTTGTTCAGGACGGGGATGAACTGCGGACTGTCCCCGGCTTGCCCCGCAGTGAGCTTGAGTGAGAGGGGCAGGCATTGCGGCACACAGGACAGATGCGTCTTGGTGGTCAGTCCGCCGCGGGAACGTCCCAGGTCAGCAGCGGCGAGCCGGGCCCTGCGGCGACGCCTCACGCGTCGTCGTTCTTCCCGCTCCGGGTCCAGTTGCCCGTCTTGTTCCTGGCTGGCGCCCCTTTTTCCGCGGCGGCCTTCTCCACCGCGTCCAGGATCTCGGGCTCCACGATCATCCCGGCAGCATCATGATGGGCCCGGACCGTGGTCGAGTCCACGCTGACCAGCGACAAGTCCACCAGGCCCTGCTTCGCCGCCTCGGCGATCGCGCCCTGGAACACCGCGGTGAACACCCCGGCATCCCGCCACTGTCGAAACCGGCCGTAAACGGTGGATCAGTGCCGGAATCGTTCGGGCAACTCCCGCCATTTCGCACCGTTCCTGAACCGCCACACGACGCCCTCGAAGTGCGCCCGTAGGTTCTCCGGGTACGGCCCGTACTCACCGACCGGCAGGAACGGGGAGATGAACTCCCACTCGGTATCTGAAAGTTGAAGTCGAGACACCCCACCGTTTTACTCCAAGGCCCCCGACCCTCCCGGGCCGGGGGCCCACGAGATCACAACTCCACACACGCCCTAGGGTCTGGGCGCCCATGCCGTCAACGAACTCCGCTGCCCTCCGGAGCGCCGGAAGAATACTTGTCAGGAGAAGCGTGAGATGCCCGATCCGACCCTCGCCGCCAGGAGCCTGAGCCAGGCGATCGACAGCGCCGAAAGCCAGCAGATCAGCGAAGCGGGCCGTGATTTTATCGAGAAGCTCACCTTCGCAACGGCCGACGAGATCCTCGCCATGCTTCGGGAGATCCTCGCCGAGGACTGGATGGCGCTGCCGCCCTGGGCCCGGAATCTCGCCTACCGCCTGGCCTGCCTGCAACGTCCTGACGACCCGCGACTGCTCCGGGAAGCGGCCGCGGACCTGTTGTGCTTCGGACCCGACTGGGACGTGTTCGCCGAGGACCTCAAAAGGCGCGCGGCGGAACTGGAGTAGGGCCTGCTTTCCGTGGAGCTCCTGGGCCAGTCCGTCGGTCCCGATCCGAAGCCATGCGTCGATGGATCGTAGAGGGGGGCCTTCGTCGGACTCCCGTACCCGCTCCTGTGCAGACCCTTCCGGCGGAGCGCGCGCGGGCTACTGGGCGCCACGCCGCCGTCGGCGGGCCCGCTCGAACTCGGCGGCATCCGACATCCAAGGGCCGTGGTGGTCGAGTGCGGCGCAACCGCCCCGCACGAAGGCACTCACCAGGTTCCGGTACCCACCGATCCCGTCGACCAGGCTGTACTCGACCCGGTACTCCGGATCCGACCCACCGCCTGCTCCCTCGCGCACGGTCGTGACCCGTGCGATGGAGTCCGCGTAGAAGTGGAGCTGGATCCCTTCGCCCATTTCCTCGTCCTCGATGGTGAACACCTCGTTGTCCGCGGCAGAGCGATCTCCGACGAACTCCCAGAACTCGGCGCCGGCAGAGCGGGGACTACCCGGGAGCGACTTCTTCTCGACGCCCTTGTCGTCGGTGAACGACAGGACCCTCTTCCTCGCACCCCCGCCGGCAGTCTCCGCGTCGTCCTCCATAGGGGCACTCCTGGAGCGGTCCGCGGCCTCCGAGCACATCAGGAAGCCCACGGTGCGCACCGCCTCATCGACGAGCTCAGGGTGTCCACGGCGCACGGCCGCGTCGACCGTTGCTGCCATCCGTTCCCAGTCCTGTTTGTCCGTGGCGCGTTTTCCGCGCCGCGGATCGCGGCCGATCCGCATCCCGGCGCATGCCTGTTCCGCCGTGGCGATCACACGTATGACCTCGGGGAGCAGAGCGGGGGCGACCGCATCGGGCATCCGTCTCGGAACCGTCGAGCCGTGCAGGTACTGGCCGGTGTACTTCAGAATCGCGGTGTCGAGGGGACCGAGTACTGCTCCGCGGTCGGCGCGACGGCGGTTCACGTGGTGCTCCCGAGCTCGTTTCTCGTTGGGCGTCTCTGTCGCCGCGCGCATCGCCGCGCAGACCTGGCCGCGTCCGAGCAGTTCGATGTCGGCCCCATGGGCGATGAGCCGGCTCCTGTCCCACCGGATGCGCCGGAAGAGCGCGTCGACGTCTGCGGGCGTGGAGAGGAGGACCGGGTCCAGGAGCGTGATGGCAGCGTTCTCGTCGAGCCGGCCCCGGGTTCCGGCGGCGTCGCACAGCGGAAGGACCGCACTCCACAGCAGCAGGTGTCTGGCCAGGTCCTCCTGGATCACCGCGAGATGGGCTTCCCTTATCGGGAACGTGAACGTGCGGGGCTCATGGTTGGCGTCGGCCCCGGCACCGAGCATCAGCTTCAGCTCACCGTCCTCGCGGATCACGTTCGGTATCCAGCCGCTCTGCCGCGTGAAAACGATGTCTCTCATGGACTCAGTCTTCCCCACCGGACGAGACCGGCGGCGAGTCTGTCACGCGGCTCTTCCCGCCGAGGCCCCGGTGGCATCAGGGACGGGGACAGGGGCGGTGTCGTCTGCGACCGCGGCCTTCGCCGGTACCCCGATTCCGAGCTTCTCCAGGATCTTCTTCTCGATCTCGTCGGTGAGATGAGGGTTGTTCTTGAGGAAGGTGCGGGCGTTCTCCTTGCCCTGGCCGAGCTGGCCGCCCTCGTACGTGTACCAGGCGCCGGCCTTCTGTACGAACGCATGCTCCACGCCCATGTCGATCAGCCCGCCCTCACGGCTGATCCCCTGGCCGTAGAGGATGTCGAACTCCGCCTGTTTGAAGGGCGGCGCGACCTTGTTCTTGACGACCTTGACGCGGGTGCGGTTGCCGACCGCGTCGGTGCCGTCCTTCAACGTCTCGATCCGTCGGATGTCCAGACGCACCGAAGCGTAGAACTTCAGCGCCCGGCCACCGGTCGTGGTCTCCGGCGAGCCGAACATCACGCCGATCTTCTCGCGCAGCTGGTTGATGAAGATCGCCGTCGTCCTCGTCTGGCTGAGCGCACTGGTGATCTTGCGGAGCGCCTGGCTCATCAGGCGGGCCTGCAGACCCATGTGGGAGTCACCCATGGCGCCCTCGATCTCGGCACGTGGAACCAGGGCCGCGACGGAGTCGATCACGATCAGGTCGATCGCGCCGGAGCGGATCAGGATGTCGACGATCTCCAGCGCCTGCTCACCGTTGTCCGGCTGGGACAGGATGAGGTTGTCGGTGTCGACGCCGAGCTTTTTGGCGTACTCCGGGTCCAGGGCGTGCTCGGCGTCGATGAACGCCACCGTGCCGCCGGCCTTCTGCGCGTTCGCCACCGCGTGCAGCGTCAGCGTCGTCTTGCCGGAGGACTCCGGCCCGTACACCTCCACCACGCGGCCGCGTGGCAGACCGCCCACACCGAGCGCCACGTCCAGCGCGGTGGACCCGGTGGGGATCACCTCGATGGGCTCGTTGGGCCGCTCGCCGAGGCGCATGACCGCGCCCTTGCCGAACTTCCGCTCGATCTGCGCGAGCGCGGTGTCCAGCGCCTTCTCCTGGTCGGTTCCTGCCATGAGCTTCACCCGGTCCGATTGAGTGGCCCGCCGCACGTCGGAGAACGTGGGCGTCTGCTGCCGACAACGGACGTGTCGGAAGTCCAGAAAACGAACATCCGATCGATTTACGTGTCAGTGAAAGGTACCAAACGGAGGGAAGCGGAACAGGTTGCGCGCCGGACCGCTCCGGACCGCTCCGGTGTTCGGATCCCGTCGGCGAGCGGCACCCTATGCTGGGCCTTATGAGTCGTTGGACGGATTTCGCCGGGGAGGCGTCCGGGGAGGACTACGCCGCACGGTTTGCGACCCTGGCCCGTAGCGGCAAGGACGTGCACGGTGAGGCGCGGTTCTGCGCCGCTCTCCTGCCGGCCGGAGCGCGGGTGCTGGACGCCGGGTGCGGTACCGGGCGGGTCATGATCCGGCTCGCGGAACTGGGGTACGACTGCGTCGGGGTGGATCTTGACGCGTCGATGCTGGCAGTGGCGCGGAAGCAGGCGCCGGGGCTGCCGTGGTTCCAGACCGATCTGGCCGAGTTCGAGCCGGCCCGGCTCGGTATCACGGGAGGCTTCGACCTTGTCGTTGCCGCGGGCAATATCTTCCCGTTGCTCGCCCCCGGCACCGAGGCGGCGGTGGTGAAGCATCTCTCCGCGGCCCTGCGCCCGGGTGGTCTGCTGGTCGCCGGTTTCGGCCTCGACGAAGCCCACCTGCCGGTGGCGCCCGGCCTCACGCTGTCGGACTACGACGACTGCTGTGCCGCGTCCGGCCTGACCCTCGTCGACCACTTCGCCACCTGGGATGCCGCCCCTTACGACGGTGGCGGCTATGCCGTAAGCGTTCACCGTCGATGAGGACGTGCCGGACGCCGTGATCACGGGAGGCCCGGTGCTGGTGAGCACCGGGCCTCCCGTGTTGCGGGGGTGACTGCGACGGTCAGTGCTCCAGGGTCATCGCGTAGATCTCCAGGTCGCTGTTGCGTTGCCAGTCGAGTCCTCCGGACCCGGGTGCGACCCATGCCGGCACGGATGGTGTTGCCAGGGAGAGGGACCGGACCTTCTTCCCGGATTCCAGTGGGACGGTCGTTTCGTAGAGCGATGCCTTGGTGGTGGTCTTCCCGGTTCCGGCCTTGAGCTGGTACGCGGTCGTCAGCGCGACGGCGTTGCCGAAGTCCGGAGTCTTGTTCGCCCAGCCGGTGAGTTCCAGCGGAACGGTCGCGGTGCTGCCGTCGGTGTAGGTGACGACGGCGGTGGCCGACGCGGCGCCGGTACTGCCGTTGTCGGAAGCGCCCACGATGTGGAGGCTGTGGTAGTTGCCGGAGGGCAGGGCGATTGCCTGCCCGGTGGACTTGACGAAGTTCTTGCTGGTGCCGGAGGTCTTGGGTGCCCGGTAGGTGACCCCATCGAAGGTGACCGGTCCCGGCGCGGGCAGTTGGTCGGCGGCGAAGCTCGTACCCGTGCCGTCGAAGTCTCCCTGGCCCGGTGCGGCGAGCGTGGCGACGCCGTCGTTGTTGTAGGTGTCGTCAAGGTCGACGGCGCATGAAGTGGCCGTCTTGATGGCGCAGTTGCCGGCCTTCTCGACAACGACGCTCACTGTCTTCCTGACCGGCGCGGCTCCGGGGAGCTCGGCGGTGACCGTCACCCGGTAGGTGCCCGGCTCGGTTCCGGCCGGCGTGGTGATCCGCAATCGCTTGTTCAGCTGGGCGGGGAGCCCGTTCGAGTCGGCCGTCGCCGTCGCGCGGGACGGCGACACAGCCCACCCCTTCGGCGCCTTCGCGGTCACGGTGACCCGCGCGGTGTGCGGAGCCGTGGCCAGCAGCGTCAGTTCGGCCTGTTGCCGCGAGGCGTGGTCCGCCGTGGACTCCATGACGACCTGGTCGGGCCCGACGTCGGCGCTGAGCTGATGCTGCGGATTCGGCGTCGTGTTGATCGACGGCGGGGCGTCCTTCGCGGCTGTCGCCCACGCGGTGGGCTCGGTGCTCAGGGCGTAGTCGATGCGCCCGCCGTGGGCGATGTCGGCCTGGTCGACCCATGCCTTGCCCCAGTCCCTGCCGTTCACCGTCGCGGACGCGATGTAGCGGTTGGCCATGCTGGTGCCGGGCGCGGAGATCGTCAGAGTCCCGCCCTGCGTCCTCCCGTACTCACCGATCCGCACCTGGGCGTTGGGGAACTGCGGCGTGGTGATGACGTCGAAGTTGCCGCCGCTGGTCGTGGGGTAGAGCCCCAGCGACGACATCACGTACCAGGCGGACATCTCGCCCATGTCGTCATTGCCGGGGATGCCGCCGGGGCTGTTCGTGAACAGGGTCTCCTGCGCCTTGACCACGGTCGCGGTGCTGCCGGGCTGCCCCGTCCACGCGTAGAGGAACGGCGCGATGAGGTTCGGCTCGTTGTTCGGGTTGTACTTCGTGGAGCCGTAGTAGTCGTACGGGTCGCTGACCCACGCCGTGCGCGCGGTCCCCGCCGGATCGGTGAGGAGGTCGTCGTAGGCGAAGAAGTCGTTCAGCCGGCTGTTCGTCGCGGCGCTGCCGCCCAGCATGCTGATGAGTCCCGCCGGGTCCTGGGGCACCGACCACTGGTACTGGCTCGCGTTCTGCTCGTGGAACGCGTGGTCGCTGGTGACCGGGTCGTACGGGGTCAGCCAGGTGCCGTCGGCCGCGGTGCGCGGCCGGAACTGGCTGGTCCGTGTGTCGAAGACGTTCTTGTACGACTGGCCGCGCCTGGCGAACATCGTGGCGTCGGCCGTGTGGCCCAGGCCCTTCGCCATCAGGGCCAACGACGCGTCGGCCGCCGCGTACTCCAACGTGGCCGACGTGCCGTAGTAGCAGTCGTTGTCGTTCGACTTGGTCGGGCAGCAGTTGCCGCCCGTCCCTCCGTCGCAGTCGGCGCTCGACTTCACGTTGAGGCCGTAGGGGATGTACCCGCGTTCCGCGTAGTACGCGGCTCCGGCACGCCCGTTCTCACGGACGTCGGCGGGCGGCACCTCGGTCGCGTTCGCCCGGAGGTACGTGTACGCCTCCTGGGCGTCCGCTCCGGTCAGCAGCCCTTTTGACCAGCCCTCGACCAGGAACGGGGTGACCGGGTCGCCGGTCATGATGTTGCCTTCTTCGTCCTCCAGATACCAGCGTGGAAGCGCGCCGCCCTCCCGTGCGATCGCCAGGATCGACATATCGATGTCGTGGGCGACCTCGGGAACGAGCATCTCGAGGAGCTTGTTCTGCGTCCGGTAAGTGTCCCACAGCGAGAGGTTGCTGTACGGGGTGTAGTCCCTGGCGGTGTGGATCTTCTTGTCGGCTCCGACGTAGCGTCCGTCGACGTCACCGATGATGTTCGGATCAACCATGGAGTGGTACAGCGCCGTGTAGTACGCGACCTGCTGGTCATGCGAACCACCACCGATCGCGGCCTTGTGCAGCATCGAGTTCCACTTGGTGTTCGACGCCTTGTGCACGGCGTCGAAGTCGAAGCCGAACTTCCCCGTCTCCGTCGAGAGGTTCTTGCGGGCGCCGTCGAGCCCGGTGAAGGAGAGCCCCACCTTCGCGACCACAGGAGCGTCGTTCTTCCTCGTGTCGAACGACACCCACGCCCCGTTGGAACCCTTGGCGGCCGATGTACGGGACCCCGGGCTCCGGTCGGTGCCCTTCCACGTGCCGTACGACGAGAACGGCCGGCTGAGCTGTGCGACGAAGTAGGTCTTCTTGGAATCCTCGACCCACCCCTCGACCGTCCGGTCGCCGACGACGTGGATCTCGGAACCGGAGACACCGGCACCGGCGTTGAACATCACGTTGGCCCGACTCGTCCGCGGGAACTCGTACTGCTGCCACCCGGTCCGTTCGGTCGCCGTCAAGGCGGCGGTCACGCCGTACTTGTCGAGCTTCGTCCGGTAGTAGTCGGGTCCCGTCGTCTCGTTCTCATGGCTGAAGGCCGACGCGTACTGTGCCGGATCGGTCGAAGTCACCGCGCCGGTCGTGGGCATCATCGGCAGATAGTTGAACCGGCACCCGTTGATCGTCGTCTGACTGAACCCGATGACCGTGTCGGACGACTCCTTGTCACACCCCGTGCCACCGGCCGTCTTCATCAACGGACTCTCCTGCACCAGGCCGAACGGCGCACCAGCGGCAGGGAAGGTCAGCCCCTCGTTCTCGGTCCCGATGAACGGATTGACCAGCTCCGTCAGATCGGTCCCCGCGCCCGGTGCCGCGTCGGACGCCGCCGACCGCGTGGCGGCAACCGCGCTCGCAGCGGTCCCGGTGACAGATCCCGCGGCACCGAGGGCGATACAGAGCGCAGCTACCCCCAGCCGGTTCCTCAGACGCCGCGCCGTCGACCCGTTCCGGGTCGGTGCGTATCGCGTTGATTGCATACCACTCCCGTCCTGCGCCTGCTCGTAGACATCGTTGTCATGCACCGCACGTGACGCTAGATCGTCTCCTCCACCCCGGCAAGGGGTTACTGCTGCGTCACTTGGCTGAGGTGACGGCAGCGGCCTCGGCCGACCGAGAGCTCCCCGATTCGCCGCTCCAGGCCATCGTTGACCTTTGATTGATATCTTTCGGTTGTCGAGTGAAGGTAGTTGGGTCACTCGTTACCGAGAGGGGACTGAAGGTGTTGGCTAACGAGCGGCGGGAAGCGATCCTGCGCGCGGTGGAGCGCCAGGGTTCGATCACCGTGAAGGTGCTGGCCGAGGAGATGGGGGTCTCCGCCGTCACGTTGCGCCAGGACGTGCGGGAGCTGGCCGGTCAGGGGCTGCTGAACCGTGTGCACGGCGGGGCCACGGCGCTGGCGCCGGACGTTCCAGTTCCCGTTTCCGCGTCCGTCGAAGCCCCGGCCCCCGCCCCGGCTCCCGCGGGGGAGAAGTACGCCGTCGGGCTGGTGGTGCCGCCGGGCGGTTACTACTACGCGGAGGTGATCCGGGGCGTCCAGAACGCGGCCCGCGCGCGGGGCGTCCGCGTCGTGCTGGCCGTCTCCGGGGAGTCGCTGGCGGAGAACCAGGAGCAGGTCCGCCAGCTGGTGGCCGGCGGGATCAACAGCCTGCTGCTCATGCTGCACCCGGGCCTGCGCCCGCTGGAGGAGGCCGAGCAGTGGCTGAGCACCCTCGATGTGCCGGCCGTGCTGGTGGAGCGCCGGGCCGGGATCCAGGCCGGGCGGCTGGAGCAGGTGGCGTCCGACCACGCATACGGCGCGGCCCTCGCGGTGCGCCATCTCGCCGGGCTCGGGCACGACAAGGTGGCCCTCGTCGCCAGGATCGAGAGCCCCAACACGGCGCTTCTCAGCGCGGGGCACGGCGACGCCGTGAAGGCCATGGGGCTGACGCCGGGGCCGGAGTTCCTCATCAGCACCACCGGGGACGCGGTTCCGGCCGACGCCCGCTTCGAGGAAGTGGTCAGAGCCGTGGAGTCCGGCGAGGTCCGGGCCGCACTGGTGCACAACGACATCGATGCCATCGCTCTCGTCGGCATCCTGCGCGCACGAGGTATGCGTGTGCCGGAAGACCTGGCTGTGGTCACCTATGACGACGAGGTCGCGGAGCTGAGCGACGTCCCGCTGACCGCCGTCGCGCCCCCCAAGCAGGCCGTGGGGTCATGGGCGCTCGACCTGGCGGTACGCCGGCTGTCCGACCCGGCCACCCCGCTGGCGGAGATCCTGCTCCGCCCGGAACTGCGGGTCCGCGCGTCCTGCGGAGCCAGCCGCCGGAGCGAAGCGTAGCCAAGTGATGCCAAATGGTTTCGTTATCAAAAAACGAAATCAGATGCATTGACTCGCTGTCGTACGTAACGAATGATTGCGGTGACACCCAAGCAAACGATCGGTGGCACATCATGTTTCGTAGACGACTGACAGCACTGGTCGGCTCCGTCGCAGCAGTAGGCCTTCTCGCCACGGGGTGTGGAGACTCGGACAGCGGGACCTCCACGGCGGACAAGGGCACCGGAAAGGTCACCTTCTGGTCCTTCGTCAAGGGCTCCGACGAAGTGGCGAAGGCGTTCAACCGGACCCACCCGGACATCAAGGTGACCTTCGAGGCGGTGCCCTCGGGCCAGGAGTACTACTCCAAACTCACCAACGCCGTGAAGGCCGGCACCGCCCCGGATGCCGCGGTCGTCGAGTACCCGCAGCTGCCCGAGTTCGCCACCCAGGGCAAGCTGGAGACGCTGAGCGATTCGCTCGGGCCGCTGGTCAAGGACCATTTCCCGAAGTCCGTCAGGCAGTTGGTCGAGCTGGGGGGCCAGACGTGGGGCGTTCCCCGCGACGCGGCTCCGCTGATGCTGTACTACCGCAACGACTTCTTCAAGAGCCACAAGATCGGCGTCCCCAAGACGTGGGACGCGTACCGGAACATGACCGAGCAGGTGAAGAAGGCGGACCCGAAGGCCCGCGGCGGGGTTCTCTACACGGACAACCCGGGACTGCTGACCGCCCTGGCCTGGCAGGCCGGCTCGCAGTGGTTCGGCACGGAGAAGGACTCCTGGAAGGTCTCGCTGGACGACGCCCCCTCCCGGAAGGTCGCCGACTACTGGGGTGACCTCGCCAGCAAGGACCTCATCAGCTCGGTCAGCTCGCTCGACCCGTTCTGGACGAGCGTCCAGCAGAACCGCACCGTCGCCTACGTCTGCGCGAGCTGGTGCGCGGGGTCCCAGCAGGCGACCGTCGCCGACCAGAAGGGCAAGTGGTCGGTTGCCCCGGTGCCCACCTGGGACGGCAAACCGGCCTCTGCCATGTACGGCGGCTCCTCCTTCGTCATACCGAAGGGCGCCAAGAACAGCGCTGCCGCTGCGGAGTTCATCAAGTGGATCACCACGGACCCCGAGGGCATGAAGGCGTGGGTCTCCTCCGGGACCAGCAGCATGTTCCCCGCCGACCCCAAGCTCGTGCCGGTCACCAAGGCCGCGTTCCCCACCGACTACTTCGGCGGACAGGACGTGTACGCCCTGGGCAACAAGTCCTACGCGGCGGTCCGGCCCGGCTGGACGTGGGGCCCCGTCATGGGAACCACGAACACGGCCGTCGTCGACCAGCTTCCGAAGGTCGCCCAGGGCAAGGTGAAGCTCTTCGACGTCCTCACCGGCGCCCAGCAGGCGACCGTCCAGGACATGAAGCGGCGCGGGATGAAGGTCGCCCCGTAGGACGCGAAGCAGTTCGCGAACCCCGGTGAGCCGGTGCCCGGCCCCCAAGGCCGAGGCCGGCATCGGCTCCCGCCCCGACGCTTCCCGCTCCCCTTTCGAGAAAGGCCCGGTATGACAACTCCGTCAGCCCGCGCCCAGCGCCGCACCGCCACGCTGCTCCTGGCCCCCTTCTTCATCCTCTTCGCCGCCGTCACCCTCGCTCCGCTGGTCTACGCGGGCTGGATGAGCCTGTTCACCACCCACACCTCCGGCCTCGGCTTCGGCGGGACGGAAGAGGTCTTCGCCGGACTGGACAACTACGTACACGCGTTGTCGGACCCGGGCTTCCGCGGCGGATTCCTCACCATCGCCGCGTACGTCGCGATCTACATCCCGATCATGATCGGCGGCGCGCTCGTCCTCGCCCTGCTGCTGGACTCCGCACTGACCAGGGCGCGGACCTTCTTCCAGCTGGCCCTGTTCCTCCCGCACGCGGTGCCCGGTCTGATCGCGGCACTCATCTGGGTCTACCTGTACACGCCCGGACTCAGCCCGGTGATCGACTTCCTCAACTCCGGCGGCCTCGACATCGACTTCCTGTCGGCCGACAACGCGGTCTTCTCCGCGGCGAACATCGCCGTCTGGGAGTGGATCGGGTACAACATGGTCATCTTCTACGCAGCCCTCCAGGCGGTGCCGACCGAGGCCCTGGACGCGGCGAAGATCGACGGCGCCGGCCAGATCCGTACCGCCCTGTCGATCAAGGTCCCGATGATCCGCCCGGCCATCGCCCTGGCCGTGCTGTTCACCGTCATCGGATCGGTCCAGCTCTTCACCGAACCGAAGGTCATCTACAGCGCCTCCAGCTCCATCGGCAGCAGCTGGACCCCCAACATGTTCGTCCAGACCGCCGCCTTCACCCACAACGACTTCGGACTGGCAGCAGCGGCCTCGCTGCTCATCGCACTGTTCGCCGCGCTGCTGTCATTCCTCGTCACCCGCTTTTCGCGCAGCAGGAGCAAGCCGTGACCAAGACCATGACACGCGTTGCCCCCGACGGCTCCTGTCCGGCTCCGGACCGGACGGGCGGGAACGGGACGGAGAAGAGCCGGACGGACAGGAGTGGGCCGGGGCGGCGTGGCCCCGGGAACCGCCCCTCGGTCCTGCTGTCCAGAGCCGGTGTGACCGCCATGCTCGGTCTCGCCGCCCTCTACACGCTTCTGCCGATGCTCTGGCTGTTCCTCTCGTCCACCAAGAGCCGCCAGGACCTCTTCGCCACCAACGGCTTCGCCCCGGGCAAGGACTTCGCGCTCGTCGACAACCTCAAGTACCTGTTCCAGGTCGACAACGGGATCTTCCTGCGCTGGCTGCTCAACACGGTCCTGTACGCCGGTGTCGGCTCGCTGCTGGCGACCGTGTTCAGCGTGGCCGCCGGGTACACGTTCGACAAACTGAACTTCCCCGGCAAGGAGAGGCTCTTCTCCTTCGTCCTGCTGGGCGTGATGGTGCCCGGAACGGCGATGGCGATCCCGCTCTACCTGCTCGCTGCCAAAGCGGGGCTGGTGAACACCTTCTGGGGCGTGTTCATCCCCGGCCTCGTCTTCCCGTTCGGGGTGTACCTGGCCCGCGTCTTCAGCGCCTCGTACATCCCCAACGAGGTCCTGGAGGCCGCCCGGGTGGACGGGGCGGGAGAGTTCAGGACCTTCTGCAGGATCGGCCTGCCGATGATCGCACCGGGCTTCGTGACCATCTTCCTCTTCCAGTTCACCCAGATCTGGAACAGCTTCTTCCTTCCCCTGGTGATGCTGTCCGACAAGGACCTCTTCCCGGTCAACCTCGGGCTGTACGTCTGGTACTCCTCCGCGCTCTCCCAGGGGCACCCACAGGACTACCTCCTGGCCATCGTCGGATCGCTGGTGTCCGTGGTGCCGCTGGTCATTCTCTTCCTGATGCTCCAGCGGTTCTGGAAGTCCGGCATGACCGCCGGCGCCGTCAAGTAGGCCATCGTCCCGAGGATCCCCATGTCATCCACCCCGCTCCGCCCGCGTGCCCTGTTCGCGATGGGCCGACCTCACCGGGACGCGCTCTTCCCGCGTGCCGCGACCGACCGGCTGACCGGTCTCGTCGACATCGAACCGGACTTCGTCGCAGAGGACTTCGACCACGTACCCCACCTGGCCGCTGTCGAGATCCTGATCACGTCCTGGGGATGCCGCCCGCTCGACGACGCCGTACTCGCCCGCATGCCGGAGCTGAAAGCCGTCGTGCACGCGGCGGGAAGCGTCAAACACCATGTGACGGAAGCCTGCTGGGACCGAGGCATCCACGTCTCCACAGCCGCTGCCGCCAACGCCGTACCCGTCGCCGAATACACCCTCGCCGCCATCCTCTTCGCCAACAAGCGCGTCCTGGAGATCGGCGGGCTCTACCGCGAACACCGCAACGCCCTGGACTGGGCGGCCCACTTCCCGGGCTTCGGCAACTACCGCAGGACGATCGGCCTGGTCGGCGCGTCCCTGGTGGGACGCCGGGTACTGGAGCTGCTCCGGCCCCACGACTTCGACATCCTGCTGGCCGACCCGCACCTCGACCCCGAGGTGGCCAGGTCGATGGGTGCCCGGCTCGTCGAGCTCGACGAGCTGCTGGCCGTCTCCGACGTCGTCTCGCTGCACGCACCCGCGCTGCCCGAGACGTACCACCTGCTCGACGCCCGCAGACTGTCGCTCCTGCGGGACGGCGCCACGCTCGTCAACACCGGGCGCGGCTCCCTCATCGACACCGCGGCCCTCACCGCGGAGGCGTCGTCGGGACGCATCCACGCCGTCCTCGACGTCACGGAGCCCGAAGTGCTGCCGGCGGCCTCACCCCTGTACGCGCTGCCGAACGTGCTGCTGACCCCGCACATCGCCGGATCGCTCGGCGGTGAACTCGCCCGCATCACCCGCAGCGCCCTGGACGAGGTCGAACGCTACTGCGCCGGGCGGGAGTTCGCGTACCCCGTGAACCGGGCGGCCCTGACCACCTCGGCCTGAGAACCCGGACGGCCGCCGCGCCGTCCCGCCCCGCCCTGTGAGACTGCCGATCACCCCGTACGTCCGGAACCAGGAGCGCCAGCATGTCCCAGCCCGACCGCCTGTCGGACGTTCTCGTCTTCACCCGCACCACGGCCTACCGCCACGACTCGATCCCCGCCGGCCAGGCGGCCCTGCGAGAGCTGGGGGAGGAGCACGGCTTCACCGTGGAGACCTCCGAGGACCCCTCGGTCTTCACCGACGCCTCGCTGGCGGGGCGCAGCGCGGTGGTCTTCCTGTCCACCAGCGGCGAGGTGCTCACCCCGCAGGGGCAGCTGGCGCTGCGGCGCTGGACCTCTGACGGCGGCGGCTTCATGGGCATCCATTCCGCCGCGTGCACCGAGTACGACTGGCCGTACTACGGGGAGTTGCTCGGCGCCCGGTTCGCCGGCCACCCGGACTTCCAGCCCGGCACCGTGCTGGTCGAGGACCGGAACCATCCGTCGACTCGCCATCTGCCGCAGCGGTGGGACTGGAACGACGAGTGGTACGACTTCCGGAGCAACCCGCGGCGCCCCGGCGTACAGGTCCTCGCGACCATCGACGAAGCCGGCTACGAGGGAGGCGGCATGGGCGCCGACCACCCCCTGGTGTGGTGCAGGGAGTCCGGCGCCGGCCGCTCGTTTTACACGTCGCTGGGCCACGCGTCCGACGCCTACACGGACCCGGCCTTCCGAGGCCACCTCCTGGGCGGCCTGAGCTGGACCGCTGCCTGATCCATCCGGCCACGGGGAAGGCCATGAACTCCCCCGTGCGCATCCTCAGAAACCCTACGAAGGAGCACTGAACATGCAGGACGGACAGATCACACGACGTCAGCTGATGCAGTGGGGGGCCGTCGGTGCGGGCGCACTGGCCGTCACCGGCCTGCCCGCGACCGACGCCCTGGCGGCGCCGAGGTCAGGGGTGCGGGTCACGGACCTCGGCCCCGGGGTGAACAACTTCTCGCTCGCCGCCGCCATTCCGGTGGGCGACAAGGCGTACATCGCCTCGCGCAACATCGATCCGATGCGGATCATCAGCTTCGACTTCGGCACGGAGAAGGTCACCAGCGTCACCGAGGGCCCCGGGATCAGCACGCAGCTGCTCGCCGTCGACCCGGACGGGCGGTATCTGTACTCGGCGATCCGGGAGTACGACTCCGCCCCCGGCCCGGGTTTCATCCGGCTCGACCTGTCCGTGGCCGACGCGCCCAAGGAGGACCTCCACTCGATCCCCGGCCTCGACCCGTACGCGATCAGCGCGTCCCCCGACAACAAGATCTTCTTCGGCGGACGGGAACCCCAGCCCAAGCTGCGCCAGTACGACCCGGCCACCGGTGAGCTCACCGAGATCGCGATCCCCGATCCGGACGTCCCGATGATCCGCTGCCTGCTGGCCACCCAGGACAAGATCTACATCGGCACGGGCGCGTCGCTCGGCGCCATTCCGACCAGCACCAAGGCCGGACTGTTCGTCATGGACCGCGCCACGAAGAAGATCACCTCGATCCTGCCGAAGGAGTTCGCGGGGCAGGTGGAGGTGCGTGACGTCGGTCTCTACGACGGCACGCTGTACGTGTGCTCGACCACCGCCGACGGTGCGGCGGTCGCGATCATGGACGCCGAAGACCCGGCTCAGTACACGCTCGTGCAGAGCAAGCAGTCCTTCCTCCGGCTGCCGCGCAAGCTCGGCGACAAGATGTACTTCAACGGCGCCGCGCTGATCGAACTCACCCTGAGCACGGGCAAGTTCCGCGAGATCAAGCCCAAGGACGGCGATTTCGGCGAGCTCTGGGGTCTGTGGATCCGCGAGGAGAAGGTCATCGTCGTCTCGGCCTTCGGCCTGATCTTCGAGGTCGATCCGAGCGCAGGCACGGACACCTCGTGGGACCTGATCGAGGCAGGCGCCCCGATCGGGCCCCAGCTGGGGATGTCGATAGCCGCCGACACGCACAACGTGTACGTCGGCGGGACGAACTCCGTGGCACGGCATGACCTGCGCACCGGTAAGCAGAGCAGGGTGCTGGCGACGAGCGAGGCCAAGGACATCCTGCTGCACAAGGGCACCGCCTACCTCGCCCAGTACAACGCGGTCGGGCTCCTGGCGTACAACCCGCGCACCGACGACGAGTGGACCCGCAAGCTCGCCGATCTGCCGCCGAAGCAGAACCGCCCGCACCAGATCGTCTGGGACGACCGGCACCAACTGGCTCTGATGGGGCTGCAGTCCGACTACAACGCGGGCGGCTCGCTGATGACGTTCGACCCGAAGAAGGGTGCCACCACGGTCGCCGTCAACCCGATCGACGACGACCAGATGGTCCGCGCGGTCGTGGCGCACGACGGCGTGGCCTATCTCGGTGGCCAGAACGTCGCCACCACCGCGGGAACCCTGGTCGCGTGGGACCCGGTCCGCAAGCGGGAGCTGTGGCGGATGACGCCGCAGGACAAGCCCACCGGGATCACCGGTCTCACCGTGCTCGGCCATCACCTGTACGTCATGTGCTTCAAGGGCGATTTCTTCGTGATCGACCTGCGCACCCGAAAGGTGATCCACTCCGCCAACCACGGCCCGGTGGTGCCGAACTACGGGACGCTGCTGGCCGACCGGGGGTACGTGTACGGCGCGTCCAGCTCGGACTTCGTCCGCTACGACCGCAAGACGTTCGCCCGTACGGACCTGGTCGCGCTCGACGCGGACTGGTACGGCATCCCGCGGGCCGCCGTGGACGAGCGTGGCAGGTTCTACGCCATCCGCGGGCGCAACCTGATCCGGATCGAGGTCGGCCGTCGCTGAGCGACCGGTGACGACGTACGTCCGGCGTTCCTCGCGCTGAGCGGCCGTCGCCGTGCCTGCCGGCGCGGCGACGGCCGAAGCGGTCAGTGAGGCAGCCCGACAGCCCTCTCACCGCTGCGACGCTGCTGGATGACGACGGCGATGACGAGCAGCGCGCCCTGGGCGACGTTCTGCCAGAAGGTGTTGATGCCCTGGACGGTGAGCCCGTTCTCCAGGCAGCCGAGCAGCGCCACGGCGAGCAGGGTGCCGCCGATGCCTCCCTTGCCGCCCTTGAGCGCGGCGCCGCCCAGGGCCGCCGCGGTGATGGCCTTGAGTTCGAGGCCCTCGCTGCCGGAGGTGGGCTGACCGGATCCGGTGCGGGCGGTCAGCAGGATGCCCGCGATGGCGGCGACGACGCCGATGAGGGCGTAGACGCAGATCAGGTACTTGTTGATGTTGATGCCGGCCAGGCGGGCGGCGGTGTCGTTGCCACCGATCGCGTACAGGTTGCGCCCGATGTCGGTGTACTTCAGCAGCAGGTGGACGATGACGGCCACCACGATCAGGATCCAGACCATGACCGGCAGGCCGGCGATCTTGCCGCGCCCGAGGAAGATGAAGAAGTCGTTGTTGAGGACGTATCCCTGGGCCCGTCCGTCCGACAGGAGCTGGGCAAGGCCCTTGTAGGCTGCGAGCCCCGCCAGGGTGGCGATCGTGGGGTTGACCCGGCCGTAGACGATCACGAGGCCGTTCAGCGCGCCGATCAGGATGCCGACGCCGACGGCCGCGGCCATGCCGAGGAAGGCGTTCGAGCTCGCTGAGGTGAACACCATGGCGCTGACGACCGAGGCCACGCCCACCTGCGAGCCGACCGAGATGTCCAGACCGCCGCAGATGATGACCACGGTCTGCACGATCGCGAGCAGTCCGGTGATGGTCGCCGCTTCGGCGATGACCTGCATGTTGGACAGGCTCAGATAGTTGTCGTTCAGGACACCGAAAAGGATGAGAACGACGGCGAGCGCACCGATCAGGCTGACGTTCTGGCCGCCCAGGCCGGAAAGGAGCTTCGAGCGGCGCGGCGCGGGGCTGTCGTCGGGGGTTCCCTTCACGGACGGAGAGGGGGAACTGGTGAGGGTCATGAGGAGGCTCCGGGGGCGGTGCCGACCATGTCATCGGCCATGGCGAGCTGGAGGATGGATTCTTCGGTGGCTTCACCGCGGTCGAGTTCGCCCGTGATGCGGCCGTTCTGCATCACGATCACGCGGTCCGCGAGGCCGAGGAGTTCGGGGAGCTCGGAGGAGATGACCAGCAACGCGACCCCCTCGGCCGCCAGGTCGGCGATGATCTGGTAGATCTCCGCCTTGGCCCCGACGTCGATGCCGCGGGTCGGCTCGTCGAGGACCAGCACCTTCGGCTTGCGGGCCAGCCAGCGGGCCAGGACCACCTTCTGTTGGTTGCCGCCCGACAGTTTGCGCACCTCGTGATCGATCGACGGGGCCCGGACCCGGAGCCGGTCGGTGTACTCCTGCGCGAGGCGGCGTTCGGCCGTACGCCGGACGAAGCGGAAGCGCCGCAATCGGTCCAGCACCACGAGTGAGGTGTTGTCCTTGATGGACTGCTGCAGGAACAGGGCCTGGGCCTTGCGTTCCTCGGGCGCCAGCCCGAGCCCCGCGCTGATGACGTCGCCCGGCCGGCCGCTGCGCAGCGGCGTGCCGTCGAGGGTGACCGTGCCCTCCCGGACGGGCAGGTCGCCCGCGAGCGCGAGGGCGAGTTCGGAGCGGCCCGCTCCGATCAGGCCGGCGAGGCCGACGACCTCGCCCGCGTGCACCTGGAGCGAGATGTCGGTGACGTCGTCGGTGGTGAGGTGCTGGACGTCCAGGACCAGGCGGTCGGTCGCGATGTGCGGGCGTACGAACGCGGCGGACAGGTCGCGGCCGACCATCTGGCGCACGAGCTCGCCCTCGTTCGTGGCGCCCGCGTCCTGGACGCCGACGAGGCTGCCGTCGCGAAGGACGGCGATGCGGTCGGCGAGCTGGAAGATCTCCTGCATGCGGTGCGAGACGTAGACGATGGCGATGCCCTCGTCGCGCAGCCGCCGGATGAGCGTGAACAGGGCGTCCACCTCGTGCTCCGACAGCGACGATGTCGGTTCGTCAAAGGCGATCAGCCGCGCGGTCGTGGCACCGGTCAGGGCGCGCATGATCTCGACCAACTGGCGTTGGGCGGGTGTGAGCTGGGAGCCGAGCAGGGTGGGGTCCAGGACGTGGGCGAAGCCCAGCCGGTCCAGGTCGGCCCTGATGCGCCGGTTGAGTTCGGCCCGGTCGAGCACCCGTCCGCGCTTGCGGGGGAGGGCGCCGGCGTACACGTTCTCCGCCACGGATATGTGGGGGATGATCTCGGGTTCCTGCGGGATGATCCGGATACCGGCGGCCCGTGCGCGGGCGGGGGAGTCGAGGGTGATCTGCTCCCCGTTCATGACCACGCCCCCCTCGGTGGGCTGGTGGTCACCGGTGAGGATCTTCAGCAGTGTGGATTTGCCGGCGCCGTTCTCGCCCATCAGCGCGGTGATCTGTCCGGCCGGGAAGTCGAGTGTGACGCCGCCGAGCGCCTGCACGGGGCCGAAGCGCTTGGTGAGGCCCGACACGGCGACGGGGGTGGGGTGCGGCGCCGCCGGGCCGCCGGGGGGTTCTGGTGCGGCGGCCGGGTGTTGCTCTGGGGTCATGGGTCGGTTCACCTCGATGGCGTGGTGCAGGCAAGGTCGGAAGCGCGGTGGGGTCACCGGCGGGCGGCGGCGTGTCGCGGCCGCCCGCCGGGAGCACTCAGCTGCAGGTGACTCCGGCGCCCTTCCACGAGGTGTGGTCGACCATGGTGGTGGGGGCGAAGGCCTCGGCGGGGAACTTCTTGTCCTTCTTGAGCTTGTCGTACATGGTCTGGACGGCCAGGGCGCCGACGTCCTTGCCGTTGATGAAGAGGGCCGCCTTCATGCCGGTCGGCTTGTCGGACTCCCACTCCTTGCAGGCGAGATAGGCGCCGAGCCCGACACCGATAACGTTGTCCGGGCTGACGTCCGCGTTGGCGAGCGCGGTGACGCCGCCCATGACGTTCTCGTCGTTGCAGCCCCAGACGACCCAGTGCTTCACCTTGGAGTTCGCGGTGATCGTCGCGGCGATCTTGTCCTGTGCGCCGGTGGGGGTGTTGTCGGTGGGGACGTTGATGGTCTTCACATCGGGAACGGCGGCCTGGAACGCCTTCTTGGCCCCTGCCACCCGGTCGCCGCAGACGGTCACGTCCTGCTTCCAGGCCGAGATGATGCGGGTGTCCGCGGCCTTCCAGCCGGCCTTCTTGTACTCGGCGGCGGCGCGCTTGCCGACCTCCCCGCCCATCTGGGCGCCGCTGAACCCGATCCGCGGGACGAGATCGTCCTTGCCGCACTTGGCCGGGTCGGGTCCCGTGGCGCAGATCTGGTCGTCGGAGGTCAGCAGCGCGACCTTGCCCTCCTTCGTGGTCTGTACGACCTGTGGGCCGACGGCCGGGTCCGGAACGACGATGATGACGCCGCTCGTCTTCTGCGCGATCGCCGACTGCACTTCACTGACCGTCTTGTTGGCGTCGTTGCCCAGGTTGACCACCTTGAGGCCGATGCCGAGTTCCTTCGCCTTCGCCTTCGCGCCCGCGGCCTCGCCGATGAAGTACTCCTGGTCACCCTGCTTCTGCAGATACGTGAGCGAGATGGCGCCCTTGACCTTGCCGCCGCCCTGGTCGTCGGTGGTGGCCTCCTTGCCAGAGGAACACGCGGAGGTGAGGCCGAGGGTCAGGAGGAGACCGGTGGCGGCGGCCGCGCGGCTGGAGGTGGAACGGAACATCAGGGGCTCCTTTGTGCTGACAGCGGCCGCCGCTGCACAGAAGCGCGGAGGCCGGTTCGAGAGAGAAAGAGGCTGCGAGCTGAGGGTGCCTCGGGAGGGAACCGGAATCGTCGAAATCAAACACATTCAAACGTTTAACTGCATAACATAACGCGTTGACCTCGGCGTCAAGAGGCGGGACGGGTTGAAATACGCCTGTGATGTTCACTGGCCGAATCTGTGAACAGGCAGGAAAAAGCTCTCAGTTCGCCTGAGCATGCCATCGATGCCGATGGCACGCCCAGGCGTTCCGAGAGCGCGGAGGAAACAGGCAGCCGGAATCGGCGGCCGGACTAGTCGAGGGTGAAGCCCTGGTCCTTGCCGTACTTGACGCTCGCGTCCTGCCAGGCCTTCAGTCCGTCGGAGAGCGTGGTGGAGGAGACGTACGCCTTGCCCGCGGTGTCGTTGAAGACGGAGTTCGCGTAGACCTGGTAGGGCAGGTAGGACCAGTCCGCACCGACGTTACGGGCCGACTCGGCGAACACCTGGTTGGCCTTCTGCCCGCCGAAGTAGGGGAACGGGGTGTCGAGGAACGCCTTCGACTCCAGGTCGGCGCGGGTGGCCGGGAAGGCGCCCTCGGCGACGCGGCTGCTCGCACCGGCGCCGGTGGTCGCGAACTGGGTGAAGGCGTAAGCGAGTTCCTTGTTCTTCGCGGCCTTCGGCACGGCCAGCGAGCTGCCGCCGTTCTCCGCGCTTGTCCGGTCGCCCTTCGTCCACTGCGGCAGCGGTGCGACCCGCCAGTCGCCGGAGGCCGCCGGGACTCCGGAGGTGAGGTTGGCCGGCATCCAGGCGCCGATGGAGAGGGTGGCCAGGGAGCCGTCGGCCAGGCCCTTGTACCAGGCGTCGCTCCACGAGCTGATCGGCGCGACCAGCTTCTCGTCGAGGAGCTTCTGCCAGGTCGCGGTGTACTTCTTGGTGCCCGCGTCGTCGAAGGCGACGCCCACGTTCGTGCCGTCGGCCTTGTAGGGGCGTCCGCCGGCCTGCCAGATGAGGCTGGTGGTGGCTCCGGCGTCCCCGGTGTCATTGGTGATGAAGATCTTGGGGTCGGCCTTGTGGAGGGTGCGGGCCGCCTCGACGTACTCGTCCCAGGTGGTCGGCACCTTGACGCCGTGCTTGTCGAAGACCTTCTTGTTGTAGAAGAAGGCCATGGGGCCGGAGTCCATGGGCAGGGCGTAGACCGCCTTGTCCTGCGTGACCGCGTTCCACGGGCCGGGCGTGAAGGTCTTGTCGTACTTCTTCGCGCCGTAGGGAGCCAGGTCCTCGACGGACTTGGCGATGGCGAACTGGCCGAGGGCGTAGTACTCGACCTGGGCGACGTCGGGGGCACCGGAACCGGCGGCCATCGCGTTCTGCAGAGCCGTGTACTGCTTGTCGCCGGTGCCCGCGTTGACCAGTTCGACGTCGACTTCGGGGTACTTCTTCTCGAAGTCCGCCGCCACCTTCTTGAGCGTGGGCTCCCAGGCCCACACGGTCACCTTCCCGCCCTTCTCGAGCGCTGCCTTGACGTCCTTGGGCGAGCTGTCTGCCGCGTCGGAGTCCGAGTCGCCGCAGGCCGTGGCGGTCAGCGCGAGAGCGGAGGCGACGGCGAGCGCGCCGAGCAGCCTGCGGGTGGAGTGCGTTCTCATGGGATGTGCTCCTGGTCGGTGATGCGGCGGAGAGGAGGGGCGGGGAGGAACGGGAGGCGGCGTCATTCCTTGACGCTGCCCGCGGCCAGTCCGGACTGCCAGTAGCGCTGGAGCAGCAGGAAGGCCGCCACGATCGGCACGATCGTCAGCAGGGAGCCGGTGATGATGAGGTCGAAGACGGCTTCGCCGCCCGCCGTCTGGGCCTGGGCGTTCCAGGCGTTGAGGCCGAGGGTCAGCGGATACCAGTCGGGGTCCTTGATCATGATCAGCGGCAGGAAGTAGTTGTTCCACGTCGCGACCATCGAGAACAGCAGGACGGTGATGGTCCCCGGCATCAGCAGGGGCAGCGCGATCGTGAAGAAGGTGCGCAGCTCACTGGATCCGTCGATCCGCGCGGCCTCCAGCAGCCCGGCGGGGACGGCCTCCAAGGCGAAGACCCACATGAGGTAGAGCCCGAAGGGCGAGATCAGGGACGGGATGATCACGGCCCAGGGGGTGTTCGTCAGGCCCATGTTGCTGAACATCAGGAAGGTGGGGACGGCGAGAGCCGTACCCGGGACCGCCACCGCGCCGATGACCACGGCGAACACGGCGCGCCGGCCGGGGAAGTCGTACTTCGCCAGGGCGTAGCCGCCGAGAACGGCCAGGACGGTGGCGCCCCCGGCTCCGACCGTGACGTACAGCAGCGTGTTGAGGAACCAGCGGACGAAGGCGCCGTCGTCGTAGGTGAGCGTCCGGGTGATGTTGTCCCAGAGGTTGAAGTCGTCGGCGAACCAGAGGCCGAACGAGTCGAAGAGCCCCCGCTGGCTCTTCGTGGCGTTGATGACGAGCCACAGCAGCGGGGCCAGTGTGTAGAGGACGACGACGCCGGTGACCAGGGTCAGCGGGATGCTGGGGCGTGGGTTGAGCGGCGTGTGCGGAGGCCGCCGGGACTTCCGTGCGGAGCCGCCGGTACGGGGACGGGCGGTGGCCGGCGGCGTCGTACGGGAGGCGCGGTGTCCGGGTGAGGAAGGGGAGGACCCGGTTGAGTCGGTGGTGAAGGAGGTGGTCATGGGTCAGCCCTTCCGCATGCCGCGCAGCTGGACCGCGTAGGCGATGATCGCGGTGATCACGCCCATCACGATGGCCACGGTCGCGGCGTAGTTGTGCTGCTGTCCGGCGAAGGACAGCGAGTACGTGTAGAGGTTCGGGGTGAAGTCGTTGGTGATCGCGTTGGGCGCGAGCTTCTGCAGGATGCTGGGCTCGTTGAACAGCTGGAAGCTGCCGATGACGGAGAAGATCGTGGCGATCACCAGGGCCCCTCGGATCGCGGGGAGTTTGACCGCGGAGATGATCCGCCATTCGCCGGCTCCGTCGATGGCCGCGGCCTCGTAGAGCGAGCGAGGCACGACCCTGAGGGCCGAGTAGAAGATCAGCATGTTGTAGCCGACGAACTCCCAGGTCACGATGTTGCCGATCGAGGCCAGCACCAGTGAGGGGGAGAGCGGGTCGGGCAGTGACAGGCCGAAGGTGTCGTTGATGTTGCCGACCAGCCCGAACTGCGTGCCGTAGATGAAGCCCCACATGAGGCTGGCGACGACGGCAGGTACTGCGTAGGGCAGGAAGACGGCGACGCGGAAGAACGACCTCCCGTACAGCCTGCCGCTGTCGATCGCCAGGGCGACCAGCAGGGCGATGCCCAGCATGATCGGCACCTGGACGGCCAGGAAGAGGCCGACACGCTCCAGCCCCTCCCAGAACTGCGGGTCGGTCAGTGCCTGTTGGTAGTTGTCCATGCCCACGAACGACCTGCCGCCGATCATCCGGTCCCGGAAGAGGCTCAGATAGGCGGCGTATCCGATCGGCGCGAGGAAGACGAGTGCGAAGACCGCGACGAACGGTCCGGCGAATCCCCATCCGGTCAGGCCGTACCGCCCGAGAGGGCGGCGCCGCCTCGGCCGGGGTGGCCGGACTGCCTGGGCGGACGTCGACAGGAGCGTCATGGTGGTTCCTTGCGTCGTTGAGCGACCGGTCGGGAACGGGGCGGGGGAGGGGGAACCTCAGGGCCGACGGGCCGGGAGAAGACTGGGCCGATGAACCATGTTTACGTAATCATCGATAGCTGATGGTGGCACCACCCCGAGACGGGCGTCAAGCACGGTGCGGTAGCGAACAAAGGGGAATTGGGCGAAAGCCGAGGGCTTGGCCGTGCCGCGGGGCGTGCCGGGCGATGGGCGAGCGCCCGGCACACCGGATCCGGACGAGGGGTGCGGCGCCGGTATGCGAGGGGGTGCGCGGAGCCGTGAGCCCGGACCCTGTTCATGTCGCCGCCGTGAGCGGGGCCGGGGCTCAGGGGCGCGACGGAGTGCGGCCCGCCCGCGCATGCGCGGGCGGGCCGTTGCGGGGCCGTGCGCCGGTCAGGCGGGCGGCGGCGCGGTGCTGGCCCGGACCACGAGAGTGGGTTCGACGGCGAGCCGGTGCGGGCCGCCCGCGCGGCGCTCGATCTGCTCCAGGAGCAGGGTCACGCAATGCCGCCCCACCACGTCGAAGTCCTGGTGGACCGTGGTCAGCGGCGGCTCGAAGAACCGGGCCTCTGGGACGTCGTCGAAGCCGGCCACGCTGACCTCCTCCGGCACCTTGCGCCCGGCCTCGTGCATGGCGCGCAGCACCCCCAGTGCCATCTGGTCGTTGGCCGCGAACACGGCCGTGACATCGGGGATCTTCGCCAGCGTCCGGCCGGCCAGGTAGCCGGACTCGGCGCTCCAGTCCCCGTACAGGGCGGGGTGCAGGGGGGCACCGGCCGCGACGACGGTGCGCTCCCAGGTCTCCGCGCGCCGCCGGGCGGCGAAGGAGTCCCGCGGGCCGCTGACGTGGTGCACCGTGCGATGGCCCATCTCCAGCAGGTGGGCCACCACGCTCCGGGTGCCGCGGGCCTGGTCGAAGTCGACATGGGGGTAGCGGTGCCCGGTGTCGCCGTCCGCGACGACGATCGGCATGGTCGGCGGCAGGCGCAGCGACGGTGTGTCGAGCATCTGCGACTCGATCAGCACGATCCCGTCGACGGACTGGAGCATCAGGTGGCGGAAGGCCTGCTGCACGGCGGCTTCGGTCTGTGCGCGGATTCCCATGAAGTTGACGGAGAAGCCGGCCTCGCGTGCCGCGTCCGCGATGGCGGCGAGCGTCCGGGCGTTCCCGTGCGCGCCGACGTCGAAGCTGACCACGCCCAGCGCCCCGAACTTGCCCGTGACCAGCGCACGAGCCGCCGCGTTCGGGCGGTATCCGAGTGCCTGCATGGCGTCGAGGACCTTGGCGCGCGTCGTGGCGTCCACGTTGTCGTGGTTGTTGGCCACGCGCGAGACGGTCTGGGAGGACACCCCCGCCTTCGCCGCGACCTCGGCCATCGAGGGCCACTTCCGGGGCGTGCGCGAGCGGGGTGCTCTCGTCGCCTTCTCCGCCACAGCCGACCGCCTTCTCTCGAGGCCCATCGCGAGTGCGCACCTGGTGTGCTCCCGCTCTGCAATGTTGACGCAAACACACCGCCGGGTCAAAAACCTGGCCCTTCTCTGCCCGACTCCTTGACAGTATCCCGCGGCCCTCACACACTTCCGGACACATCGTGTTTACGAAAACATTGCGTAGGCCGGTGATCGTGCACGGTCCTGATCGGCAGGCCACAACTCCCCACCGGCCGGCCCTTCGGACTCCCCCACGCTCCGGGCCCCACGCGGTCCGAGATCTCGCAGACCGCGCGGAGCGCCCGGTCCGACGAACACCACGAGGTATCGCGACATGCGACACAAGATCCCCGGAAGGGCGGCTCTGTTCGCCGCCCTCGCCGCCCTTCTCCTCTCTCTGCTCAGCTCCGTGGGCACCGCCCACGCCGCCGCGGTGACCATCACCAACGGGACGCAGTTCACCGGATCGGACAACAGTCCGGTGCACGCCCACGGCGGTGGCGTACTCAAGGTCGGCGCGTACTACTACTGGTTCGGCGAGAACCGCAACGCCGACAACACCTTCCGGTACGTCTCCGCCTACCGCTCGACCGACCTCAAGAACTGGGAGTTCCGCAAGAACGTCCTGACGGAGGCCTCGGACCCGGAACTGGACCAGGCCAACATCGAGCGCCCCAAAGTCGTCTACAACAGCACCACCAAGCAGTTCGTGATGTGGATGCACAAGGAGAACGCCTCCGACTACGGCGAGGCCCGAGCCGCGGTCGCGGTGTCCTCCACGGTGGACGGCGACTACACCTGGCGCGGCAGCTTCCGGCCGCTGGGCAACATGTCACGGGACATCACGACCTTCGTCGACAAGGACGGCACCGGCTACATGATCTCGGCCGCCAACGAGAACGCGGACCTGCACGTGTACCGGCTGACCGCGGACTACACGGCGGTCGAGTCCCAGGTCCAGAAGCTCTGGGCGGGGCAGTCGCGTGAGGCCCCCGCCATGTTCGAGCGCGACGGCGTCTACTTCCTCCTCACCTCCGGCGCCACCGGCTGGTCCCCGAACCAGCAGAAGTACGCCACCGCCACCAGCATCACCGGCTCGTGGAGCGATCTGAAGGACGTGGGCGACGCCACGGCCTACCGGAGCCAGACCGCGTACGTCCTGCCGGTGCAGGGCACCGAGGGCACCGGATACCTCTACATGGGGGACCGCTGGGGCAACGCCATGGGCGGCACGGTCTCCGACTCCCAGTACGTCTGGCTGCCGCTGACGTTCCCCAGTAGCACCAGCATGACGATGGACTACTCCCCGCAGGTCACCGTCGACACCGCCGCCGGGACCGTGGGCGGTATGGACGTCACCTGGGAGACGCTGACCGGGTACCAGAGCGGCAAGTGCGCCGACGTGTCGAACTACGACTCGGCGGACGGTGCCCAACTGATCCAGTGGGGATGCGGCGCGGGCGTCAACCAGGACTTCTGGCTGAAGGACCTGGGCACCGGCTACGTCCAGATCATGGCCCGGCACAGCGGGAAGTGCCTCGACATCGCCGGTGCGTCGACGGCGGACGGGGCCTACGCGGTGCAGAACACCTGCGACGGATCCGCCTCCCAGCAGTGGAAGGCGCGGACGACGGACGTGGCCGGCTCCGTCGAACTCGTCGCCCGGCACAGCGGAAAGTGCCTCGACGTCGTGAACCAGTCCCGGTCCGACGGCACCGCTCTCGACCAGTGGACCTGCAACTCGGGCGACAACCAGAAGTGGGAGCGCGCGGCGGCCTGACCGACCGGTCCCGCAGCGCCACCGGGCGCAGTACCGCCGGTCCCGCAGTGCCGCGCGCCGCGGGACCGGCGGTGCCCCCCGCCCCTCCCCACAGCTCAGCCTCCGAGCCCCCAAGGAGCACTTCGTGTTTCCCACCCGCACCCGGCCGGCGCCCTCAGGGCCCCGGTCCGGTTCCTCCCGCACGCCCGGAAGGACCACCACCGCTCTGGGCGTCGCCACGGCCCTCGCGGTGACCGCGCTCACGGCCGCCGGGCCGGCCCCCGCGCCGGCGAGCGCCGCGGAGCCGTCGGCCGCGGCGCTCACGATCCGCCTCGACCCCAGCTACCAGCAGCCGTCCTTCCAGGGCTGGGGCACCGCGCTGGCCTGGTTCGCCCATGTCACCGGCGGATGGCCCGACGCCCAGCGCAACCGGCTGGCCGACGACCTCTACGGCGCGGACGGCCTCGGCTTCACCATCGCCCGCTACAACATCGGCGGCGGCGACAGCCCCGAGACCACCCCCTACATGCGGCCCGGTGCCGACGTCCCCGGCTACTGGAACCGGCCCGGACCCGAGGCCCCCGACTGGTGGGACCCGGACCGGGCCGATCACTGGAACGCCTCCGCCGACGCGAACCAGCAGTGGTGGCTCTCGGCCGCCAAGGAGCGCGGCGCCACCACCTTCGAGGCGTTCTCCAACTCCGCCCCGTACTTCATGACCAACAGCGGACTCACCTCCGGCGCGGCCAACGGCTGGGAGGACAACCTCCGCTCCGACCAGTACGACCGGTTCGCCGGTTACCTCACCGGCTCGCTCCAGCGGGCCCAGTCCGCCACCGGCGTCACCTTCGACTCCCTCTCACCGGTCAACGAACCCGACACCGACTACTGGCACAGCGGCGGCCGCCAGGAGGGCTCGCACTGGGACCCGGCCTCCCAGGCCCGCATGATCACCACCCTGCGCGCCGCACTCGACGCCAAGGGCGTCACGACCCCGATCGCCGCCATGGACGAGACCGACCCGGACAGGTTCCGGTCGGACTGGGAGGCGTACGGCCCCGACGTCCGCGACACGGTGGACCGGCTCAACACGCACACGTACGGGACGAACGGCCGCACCGGGGCGCGGGACATCGCCAAGGGCGCGGCCACACCGCTGTGGATGTCGGAGGTGGACGTCGGCGGCAGTGTCCCGCAGAGCTTCACGTCCATGAGTCCCGCGCTCGACCTCGCCCGGCGTATCAACGACGACGTGCGCGAACTGGAGCCGCGCGCCTGGGTCCTGTGGCAGGCGGTCGAGGACTACGAGAACATGACGCCGGCCCACGAGAACTCCAACTGGGGCCTGATCCAGACGGACTTCACCCCCGACGACGCGGCGACCGAGCCGCTGCGCAAGAACAAGAAGTACTGGGCCATGGCGAACTACAGCCGCTTCGTCCGCCCCGGCGCACGGATCATGAACACCGACGACCCGCAGACCCTGGCCGCGGTCAGGCCCGACGGCGGTGTGGTCGTCGTCCACACCAACACCACCGATGAGGAACGCGAAGTCACCCTGGACCTGGACGGCTTCGCGACCGCCGCCGACGGACCCGTCGAACGCTGGACGACCGACGCCACGAAGGACCTGCGGCGCGACGAGGACGCGGCCGTGGCGGGTCGCGCGCTCAAGGCGGTCGTGGGCCCCGGCTCCGTCACCACGTTCGTCCTCCCCACGGTCAGCGGTGTGAACACGGCGGCGACCACCGCCCCCACCGGAGCGCCGCGCCTGCTGGTCAACGACAACAGCGGCAAGGCCCTCGCCACCGCGGACGGCGCCGGCACCGTCGTGCAGCGCACCTCCGCACCGGCCGACAGCGCACAGCAGTGGACCTTCACGAAGCTGTCCGCCGACGACTGGGGCAACACCGCCGCCTACCGGATCACCAACACCGGGACGGGCAAGGCGCTTTCCGCGTCGGACGGCGCCCTGACCGTCGCGCCGCCCGGACCGTCCACGGCGCAGCAGTGGATCCGCTCCACCACGGGTGACGGCCACAGCACCCTGGTCAACCGCGCCACCGGAGAACTGCTCGACGTCACGAACGCCTCGACGGATGACGGGGCGCCCGTCGGCGTCTACCGGCCCACGACCGGCAGCAACCAGTCCTGGTCGCTGCCCGGCGCGGCGGCCGTCCAGCGGGCCCACGGCCGGGGAGCGAGCCGGCAGTCGCGGCACGGCTGACACGCGATGAGCCGGGCTCCGAGGTCCGGAGCCCGGCTCGTCCACGCCCGCTGCCGGAGCTACTCGTCGGTGGGGCCGAGGTCGGCGCTCTCCCGGAGTTCGACGGTGCGGGCGCGGTGACCGGCGTGCAGCTCCAGCACGACGATCTCGTTGGCGCCGGTGCGCAGGACCGGCGCCGGGACGTAGAGGGAGTTCTGCGGGCCGCGCGACCAGTACCGCCCCAGCGCGAATCCGTTGATCCACACGCTGCCCTTCGTCCAGCCGTCGAGGTGCAGGAAGGTGTCCGCGGGTGCGTCGAGCTCGAAGGTGCCCCGGTGGAACGCGGGGCCGGCCGGCACCGGTCCCGCCGTGAACGGCAGTGCGCCTTGATCGGTGAGGGGGAGCGGCCGGCTGGTCCACCCGGTGACGTCGTCGCCGTCCAGCAGGACCTTGCCCAGCAGGCCCTTGCGGTCGTGGATGCCCGGCCCGTAGTTGACCCGTCCCTGGTTCTCCACCAGCACGCTGAGGACGGCGCCCGCGCGGGGAGCGGTGACCGTCAGGGCGTGCTCGTGACTCTCCCGTTCCAGCACGCCGGCCGGGACCCCGTCGACGAAGAACTGGGCGCGGTCCCGGACCTGCTCCACCTCCAGCAGGGCGGGCCCCGCGGACACCAGGGCCGTCTCGTACAGGACGAAGCCGAAGTCCTGGCCCAGCTGCTCCATGGTCAGCGGCCGCGGTGCGGCGACGGCTGTGCCGAGCGCCTCGGCGCACTCCAGCAGTCCGGCGCTGCCGGTGAGTGCGACGGTCCTCGGCGCCAGCCTGGGACCGCGCGGCGGGACGGGCTCGGCCGGGACCGGCGCGTACTTGGCGATCACGTCGCGGAAGGCGGTGAACTTCTCGGTCGGGTCGCCGGCCTCGTCGAGCGGGGCGTCGTAGTCGTACGACGTGACGGTGGGGCGGTAGGTGTGTTTGTCGTTGGCGCCGTTGGTGAAACCGAAGTTCGTGCCGCCGTGGAACATGTAGAAGTTGACGGAAGCGCCGGTGGCCAGCAGTTCGTCCAGTTCGCGGGCCGCGTCGCCGGGGTTCCGGATCACGTGGCGGCTTCCCCAGCGGTCGAACCAGCCGATCCAGAACTCGGTGCACATCAGTGGCCCTGTCGGCTGCTGGGCGCGCAGTTCGGCCATGCCCTGCGCCGAGCGGCTGCCGAAGTTCGCCGTGGCGAGGACTCCGGGCAGGCTGCCACGCGCCAGGTCGTCGGGCTGGTCGCACGTGAACAGCGGTACGTCCACGCCGCAGCGGCGCAGCGAGTCCGCGATGTGCTCCAGGTAGGCGCTGTCGTCGCCGAACGCCCCGTACTCGTTCTCCACCTGGACGGCGAGCACCGGGCCTCCCCGGGTGGCCAGGTAGGGCGTCAACGGGGTCAGGAGCCGGTCGAAGTAGTCGTCGACGGCGGCGAGGAAGCGCGGGTCGCGGGTCCGCAGCCGGATGCCGGGGTCCGCCAGCAGCCAGGACGGCAGGCCGCCCCCCTCCCATTCGGCGCAGATGTACGGTCCGGGCCGCAGCAGTACGTGCAGTCCTTCGGCCGCGGCGAGGTCGAGGAAGCGGGCTATGTCCAGTCCGTCGTCCGTCCTGAACTCGCCGGGCCGCGGCTGGTGGAGGTTCCAGGGCACGTAGGTCTCGACGGTGTTGAGACCCATGAGCCGGGCCTTGCGCAGCCGGTCGGCCCACTGGCCGGGGTGCACACGGAAGTAGTGCAGCCCGCCGGACAGGAGCCGGAACGGTTCGCCGTCGAGGGTGAAGCCGCCGTCGTCGATCTGAAGAAGGGGCATGTACGAGTGCTCCTGTGCTGAGGTGAGGTGCGCTGTCGCGTGGCCGGGCGAGCCCGTCGACAGCTATGTTTACGTGAACACTCGAAGTTGGCAAGCTTCCGGGGCTCGAACGACCGAGGGGTCGGTGGGTGGGGGAGGGTGCGGGCTTCCCTCCCCCACCGCGAAGGGCCGGCCGGGTCGGTCCGTCATGCCTGTCGGCGGGGGTTGATTCCCACAGGGTGCAACATAACTGCACAGATATTGACGCCAGTTGGGCGGCGTGCTGGACTGAATCCCACACGCACACCCAACCTGCACGTCGCGTCGTACTCGGGAATGTTTACGTTCTCAACTGATGCGCGCACCAGCGGCTGGGACGCCGCCCGTCTCGACCGCAACACGGCCTTCGCCGCAGAGGCGGAGAACGTCTGCCCGGCACCGGGAACCACGACCTCCGTGCGTACGGTCACCACCGCCTCGCCCGCCTGCGCCAAGGCGCTCGGCCCGGACACCGGTGGCACCGCCGCGCACCCCCTAGACGGCACCGACTCCACCCGCGCACACGCGTCGACGAAGCAATGACAACAGGAGCCGACATGGACAACCCGAGGAGCGACGCGGGCGCCGGACCGACCCGCCGCAGCGTGCTACGGATGCTCGGGGCCGGGGCGGTGGCCCTCGCCGCCGGTCCGGTGCTCAGCGGCCTGATCCCGCCCGCACGGGCGTACGCGGCGGACCGGGTGGCCGGAGCCCCGCTGACCTTCACCAACGTGCACAGCGGCTGCGTGCTCGATGTCTACGGCAGCACACCGGACGACGGCGCGGCGGTCATCCAGTGGACGGCCACCGGAGCCTCCAACCAGCAATGGACCGCGGTCGACGAGGGTGACGGCTGGGTGACGATCGCCTCGATGAACTCGGGCAAGGTGCTCGATGTGTCGGGCGGCCGGACCGACGACGGCGCACGGGTCATCCAGTGGAGCGCCAACGGCGGCGCCAACCAGCGGTGGAAGCTGACCGACGCCGGGCAGGGCCGGGTGAAGATCGTCGGCAGAGCCGGCGGGAAGCTCCTCTCGGTCGCGGAGTCCGCGGCCACGGCCGGCGCCGCGATCGAGATCCGCTCCGACACCGGCCACCCGTCCCAGTGGTGGACGGCCACGCCCGCGCCCTACCGGCTGGACGCCACCGCCACCGAGTCGCGCCCCGACACGCCACTCGCCAACGCCGGTGGCGTCGCGGGCGGGATCACCTACGGCGTGACGCGCAACGGCTGGTCCCGCGACGGTGTGCCCTGGTACCCGGTGAGCGGTGAGTTCCACTACGTCCGCCATCCCGCCGGGCTCTGGGAGCGGGAGCTGGGCAAGATGCGGGCCGCCGGAGTGGGCATCGTGGCCACCTACGTGTTCTGGAACCACCACGAGCAGACCGAAGGCACCTTCGACTGGACGGGACGCAGGAACCTGCGGGCGTTCGTGGCCGCCGCTCAGCGGCAGGGCATGCTGGTCTGGCTCCGGGTGGGCCCGTTCATCAACGCCGAGACCACGGACGGCGGGATCCCCTCCTTCGCCCTGCCCGGTTCACGCACCGATGACGCGCGTTACCTGGCCAGGGTCGACGCGTACTTCGCCCGGATCGCCGCTGAGCTCGACGGAATGTGGGCGAAGGACGGCGGGCCCATCGTCGGCATCCAGCTGGAGAACGAGTTCGCCGACGGCGACCCGGCACACATCACCACCCTGCGCCGGATGTGCACCGCCCACGGGATGGTGGCGCCCTATTACACCGTCACCGCCAACTCCCGGTTCGACAAGGACACCGCGATTCCCCTCCAGGGCGCCTACACCTACCGGGGATGGGAGCGGGGCGCCGGCACCTCGGCCACGTCCGGGTTCATCTACGGCACCGACGAGTGGACCGCCAACACCGACATCGGCGGGTCGACCTATGACACGCTCGACTACCCCCGCGGATTCTGCGAGCTGGGCACCGGCAGCCCGATGCGGGGCAACGACCGCTTCCTCGTCGAGCGCGCGTACGTAGTGGCGCACGCCTACGACAGCGTGGGGCGGGGTGCGAACTACCTGGGCTACTACATGTTCCACGGGGGCACCCAGATGCCGGGCCTGAGCGGGGACTGGCCGCTCACCTACGACTTCCAGGCCCCGCTGGGCGAGTTCGGCCGGATCCGGGACTCCTACCGGCACTACCGACGCCTCCACACCTTCGTCACCACCTGCGCCGAGGAACTCATCGGCACGCGGATCACCCGCGACCCCGGACAGATCATGGACCCGGCGCAGACCCGCAGGCTGCGCTACATCGGCCGCTTCGACGCGGAGGGCCGCGGCTTCGCCTTCGTCAACAACACCCAGCGCAACGTCACGCTGCCTGCCAGGTCCGACGTGCAGATCCGCGTGAACACAGCCGGTGGCACGGTCACGTTGCCCGCCACCGCGCTGACGATGCCGGAGGGCCGCTACAACTTCTTCCCCGTCATGACCGACCTGAACGGCGTCGACCTGCGCTGGGCCACGCTCGAACCACTGGCGAAGCTCGCCGGTGACTCCGTCCCCACCTGGGTCTACTGGGCCCCGGACTGGACGGACCGCGCACTCGCCTTCGACAGCGCCACCGTCATCACCGAGGAACTGGGGACGGTCGGCCAGACCGTGACCGGGAACGAGCGCATCGCGACCGTACCGGCCGGGCAGCGCACCTCGCTGCTGGTGCGCAAGGCCGGTGCCACGGACCCGTCCGCCAGGATCATCGTGCTCACCGAGGCCGAGTCGCTGAGCGCGGTGGTCGCCCCGCTCGACGGCCGCGACCGCCTCGTGCTCACCGGCCGGGCGAACGTGACCGGCATGCGGCCGGCCGTGCGGTTCAGCGGCCCGGCCGGCAGCATGATCACCGCCGAGGTCTTCCCCGCAGAGGGACTGGCCCCGGCCGCCGGATGGAAACCTGCTGGGGCCGGGAAGCCCTTCACGGGCCGCGCCCACCAGCTCCCCGCGGCTCCGGCCGCTCCGCAGCTCACCTCCCTGGGCGGTGGCCGGTGGCGCATCACCAGCGATGAGGCGGCTCTCGCCGGACTGGCCGAGGCCCATCTGGTGCTCGACTACCGGGGCGGCGAAGCGACGCTGACCGGTGCGGGAAGCAGGATCACCAACGACCTGTACCACGGTGAGTCCTGGACGATCGATCTCAAGGACCTCGACGAAGCCGCCCGCGCCGACCTGATCCTGGAGGTCTCCGACTGGGACGACGCGATCCAAGGCGTCCCACGCCCCTCCGGCACTGTTCCCGGCCTGCCCTCATGGACGTGGAAACCTCAGCACGAGGTCCCCTGGCGCTGACCGCTCCGGGCCCGACGCCGCGCTCACAGCATGGCGGTCCGGGAACTGCGGGTGTTGGTGACCGTCACGGTCGCGGTGTCCGAGCGGTAGCGGTCCTCCGACCATTCGACGGGGACGCCCTGGGAGTCCGTCGTCAGGCGCCGCTCCCTGAGCAGCGGGAAGCCCTCGGGGACGTCCAGCAGCTTCGCGTCCAGGGCGTTGGCCGGTACGGCGTCGAAGGTGTGCCGGGCCGAGTGCAGATCCACTCCCTGCTCGGTGAGCAGCGCGTAGATGGAACCGGCGTCCAGGTCCGCGGAGATCAGCGGGCGGCCCAGCGATTCGACGTACGTCATGCGTTCCAGCATCGCGGGGCGTCCGTCGAGCAGCCGGAGTCTGACGAGCTGGACCGCGAGATCGTCCGGGCCGATCTGCAGGGCCGCGGCGATCTCCGGTTCGGGGCGGCGCAACGCGATCTCCTGCAGTCTCTGACCGGGGGAGTAGCCGGTCAGTTCCGCACGGCGGGTGAAGGACAGGAACGACTCGAAGGGTTGGGTGGGAACAGTGTCCAGCACCACGGCACGCCTGCCCTGCCCACCACCGATGAGCCCCTCGTCCCGCAAGGTCGCGAGAGCTTGGCGGACCGGTCCCCGCGACGCCGAGAACTCCTCGCACAGCCGGGACTCGGACGGCAACGACCTGCCGACCGCGAGGCTCCCGGAACGAATTCGATGACGGAGCTCGGCTGCGATGGTCCGGTGCAGAGGAGGGGTTGCGGCCATGGACTTGACCCTACAGGTCGTCCTGCCGATCCTCCCGGCCCCGGCCGTCCGGCGGTGCGGGTCCGCCCGGCGCTGCCGCCTCGTGCGACTCCGGGTGATTCGAAATGAAATGCCCGCCCGTCAGGCGAGGTTCGGCCGATCGTACGGCTGGACGCGGACCGGTCGCGACCAGCTGGGCGTCGTCGGTGAACAGGCATTGCACCCTCTGTTCATCCAGAGTTTCGCTCCCGCCCCAGAAAGCTGTCTATACAGGTTGTCTACGCACTGGCAATAACCGTGACGGATTGGGTTGACGCGATGCCTGGGACCATGTCCGACGAACTTCTCGACGTCCGCTACGCCCGCTGGGACGGGGTCGACCGGCCGTTCACGCTGGTGACCACCACCACTCCCGCGTCGCCGGGCGAAGGCGAGGTGCTGGTACGCATCGACCTTGCCACGGTGTGCGGCAGCGATCTGCACACCGTGAACGGCAGGCGGGCGTCCCCGGTTCCGGCGCTGCTGGGGCACGAACAGGTGGGCACCGTACTGGCGGTGGGCCCGGGGGCGCCGTCGTGCGTCGACGGCACTCCGGTTGTGCCGGGGCGGCGGGTGGTGTGGTCGGTCACCGCCTCCTGCGGGACCTGCCCGCGCTGCCTGCGCGGTCATCCGCAGAAGTGCCGGGAGCTGCGCAAGTACGGGCACGAGCCGCTGGACGAACAGGCCCCCCTCCTGGGCGGGTTCGCCACCCACTGTGTACTGCTGCCGGGGACCGCCATCGTCGCCGTACCCGAGGGGCTGCCGGACGCGGTCGCCGCCCCGGCGTCCTGTGCGACCGCCACCGTGGCCGCCGCCATCGCGGCCGCAGGCCCGCTGGAGGGCCGCGAGGTGCTGGTCACCGGCGCGGGCATGCTCGGTCTGACCGCGGTGTCGATGGCCGCCCTCGGGGGCGCCCGCGTGACCGCCGTCGATCCGTCCCCGGCCCGGCGGGCGCGCGCCGGGGAGTTCGGGGCCACCCGGGTGCTGGACGTCGGCGAACCGCCGGGCCGGGCCGACATCGCCCTGGAGCTGTCGGGCAGCACGGACGCGGTCCGGCTGTGCCTGTCCGTCCTGGACATCGGCGGGACCGCCGTGCTGGCCGGCTCGGTCTCCCCCGCGGCCGCCGTCCCCGTCGACCCCGAGTGGCTGGTGCGGGGGCTGCGCACGGTCACCGGCGTGCACAACTACCGGCCCGTAGACCTCGATGCGGCCGTCGCGTTCCTCGCCGCCCGTCACGCCGCCCACCCCTTCGCGGAGCTGGTGGAAGGGGCTCACTCGCTGGGGGAACTCGACGCCGCCGTACGGGCCGCCCGGGGAGCGGACGCCCCGCGCCAGGCCGTTCTGCCGGGACTGGGCCGAGCCGGCTCGAACCCGCGACGGCCCGGCGTGGAACGCGTGACCTCCCCGCACGGAACGCGTGCACCCCGGCACGGGTGAACATCGCACAGCATGTCAATGGTCCGCATGAACTCCGAATGACTTGTCGATACAAGCTATTGCCGCCCGCCGCTCGCTCTGTCAGCGTCTGCGGCACGGGCCCGGAAACGGGCACCCACCGCCCGGTCCCCGTACCCGCACCGGGCGGACCCGAGATCACCTTCCGAAGGAGACACACATGCCGGACAACGGCCTGGACAGACGGAAGATACTGACGGGCGGCGTCGCCGCAGCTCTCACGGCCGGTGTCGCCGGACCGGCTCCGGCCGCCGTCGCCGCGCCGCGCTCCGCGGACGACCCCGCCCCGCTGCGCGCCGCCGTCCTGGAGTACGAGGACCCCTGGACCAAGGCCCTGGGCCTGGCCGAACTGCTGCGTACCGCGGGCTTCGAGGTGGTACCGCTCGACCTGACGCTGCCGGCCGACGAACAGCCGCAGCAGGTCGACCTGATCGCGTTCGGCACCTTCACCAACAACAGCGACGACTACCTCGACTACGTCGCCGGCCAGACCGACTCGCTGCGCCGGTTCGTCGCCGGCCACCGGGTCGTGCTGGATTTGGCACAGTCCGACCAGTACGGCGCCGCGGTGGCCTACCTGCCCAGTGGTGTGTCCGCCGTGCGCACCGACGCCGACTACGACACGATCCACCCGGTCGACGCCGCCCACCCGCTCGTCAAGGGACTGCGCGTCAGCAACGGCCGGCTGTTCACCGGCCGGAACGCCAGTCCGCGGGTGAGCTACGAGACGGTTCAGCGGTGGAGCGGGATGCGGGTCCTGATGGCCTGTTCCGCCTCCGGATTCCCGCCGGCGCTGCTGGAGGGCCAGTTCGGGGCGGGCCGGTTCCTCGTCACCAGCCTGACCGTGGACAAGATCCGCGACAGCGCGGGCGCGGTGGTGCAGCCGGCCGACGCGGTGGCGGACAGCGAGGCGTTCTTCACCGCGCTGGCCGGCTACGTCGCGTCGGTGCGCACCGGCACGGCTCCCACCGTGGTGCCGACGCCGATGCCGCCCGAGCAGCCGGTCGGACCGATGGTCGGCCACACGGAGCCGGGCAGCGCCCGGATCTGGGCCCGTCCCGGCCTCGACCCCTCGCTCTACTCCCGCTGGAACTGCGCCTACCGGGAGCTGGGCGGGAAGCGGAACAGGCCCTGGCGCACCGTCACCACCGCCGTCGAGCCCGGCAACGACAACACACTGATCGCCCAACTGCGGCGCCTGGCACCCGACACGGCGTACGAGTTCTCCCTCACCCCGGTCAGGGAAGCGGCCGGCTTCACGCCGATGACCGGGTCCTTCACCACCTCGCCCGACCCGGACAGGCCCTGTGTGGTCACCATGGGGATGGGCTCGTGCGGCCCGTCGGTCCCCGACCACGTCTGGACGGCGATCATGGACGAGGGCTGCGACAGCTTCGTCATGCTCGGTGACACCCCGTACGTCGACAGCGCCGACCTGGAGGTGGCCCGCCGGAAGCACCGTACGTTCCTGGTGCAGCCGGAGATCTCCCGGCTGGTCTCCTCCATGCCGATCTGGGCCACATGGGACGACCACGACTTCGGTGGCAACGACTTCCACGGCGACTACAAGAGCAAACGACAGAACCGCACGGCCTTCGTCAACTACCGTGCCAACCCCACCTTCGGGCAGACCGCGGACGGGAAGATCCTCAAGGAGAGAACGGACGGCGAGGGTGTCTATACATCTTTCCGCCGGGGTCCGATCGAGGTCTTCCTGCTGGACCCGCGCTGGTTCAGCCGTACCGCACCGAGCTGGGCCGACAGCACCCAGGTGACCTGTCTGGGTAAGGTGCAGTGGGACTGGCTCCGTAAGCAGCTGAGCCGGAGCACGGCCCCGTTCAAGGCCATCGCCACCGGGATGATCTGGGACGACAAGGAGAACGCCGAGAAGGACGACTGGGCCACCTACTCCTACGAGCGTGACGCGATCTACGACTTCATCGCCGCGGAGAAGATCCCGGGCTGCTTCCTGATCGGCGGGGACATCCACGTCTCCCGTGCCCTGAGCTACGGCCCCCGCGTCGGCTACGACCTGTGGCAGTTCATCGTCAGCCCCATGCACGACAGCACCATCCCGAGCCTCAACGTGCCCAGCCCCTACCTGGTGCACAGCGCCGTCGAGCCGCACGTCTTCCTCAAGCTGGTCGCGGACACGACGCTCGACATGCCGACCCTCACGGCGACCTGGATCAACCGCGAGGGTGAGCGGCTCTTCGAGGTGACCCGCACCGCGGCCGAACTCGGTCACACCTCCGGTCGCAGTCACCACTGAGCCCACTTTCCCGTCCCTCCCGGTCCTCCCGGCCCCTCGGCCGGGAGGACCGGACAACTGCTTGCCGACTCACGGATGAACAGTTGGCAACCTGTCGATACAAGTGTTGACCGAGGTGGCTGTGCCTGAGACGTTGGCGACAGCCGTCACGGCGCACTACCCCCCCACTGCTTGCACCCCCGCTTCCTTCCCTCGCGCTGCCCTCGAACCCGGAGTCCACCGTGCTCGTCCGCCCTTTCACCCTCGCCACTTCGCTCGCCGTTGTCGCCGCGCTGTCCCTGACCGCCTGCGGCGGCAGTTCGGACGCGGCCGAGTCCGCCGACTGCCCCGGCGGCAAGATCCGCTTCGGTGTGGAGCCCTTCGAGGACCCCGCCAAGCTCACCCCGGCCGCCAAGGTCCTCGCCGACGCCCTGAGCGAAAGCCTGGACTGCGAGGTGGAGCTGACCATCACGGAGGACTACTCCGCCGAGGTCCTCGCCATGGAGAACGGCAAACTCGACATCGCCATGTTCGGGCCCCTCGGCTATGTCTTCGCCAGTGGGCGCGCCAAGGCAGAGGCCATCGCCTCCTTCGGTGACGGCAAGGGGAAGGTGTCCAGCTACACGGCCGGCATCTGGGTGCCGAAGGACTCCGCCGTCAAGTCGGTCGCGGAGCTCAAGGGCCACTCCCTCGCGCTGGCGTCCGTGGGATCGACGTCGGGCGACGCGCTGCCGCGCCAGGCGATGCTCGACGCGGGCCTCAAGAAGGACGACGTCAAGGTCAACTACGCCGGAGGCCACCCGGAGGCGCTGCTGGCCCTCGCCAAGGGCACGGTCGACGCCGCCGAGATCAACTCCCAGCAGCTGGCCAGCGCCACCGCCGCCGGCACCTTCGAGCCGTCCGGGTTCCGCAAGGTATGGGGATCGGACCCGATCCCGAACGACCCGATCACCGTGCGCGGCAACCTCGACGCAGAGTTCAAGAAGGCCGTCACCGACGCCCTGCTGAAGCTGTCGCCGGACAAGGTCGGCAAGATCGGCGCGCTCCTCGACGTCGACCCGCCGGCTCCGCTGATCGCCGTGGACAAGTCCACGTACCAGCCGCTGTTCGACCTGGCAGCCGCCCTGAACCTGACCGAGAAGGACGTCTGATGCTCGCCCTGTCCGGGATCACCGTGCGGTACGGCGAGCGGCAGGTGCTGCACGGTGTCGACGTCGACGTCGCCCGGGGTGAGCTGCTCGCCGTACTCGGGGCCAACGGCTCCGGCAAGTCGACCCTGCTGCGAGCCGCCGCCGGGCTGGAACCGATGGCGGCGGGCAGCGTGAGCATCGACGGGAAGCCGTGCGCGCCGATGGACACCGCCGTGGTCTTCCAGCACATCCACCTGGTATGCCGGCGCACCGTCCTGGAGAACGTGTGCGCCGGCGCCCTCGGCCGGCTCCGGCTGCGGCACTCGCTCGTTCCCGCCCTGTTCCCGCGCGCACTGCGCGAGGAGGCGATGGCCTGCCTGGACCGGGTGGGTCTCGCCGACCGGGCGCACGACCGCGCGGGCAGCCTCTCCGGCGGCCAGCAGCAGCGCGTCGCGGTGGCCCGTGCCCTGTGCCAGCGCCCCCGCGTGCTGCTCGCCGACGAACCGGTGTCCGCGCTCGACCCGGCCGCCTCGGAACAGGTACTCGCGCTGCTGGCCGAGCTCGCCCACGACGCGGGCCTGGCCGTCCTCGCCGTCCTGCACCAGCCCTCGCTCGCCGCCCGCTACGCCGACCGCGTGGTCGGCCTGCGAAGCGGCCGGGTGATCCTGGACGGGCCGCCCGGCCAGAACGTCGACGCCCTGTACCGGTCCGCGACCGTGGAGGCTGTCTCATGACCGAACTCAACGAGATACGGATGACCGAGCCCAACGAGATGCGGATGACCGAGCCCGGCGAGACACGGATGACCCAGCTCGACGAGATACGGACGCTTCCCGTCCCGGCGAAGCCCGCCCGGCCACGGGCCACCGCCGTGGGAGCCGTGGTCGCCGCCGTGGTGGTCACCGCTCACGTCATCGCGTGGAACACCACCGAGATGTCCTTCGGCGCACTGGCCGAGGGCTGGGGCGGCATCGCGGACTTCCTCGGTGACGCGATTCCGCCCGATCTGAGCTGGGGCGTCCTGCAACCCAGTCTCAACGGTGCTCTGGTCACGCTGTGGATCGGCTTGCTCGGCACGACGCTGTCCGTGCCGTTCTCGCTGCTCCTGGCGCTGCTCGCGGCACGTGGGACCGCCCCCTCCGCGGCGGTCTACCAGGCCGCGCGTTCCCTGCTGTCGTTCCTTCGCGCCGTACCCGACGTGGTCTTCGCCCTGATCTTCGTCACCGCTGTCGGACTCGGGCCCTTCCCCGGCGTCCTGGCGTTGCTCCTCCACAACATCGGTGTGATGGGCAAACTGTGGGCGGAGGCGCTGGAGGACGCCGATCCCGGCCCCGTGCAGGCCCTGCGCTCGGCGGGGGCGGGCAGGATCCAGATCGCGGCGCACGCCCTGCTGCCGTCCGTCACTCCCCAGCTGACCGGACTGCTGCTGTACCGGCTCGACGTCAATGTGCGGGCGTCGCTGGTGCTGGGACTCGTCGGCGCGGGCGGGATCGGCTTCCTGATCAACCAGTCCATCAAGCTGTTCCAGTTCGACGAGATGCTGACCCACATCCTGGTCGTGCTGGTCCTGATCGTCGCCGTCGATCGGCTGTCGGCATGGGTGCGGCAGCGCCTGGCCTGACCGCCGGTCACGGCAGGCGGCAGTCGGAGACGACGTCTTCTCGAATCAGATAGGAAAATGATGGCGTGATGGTTGACCAGGGGCCGCGCGCCGTCAAGACTTTCCTGACGTCACATCCCTGGATGTTCCCATCTCGTAGCTCCTGTACTCGGTGATTCCGGGGCGCGGTCCGGGACTCGCAGGGATGTGACATCGGCGGTGAATCATATAGGAAACCCCGGTTGAAGGTATTGACAGGCCGCGTTACTGCCGCTGCACTTCCGCCGAGGCGCCCGCCTCGCAGCCGCCGTACCCCCCACGATTCGAGCACCGCTGCCCCCAGAAGGAGCCGCAGTCCATGTCCCCTAGAACACCCGCACAGCACCCCGCCCAGGACGAGGGCGGGATGTCGCGTCGCGGCCTGCTGCGCGCCGCCGCGTCGATGACCGCGCTGGTCGCACTGTCGTCACTGCCCGAGTTCACCAGCGGCGCCGCTGCCGTATCGCGCCCCGACGCGCTGTCGCTCGTGCCGGAGGAGGAGGCGCTGACGCTCCGATACTCCCGGCCCGGCGCCGAGAACCGGATGACGCAGGAGGGCCTGCCCATCGGGAACGGCCGGCTGGGGGCTCTCGTCACCGGCGACCCCTCGCGCGACACGATGGTTCTGGCGGACGCCACACTGTGGACCGGTCATGCCAATGCCGTGCTCCAGTCGGACGGTCAGTTCCCTTACGGAACAGGCGACTTCGGCACCTTCGGAATGCTGGCCAAGGCGGTGCTGGAGATTCCGGCCCACGGCCTCGGCGCGGTCAGTGAGTACCGCCGCACGCTGGACATGAGCAACGGCCTGGTGACCGTCTCGTACCGGACCGGTGGTGTCACCTACCGGCGCGAGGTCTTCTCGAGCCACCCCGACGACGCGGTGATGATCCGGCTGACGCAGAGCGGCGGCGGCTCGTACACGGGTTCCCTGACCCTGTCCGGGACCCGGGGCGAAACCGTGGCGGCGAACGCCGGGGCCGCGGAGGCGTCGTTCTCGGCCGCGCTGCCGAACACCCTGAAGTACGCCACCGTGGTGAAGGGTGCCGGGACCGGCGGCACCGTGTCGGCGTCGGGCGCGAAGGTGACGTTCAGCGGCTGCTCCGAGGTGGTCCTGGTCGTCTCGGGCGGCACCAGCTACAAGGCCGACCCGTCCATCGAGTACAAGGACGCGTCCCTTGTACCCCTGGATGTCGCCCGCGCGAAAGCGGCGCGGGCGGCGGCGGCCACCGGCACGGCACTGCTCGCCACCCACGTAGCCGACTTCCAGCGTCTTCAGCAGCGGATGGCCGTGGAACTGGGCACCTCGTCCGCCGCGCAGCGGGCGATGGACACGCCGGAGCGGCTCGCGGCACGGGCCGCCGCCGGATCCGCGCCCGACCCGGAACTGGAGGCCTCCTACCTGCAGTTCGGCCGCTACCTGGCGGTGTGCGGGTCCCGCGGCAGCCTCCCCACCAACCTCCAGGGTCTGTGGATCGACACCAACGCCCCTTCCTGGATGAGCGATTACCACAGCGACATCAACGTCCAGATGAACTACTGGCTGCCCGACCGTGCGGGACTGGCCGAGTGCTTCGACGCGTTCACCGACTACTGCGTCGCCCAGCTGCCCGGATGGCAGGCGGCCACCAAGAACCTCTTCCAGGACTCCCGCAACCGCTTCCGCAACACCTCGGGCAAGGTGGCGGGCTGGACCCTGGGCATCTCCACCAACATCTGGGGCGGCAACGGCTGGTGGTGGCATCCGGCCGGCAACGCGTGGATGTGCAACTCCCTTTACGAGCACTACGAGTACAGCCAGGACGACGCCCACCTCGCCAGGATCTACCCGCTGCTCAAGGGCGCCTGCGAGTTCTGGGAGTCGCGCCTGATCACCACGACCGTGCCCGACCACGCGAACGGCGGGACGAGGGAGGTCCTCGTCGACGACCACGACTGGTCACCGGAGCACGGGCCGGAGGACGCCCGGGGGATCACCTACGCGCAGGAGCTGGTCTGGCAGCTCTTCGGGAACTACCGGTCCGCGGCCGCAGCGCTCGGCAAGGACGCCGGCTACGCCTCCACCGTCTCCGCGCTCCAGGACAGGCTGTACCTGCCGGAGGTGAGCGCCACCAGCGGCTGGCTCGAGGAGTGGATGAGCGACGACAACCTCGGTGAGACGACGCACCGTCACCTGTCGCCGCTCATCGGGCTCTTCCCCGGCGACCGCATCACCGTCGAGGACTCACCGGCCGAGCTCGTCACGGCGGCGACGAAGCTGCTCGAGGCGCGCGGCATGGCGAGCTTCGGCTGGGCCAGCGCCTGGCGGGCCATCTGCTGGGCGAAGCTGAAGCACGCGGACCTGGCGTACGAGCTCGTCCTCGATGTGCTGCGGCCGTCGGTGAACTTCAGCAACGGCAGCGCGATCAACATGTTCGACATGTACAGCTTCGGCAGCAGCTCCGTGTTCCAGATCGACGCCAACTTCGGCACGCCCGTGGCGATGATCCAGATGCTGGTGCAGTCCCGCCCCGGACGGGTGGAGCTGCTGCCGGCCCTCCCGCGAGCGTGGGCGGCTGCCGGCTCCATCACCGGAGTCGGGGTGCGCGGGGGCTTCACACTCGACATGCGGTGGAAGGACGGCCAGGTCACAGAGGCGACACTGCGGGGTGCGGCGGGCAGGTCCACCGACGTGGTGTTCGGGGAGTGGAGCAGCCACATCACGATCCCCGCCGCCGGGTCCGTGAAGGTCGCGCCGCCCGCCCAGACGTCCGTCTTCCAGCTGGTCAACCGCCGGTCGGGCAAGGCGGCCGACGTTGCCGGTGCCTCCACGGAGAACGGCGCCGGACTGATCCAGTACACCCCCAGTTCGGCCGTGAACCAGCAGTTCCGGTTCATCCCGGTGGGTTCGGAGCAGTACGAGATCTACACCACGCACGGCAGTACACCCCTGGTCTGGGCGGTCTGGGGCGGCGTCTCCGAGGCCGGCGCGAAGATCACCCAGTGGACTCCCGAGCACAGCACCAGCCAGCGGTGGACGATCGCCGACGCGGGCGACGGCTACGTCACACTCACCTGCGTCCGCAGCGGCAAGGTCCTCGGCATAGCCGGCGGCTCGACCGCCAACGGTGCGACGGTCGAGCAGCAGGAGGCCGACGGCGGTACGGGCCAGCAGTGGCGGCGCGTCGGCAAGTGAACTGACGTCCGCCCACCACGCGGCAGCCCGACGGCCCGGCTCCGGCAGCCGGGCCGTCGGGCTGCCCTGCAGTGGCCGGATCACGCCGCCCACCGCCGTCGACGCGGGGCCGGCCGGCGGATTGCGGGAACGACGCCGGACGGGCCGTGGACCTGGGCTATGGGGGCGATAGCCGAAAGACGGGTTCCTCGTGGCCGCTCCTGCCAGCACGCTCATGGGGCAGCAGGATTCCGGCCACGCCACACGCAGCAGGGAGCTCTTCGTGACTTCAGGGACGTTCAGCGTCAACGGCAGGACCTACGCGAAACCTCGCCGGCCGGTGGTGGTGATCTGCATCGACGGCAGCGAGCCCGACTACCACATCGAGGCGATGGCGGCCGGACGCATGCCCTGGCTCACCAAGGTCCTCGAAGGAGAGGGCACTTCGTGGCCCGCCCACTGCGCGATGCCCGCCCTGACCAATCCGAACAACGTGTCCATCGCCACCGGCTGCCCGCCGGCCGTGCACGGGATCAGCGGCAACTACATCTTCGACACCGAGCTCGGTGAGGAGGTGCTGATGAACGACAAGCGGTTCCTGCGGGTCCCCACCGTCTTCGGGGCGGCGAACGAGGCCGGCCTCGACGTGGTCGTCGTGACCGCCAAGGACAAGCTGCGCAGGCTGCTCGGCGCCGGGCTCGTCGAGGACGGGCCCTCGCTCGACGGCTCCGGCGAGTTCGTCGCGCCGTCCCGCCGCGGCATCTGCTTCTCGGCGGAGAAGGCCGACCTGGCCACCGTCGAGGACAACGGCATCGACCAGGTGCTCGAACTCGTCGGCAAGCCGCTGCCGAGCGTCTACTCCGCGGAGCTCAGCGAATTCGTCCTCGCGGCGGGCGTACGGATCATGGAGACTCGCGGCGCCGATCTGATGTACCTGTCGCTGACGGACTACATCCAGCACAAGAACGCGCCCGGCACCGAGGCGGCCAACGACCTGTACGAGAAGATCGACCACTACGCCGGCCGGCTGGCCGGACTCGGCGCGACCGTCGTCCTGACGGCTGATCACGGAATGAGCGCCAAGACGGACGACGCGGGCGTGGCGCGGGTCGTCTACGTCGAGGAGGAGGTCCGCGCGATTCTCCGGATCGCCGAGGACGCCCAGCCGGAGGGCCTGCGGGTCATCCTGCCGATCACCGACCCGTACACCGTGCACCACGGCGCACTCGGCTCCTTCGCGAGCGTGTACCTGCCGGCCGGGGCCGCGCGCGCCGCCACCATCGAGTCGCTGCGGGCCATCGAGGGGGTGCAGGAGGTGTACGGGCGTGAGGAGGCCGCCGAGCGCTACGCCCTGCCCGCCGACCGCATCGGCGACATCGTGGTCCTCGCGGAGGCCGGTACCGCGCTCGGCCGGTACCCCTCCTGGCACGACCTCAGCGGGCTCGACGCGCCCCTGCGGTCCCACGGTGCCCTGGGCGAACTGCAGATCCCGTTCCTGATCAACCGGCGTCCGGCGCGGCCCGCGCTGTTGGACAAGCCGTTCGGCGACCCCGCCCGCGTCCACAACTACGACGCGCTCTGGGTCGCCACCACGCTGGTCGCCGAGCAGGAGAGCAGCTCAGCCCGGACCGACTGACACGACGCGACGCGGCCATCGCCAGGAGGTTCCGGTGCCCCCGGACCTGCCCCGGGCGAGCGGCCGCACCCGGCGGCCACCACCGCCTCACACACCGGACCTTCCCCGGGCCCGGGTACACGGCACTTTCCCCGGATGGGTTGAGAGACCATGTCAAAAGCCGAGAACGTGATGGCCGGGAGCCGCACTCCCGAACCCCTGCAGAAGCACGAGTACACCCGGCTCAAGTGGCGCATGCTGCTGTCCGCCATGTTCTGCTACTTCTTCTTCTACACCGGCAGGCAGACGTTCGGCTTCGCCATCCCAGGCATCCAGGAGGACCTCGGCCTGAGCAAGGCCACACTGGGTGCCATCAGCGGCATCCTGCTCTGGTCCTACGCCGCGGGACAGATGATCAACGGGAATCTGGCCGACAAGTGGGGCGGCCGGCGCATGATGACGGCCGGGGCGATCCTGTCCACCGTCCTCAACTGGGGCACCAGCTTCTCCATCGGTGTGAAGTCCCTGGGCATCCTCTGGGGCGCGAACGGATTCGCGCAGTCGCTCGGCTGGCCCTCCGGCGGGCGGGTCATCTCCAACTGGTGGGCCCCGCACGAGCGGGGCAAGAGCTTCGGCTTCTACACCTTCGCCGCCGGCATGGCGTCCGTCCTGGCCTTCGTCACCTCGACGATCGTCGTGGACACGCTCGACCTCGACTGGCAGTGGATCTTCCGGGTGCCGGTCCTCCTGATGCTCGTGGGCGGCGTCACCTTCTATCTGGTCGCCAGGGACAGTCCCGCCCAGGCAGGTGTCACGCCGCCCGCCGGATCGGCCGACGCCGCCGAAGCGAAGGAGGCCGCGGAAGAGGCCGACGCGTCGGCCGGTGAGACGTCCTTCCAGCGGTACCGGGCGGTCCTGCGCAATCCGAAGATCTGGTCGACCGGCATCGCCATCGGCTTTCAGAACATGGCCCGTTACGGCCTGCTGATCTGGGTCCCCGTCTACTTCCTCGGCGACAACTGGGAGGACGGCGGCAGCAGCGTCAGCCCCCTGTGGATCTCGGTCGCCCTTCCGGTGGGCATGGCGGCGGGCGCCCTCGTCAACGGCCAGATATCGGACCGGCTGTTCGGATCCCGGCGGGACCGCCCCATCATCCTGTTCATGGTTCTGGGTGCGCTGATGGCACTCACGATGTACGTGGCCCCGCTGAACGTGACGACGGGAATCATCGTCCTGTTCCTCACCGGATTCTTCGTCTACGGCCCCCAGTCGTCCTTCTGGGCCCTGTGCCCCGATATCGCGGGGCGGCGGATGGCCGGGACGGCGACCGGGGTGGTCAATTGCTTCGCGTACATCTTCGCGGGGGCCGCCGAGCCGATGGTCGGTGCCTTGATGGACAGTACCGGCAACACCAGCCTCATCTTCCCCATCGTGGCGGCGGCGTGCGGGTGCAGCGCCCTGGTCGCCCTCACGATCCGACGTTAGGCGGACAGGAACATGACCGAACTCAGCAGCGGCCCGACCGGCGTCCGGGAGACCACCGGCGCGACGGCGGCCGTGTGGAGGGGGCCCGCCGGCGGATTCACCGTGGAGGCCCAGCCGATACCGAGGCCGGCGGCCGGCGAGGTGCTGGTGCGGGTGGAACTCGCCACGATCTGCGGCAGCGATCTGCACACCATCGCGGGTGACCGGCCCACCCCCTTGCCCACCGTGCTGGGCCACGAGGCGGTCGGCGTGGTGGAGGCCGTCGGCGGCACCCCGGTCGCCGACGACGGGCGGCCCGTGGTTCCCGGACAGCGCATCACCTGGACCATCGGCACATCGTGCGGACGCTGCCGGCGCTGCCGGCGCGGAGTTCCGCAGAAGTGCGAGAGCGTACGCAAGTACGGCCACGAGGCCATGACGGACCACTGGCGGCTCAACGGCGGCCTCGCCACCCACTGCCACCTGGTCGCGGGCACGGAATTCGTGAGGGTCCCCGACTCGATCCCCCCGTCGGTGGCGGCCCCGGCCAACTGCGCGACCGCCACGGTCGCGTGCGCCGCACGGCGTGCGGGTCTCGCGCCGGGGGACACCGTGGTCGTGACCGGCTGCGGGATGCTCGGGCTCACCGCCGTCGCCTACGCCCGTGACCTCGGCGCCGAGCACGTCATCGCCTGCGACGTGGATCCCGCCCGCCGTGATCTCGCGCTGAGGTTCGGCGCCACGGTGGCCTGCCCGCCCGACGCGCTGGAGCAGACCGCGAAGGATCTCGGCGCCGATGTGGTCCTGGAGCTCTCCGGCAGCAGCAGCGCGGTGAGGTCGGCCCTGCGCATCGTCGGGCTCGACGGGTGCGTGGCACTGGTCGGCTCGGTGTCACCCGGCCCCGAGGTGACGTTCGCACCCGACGCCGTCGTCCGTAACCTCACGCGCGTCGTCGGCAGCCACAACTACACCGTCGAGGACCTGGCGGAGGCCGTCGCCTTTCTCGTACGCACGCCGCACCGGAGCCTGTTCGCGGACCTGGTGCCACAGCCGTACGCCCTGCGGGACATCGACGCCGCCGTCGCGGCCGCGCGATCCGGGGCGGCGCCGCGCATCGCCGTGCACATGAACTGACGTCCGCCCGTCGCGACCACTCTTCGCGACCACTCTTCGCGATCAATTCCTGCGATCACTCTTGGCGACCACCGAGGAGTCCCCCCATGGCACAGCCGAGCCCCGACCACCTGCTCAACCACATCGACGGTCGCTGGGTACCGCCCCTGACCGGGGAGGTACGCGCGAACGTCAACCCGGCGGACACCGACGACATCGTGGGACAGTTCGCCGAGTCCGGCGCTCAGGACGTCACGGCCGCCGTCGACGCCGCGTCCGCCGCGCAGCGGGAGTGGGACGCGACCGGCCCGATCGAGCGGGCCAAGGTCCTGTCGGCAGCGGCCCGGCTGATCGGCGAGCGCGGCGGCGAGTTCGCCGCGGCCATCACCCGCGAGCAGGGCAAGCGGCTCTCCGAGGGCGGGGGAGAGGTGGCCCGTGCCCTGGCGATCCTGGAGTTCACCATCGGGGAGGCCCGCCGCATGAACGGGGTGACCACCCCCGCGGAGGAGCCGCGCACGATCGCGATGACCTTCCGGCGCCCGTTGGGTGTCGTAGGGCTGATCACTCCCTGGAACTTTCCCGTGGCCATACCCATGTGGAAGGTCGCTCCGGCGCTGCTGGCCGGCTGCACGGCGGTGCTCAAGCCATCGCCGCTGACTCCGTGGACATCGGCACTGCTGGTGCAGGCGTTCGCCGACGCCGGTGTTCCCAGGGGGGTCCTCAACCTGGTCCAGGGGGACCGGGCGCCGGGGGAGGCGCTGGTGGCGGACGAGCGGGTGGCGGGGATCTCGTTCACCGGATCGCTCCCGGTGGGGCAGGCGATCAACAGGGCCGGCGCCGCCCGGCTGATGCGGACGCAACTGGAACTGGGCGGGAAGAACGCCCTCATCGTGCTCGCGGACGCCGATCTGGACGCGGCCGTCGACGCGATCGTCCACGGCGCCTTCGGGCAGAGCGGACAGCGGTGCAGCGCCACCAGCCGGGTCGTGGTGGACCGTTCCGTGCGGGACGCGTTGCTGGAGCGGCTGATCCCCCGGGTCGCGGCCATGCGCGTCGGACGGGGCGACCAGGACCGGGCGGACATCGGCCCGGTGGTCAACGAGGAACGGCTGCGGGCCTGTCTGTCCGCGGTGGAGGGCGCGACGGCCGAGGGCGCCACCGCGGTCTGCGGGGGCCGCGAGGCCAAGGCGGACAGCCCGGGATACTTTGTCGAGCCGACCGTGCTGACCGGGGTGGACCAGGACAGCGCGATCGCGCAGGAGGAGGTCTTCGGGCCCGTGCTGTCGGTCATCGACTGCGAGGGCTACGAGGACGCCATGAGCATCTCGAACTCCGTCAGGTACGGGATGTCCGGCACCATCTTCACGCAGGATCCGGGGTACATCTTCCAGTCGCTCCAGGACTTCCAGGCGGGCATGCTCCATGTGAACCGCCCGGGAGTGGGCGCGTACTCCCACCTTCCGCACATGGGGGCGAAGGCCTCACAGCTCGGCGCGCCCGAATGTTCGCCCGACGTGTGGGACTTCTACACCGACCTCCGGTCCGCCTGCATCAGGTACTGATCACATGTCAGGAAGGCCACTCGGCAACGGCCTTGACCAGGTCGACGAACGCCTGTTCCGGCGGGGTGAGCACGCGGTCGCTCCGGCGGACCAGGGACACGGTGCGCTTCGGCGGTGCGGGGGTGACCGTCAGGGCGGCGAGCATCCCGGCGGCGATCTCGTAGCGGGCCACGTGCTCGGAGAGCAGCGCGACCCCGAGCCCCTCGCACACCGCCTGTTTGAGGGTGCCGGGGCCCCACATGTCCCATTGCTCGGCGTCCTCGAGCCCCCAGGCGCGCAGCGTCTCCTCCTGGAGGTGCCGGGTGGCCGAGCCCGACTCCCGCATGACGAAGCGCTGGTTCCTGAGATCCGGGGGAGTCAGCGCCCGGCCGGCCAGCGGCGTCTGCGGCTCGGCCACCAGCACCATGGCCTCCTCGAACATGCCCTGGGAGACGAGTTGTTCATCGTGCGGTGTGCCGGCGCACAGGCCCAGTGCGACCTCCCCGCGCAGCAGCCACGACTCCACCGCGTCCTCGTTGCCCACGCGGATCTCACAACTCACCTTGGGTGCCTGCGTGGAGAAGTCCGCGACCAGACGCGGCAGGAGGTACGTGCCCAGAGTGGTGGTACCCGCCAGGACCAGCCGGCCACCGCCGAGTCCGCGGAAGTCGGCGACCGTCCGTTCGAGGGAGTCCATGACCGCGAACACCTGGCGTGCGTGCTCGGCGACGACCTCCCCGGCAGGTGTGGGGCGCGCACCGGCGCTCGTGCGGTGGACGAGCTGGATGCCGCAGGAGTGCTCCAGATTGCGGATGTGGTTGGACACCGAGGGCTGGCTCATGAAGAGCGATTTCGCCGCTCCCGAGAACCCCTGGTGCTCCAGCACTCTCAGCAGGACTTCCAACTGGTTCAGCGTCACCATGCTGCGGATCTCCCGACGGACGAGCCATGGCATGCGCATGGCTATCACACACGTTGCGGACCGACTGTCCCACTCACCGATCTTCATCCATCAGCGGAGGAAAACCCATGCCCAACGACGGAATAGCCCGCCGCACGGTGCTCGCGGCAGGCGCTGCCACGGTCGCGGCCGCCGCCACGACGCTCGCCCACGCGCCCGCGGCCCACGCCGCCCCGGCCCTGCCGGACGGAATCAGCAAGGACAAGGTGCTCATCGTCGGCATGGACGGTCTGCGGCACGACCGGATCGACGCGGCGAACGCCCCGCACCTCAAGGCCATGATGGCGGCCGGTACGTACGCGAGGTCCCTGCTCTACGCGAACCCCATGGCCCCCACCGTGTCCGGAGCGGGATGGTCGACGATCTCGACCGGGGTCTGGCCCGACAAGCACGGCGTCAAGGACAACAACTTCACCGGCAGACGATTCGACGAGTACCCCGGCCTCCTGGCCCGCCTCGCCCAGGTGAAGCCCGCGCTGTCCACCTACGCGGCTGTCGACTGGCCCCCGCTGGACACCTACGGCGCCATCACCGCGGGCGCCGATGCCACACTCGTCCTGCCCCAGCACGACATACCCAACGACCAGAAGATCGCCGACGAGGCCGCGTCCCTCATCCGCGACCAGAACCCGGACGTCCTCTTCGTCTACTTCGGCTACACCGACCAGGTCGGCCACGAGAGCGGAACCGGCGACCGGTACCTCGACGCGATCGCCGGGCAGGACGTCCATCTGGGGAAGCTGTGGGACGCGATCAAGGCGCGGCCGACGTACGCCTCCGAACGCTGGACCGTCATCGTGGCCACGGACCACGGCCATGTGGACGCGGGCGGTCACGGCGGCAGCTCGATCGAGGAACGGCGGACCTTCATCCTCGCTCAGGGACCCGGGATCGAGGCCGGGGGGCGGCCGATCGATACCCGGCTCGTGGACATCGTGCCCACGGTGTTCCGGCAGCTCGGTCTGTCCGTCGATCCCTCCTGGGGCCTGGACGGCAAGCCGGTACAGGAGCGGACGGACGACGCCTTCGACACCCTTGAGCCGAAGCTGGCCGCCCGCGTGGACGAGACGGGGATCCCCGCCGACGTGCGGGGCTTCACCCATGCCGCGCCGAGCGGCTGGTCCGTCGTCAACAACGCCATGGGCACGGGCGGCGTGGCCGAATGGCGCGGCTGGACCTTCACCACGGACGAGTTCTGGTCGCGCACCCAGCGCGACCAGTGGCGGGAGCTCAACGTCCGTTCGCGCGGCGTGTTCGCGGTCGCCGACTCGGACGAATGGTCCGACAGGACGTTCTCCGGCCGGTTCGACTCGACGCTCGTGTCGCCGGCGTCCGGCAGCCTCTCGGGCAGGAGCACCCTGAGGGTCGAGTTCGTCACGCACTACCGCCAGGTGCAACAGCAGACGGCCAGGGTCCTCGTCTCCTTCGACTCCGGCACACCCAAGGAGGTCAAGAGCTACACCACGGACGTCACCTCGCAGGAGCAGTCCATCGCGGTCCCGATCCCACCGGGCGCCACCTCGGCGCACGTCCGCTTCCACTACACCGGCGACAACGACTTCTTCTGGGTGATCGACAGGTTCCGGCTGCACGCCGAGTGACGCCTCCGGCTTCCCGGGGCGGGGCGATCCGAGGGCCGGGCGGCGCCCGCCCGGCACCTTCGCCGCTCCCGGCTTCGCCACAACCGGGCGCAATGCGGTACGAAGTCCGGTGTGAACGAACAGACTCAGCCCGCGACCGTTCGCGTGTTCATCGCCCTGGCCCCGCCCGACCGCGCGAAAGACGAACTCGCCCGGGAACTCCGCCCCGCCTACGGGACGCACCCCCACATGCGGTGGAACCGCATCGAGGACTGGCACATCACCCTGGCGTTCCTCGGTGAGCTCCCCGTCTCCACGGTCCCGCTCCTGCGCCCGCCACTGGCCCGGCTCGCGGCGGCCCGCCGGCCCCTCTCGCTGGCACTGCGCGGCAGCGGGACGTTCGACGACCGGGTGCTGTGGAGCGGCATCGACGGGGACCTGGACGGCCTGCGGACGCTCGCCACCGACGTACGCACCCTGGTCAGGGACTGCGGTGTCGCGTTCGAGGACCGGCCGCTGCGCCCGCATCTGACGCTGGCCCGCGCGCGACGGGACGACCGGTCCTCGACGGCGGAGATCGCCGCCCGGCTCACCGGATTCACCGGCAGCCCGTGGCCGGCGAGACGCCTGCACCTCGTCGGCAGCAACGCCGGCCGGGGCGCAGCACCGATCCGCTACCGCGACATCGAGGCATGGGCTCTCGGGGGCGAGGTACAGAACCTCTCCCACAGAGGAACTTGATCTGGAGCGCGCTTCAGATCCGAGAGTGGAGGACATGAACACCACAGCTCCTCAGATCATTCTCGGGACCATGGACTTCGGCACCCGCGTCGCCCCGGAACAAGCCTTCGCGATCCTCGACGCCTTCGTCGCAGGCGGCGGTGGCTGGCTCGACACCGCGAACTGCTACTCCTTCTGGGCCGATCCCAGCGGCGTCGGCGGCGCCGGCGAACGCGTCATCGGCGCATGGCTCCGGGCCCGCCCCTGCGCCCGCGACGCGGTGCGCATCGCCACGAAGGTCCGGCAGAACCCGCTCGTCGCGCACTCCTGGCCCAAGAGCGCCGAAGGGCTCTCCGCCGACGCCGTCCGCGTCGGAGCGCAGGAGAGCCTCGGGCGTCTCGGAGTCGACCACGCCGACATGCTCACCCCCGCGACAGCCGCAGAGGGCACCGGTGTCTCCCTCGACACCCTGCGCTACTACGAACGCGAGGGGCTCATCGGCCCGATCCGGCGCTCGGCCGGCGGGCGTCGCGAGTACACGGACGACGACGTCTTCTGGATCGGCCTGGTCACCTGCTTCCGCTCGGCATCGCGGACCTGCGGGGGTTCGTCGCCATCCTGCGCGCCGAGCACCCCGCGCAGGACCGGGTCGCGTTCCTGCGCGAGCACCGTGCCGAGCTGGAGCGGCGGGTGACGGCGCTGCGCCGGGCCATGGAGGTCCGCGACGGGAAGATCGCCTACTACAGCTGAGCCGGGCGGCTGAGCGCGAAGGGCCTGCGGCCTGCTCAGGGGCTCGCTTGTCACACCCAGGACCCGGCTGCGAAACCGCTCTGAGCTCCCCTTTCGTCCCCCTCTTTGCTCCGACGGACCGCCTTGCGACTAGTTTGTGTGCAGCACAGGTACGCGGGCCCGTGGTGGAAGAGGTGCACGGGGGACGGGAGGTCGGGGAGAGTGTCACTTCGCGGAGGTGATCCAGCCGAGATCGGCGGCTATCCGCTGGAGGCGCGGCTCGGCTCGGGTGGCATGGGCACGGTCTTCCTGGGCCGAACCAGTTCGGGGCGGCCCGTCGCGATCAAGCTGATCCACCAGCAGTACGCCGGGGACGACGAGTTCCGCATCCGCTTCCGGCAGGAGGTGGCGGCGGCCAGGCGGGTGAGCGGCGCATTCACCGCCGCCGTGGTCGACGCCGCCCCCGAGGCCGAGCAGCCGTGGATGGCGACGACCTACATCGAGGGGCACACGCTCGCCCAGCACATCGCGGAGAAGGGCCCGCTGAACGGGGCGGAGCTGAGGCGGCTCGCCATCGGGCTGGCCGAGGCGCTGCGCGACATCCACCGGGTGGGCGTCGTCCACCGTGACCTGAAGCCCTCCAACGTCGTGCTCTCGCCCGAGGGCCCGCGCGTCATCGACTTCGGCATCTCGCGCGCCGTGGACCAGCAGACGCTGACGATGACGGGGCGGGTCATCGGGACGCCGCCCTTCATGTCGCCGGAACAGCTCCAGGCCCCGCGCGGGGTCGGGCCGCGCTCCGATGTCTTCTCGCTGGGCACGCTGCTGGTGTACTCGGCTACGGGACACGGGCCCTTCGACGCGGACAGCCCGTACATGACGGCATATCAGGTGGTGCACGAGGAACCGTCGCTGGGCGCCGTGCCGGCGGCCCTGCGCGCGGTCGTCGAATCGTGCCTGGGCAAGGAGCCCGAGGGGCGCCCCTCGGCGGACGAACTCCTCGTGCTGCTGCGGGACCTGCCGGCCGACCTCGGTGCCACAGAGGCGAACGGGGCCGGGGCGGGCCGCACCCGCGACATGCTCACCCAGCACCACCTCGCGACGCGTGACACCCCGGCGCCGTCCGGCCCGAACGGTCCCGGAAGCACCGGCAGCCTCGTCGTCCGCCGGCTGCGCCGTCGCTGGCGCCCCGTGCTCGCGGCCGCGGTCGCGGTCGCGGCGATCGGCGGGGGAGCCGCCGCACTGAACGCGGGCGGCTTCGGCGCGGGCAGCGATGACGGCAGGGGCACCACCGTCGCGGCGCCGGGTGCCGCCCTTCCGGCCGCCTTCCGGCCGTGGCGCAGGACCGTGCCGGGCGGCGACGCGGACATCCCCGACGAACTGCGGTGCGTCGCGCGCGGCGAGGCGCTGTTCTGCGGTGGCGGCGGCGTGGTCGCGACCCGCATCCGGGCCGAGGACGGCTCGCGGGTGTGGACGGCGAAGAGCCCGGGTGTGCCCGTCCAGGGCATGCACCTGGTCGGCGCCACCGACGACACGGTGCTCGGCTACCGCTTCGCGGACCAGGACGCCCCGCAGGGCCCGCCCCGCGAGGTGGTGGCCCTCGACGCGGACACCGGCCGCGAGCTGTGGTCGGTGCCCTCCGGCGCCCAGTCGACGGCCGTCACCGGCCGCACTCAGGACGCCGTCGTGGCCGGCTCCGCCGTCGTGACGGTCGACTCCTCCCGCTCCCGCTTCGAGGCCAGGGACGCGCACAGCGGGAAGACCGTCTGGACGACGCCGTTCCCCACGGGTACGCAGTGCGCTCCCGTCCAGGCCGGCCCGCGGCTGATGGCGATGTGCGCGACGAACACGGAGGTGGACGCCCTGGAGGTGCGCCACCCCACCCTCTACACGGTCGACCGCGCCTCGGGGACGCTGGGCAGGCCCATCGAGGTCGACGGCCCGGCCGTTCCGATGGGTGTCGCCGACGGCAGGCTCGTACTCCTCCAGGAGCGCAGGGAGGGCCCGGCGATGGTCGGCTACCGGGGCGTGGCGCGGGTCGACCCGCGTTCGCGGAAGGTCACCTACTCCCCACTGGCCAGGACGTACGAGGGAACGCCCGGCATGGCCGGCGGCGCCCTCTACGTGAGCGGCCAGACCGGGCTCGTCACCGCGTTCGACCCCGCCACCGGCCGGAAGAAGTGGTCGCGGCAGACGAACGTGGAGGGCGCGTCGGGTCCCGTCGCGGGAGCCGGTGCGCTGTACTTCAGCTCGGCGACCGGCCGGGTGGTCGCGCTGTCACCGTCCGACGGCAGAGCCCTGTGGTCGACGGACCCGCAGGCCGACGGCCTCACGGGCGAGTCGGGCGCAGACCCGCGGGTGACCGTCGTGGGGCGGGCGCTGGTCGTTGCCGCGGACAAGAACACCCTCTTCGCCTTCGACGCGCAGCACCCGCCGAAGTCGGGCTGACCCCTGGGGTCTGTCGGCCACCTGTTCGGAGACATCCCGTCCGGACGGATCCGCACGGCCGAACGATGCGATCACTCGATCGTGAGTTGTTCCGCTTCCCGGCCGGTCAGGGAGCGATGCTCGCAGGGACGGCGCGCGACCGGTGCCGCCTGGATGCGCGCTGGGTGGGGGAACACGGGATGACGCGGCAAGAGGACAGGTGGGGCGGCCCGGACGGACAGGCGGTGCTGCTGGCGGCGGGGCTGGCCGATCTGGCCGTGAGCACGCTGGGTACGGCCCTGGGGGCGGTACGGGGGCTGCTGCGCCGCTCCGACGGCGCGGAGCTGGCCGCGGACGCCGAGCGCGAGCTCACGGCGCGCGGGCGTCTGGTCCTTGACCGGTACGGGGCCGCCCCGCCGGCCCACCTGGAGATCCTGGCCCGGCGCGCTCTGGACCGGCAGGCCGGGCGATGACGTCCGGCCGGTGGGATCCCGCCGCGTTCAAGGCCCGCGTCGACGGGACACTGCACCGCTTCGTCGCCGAGGAGGCCGACCGGTTCGCGGCGATCGACCCGCTGCTGGGCCCGGTCGCCGGGCAACTGGAGGCGGCGGTCGCGGACGGCAAGCGGCTGCGGGCGGCGTTCTGCTACTGGGGCTGGCGTGCGGCGGGGCAGCCGGACAGTGACGCACTGGTGCGGGCGGCGGCCTCCATGGAACTGGTGCACGCCGCCGCCGTCGTGCACGACGACCTCATCGACGACAGCCCGCTGAGACACGGGCGGCCCACCGCGCACATCGCCCTGCGCGGTGCCATGGGCCGTCGTCCGCGCGCCGACGCCTCGGCCAGGTCACTGGCGATGCTGGTCGGGGACCTGCTGATGGCGCTGGCCGGGGAGCTCTTCACCACGAGCGGTCTGCCGGCGGCCTACCTGTCCCGGGCCCGCCCGTTGTGGTCGGTGATGGCCCGCGAACTGATCGCGGGGGAGTGCCTGGAGATCCTGCGCACCGGAACCGGTCCGGACACCGCCGCGTCGCTGAAGGTCATCCGCTACAAGACCGCCAAGTACACCGTCGAGCAGCCCCTGCTCATCGGCGGGGCCCTGGCCGGGGCCGGGACGAGGCTGTGCGAGGGCTACCGCGCGTACGGGCTGCCGCTGGGCGAGGCGTTCCAGCTGCGGGACGACCTGCTCGGCCTGTTCGGCGACCCGGCGCTGACCGGCAAGGCGGGCGCCGACGATGTGCGGGGACACCGCCCCACGGCCCTGCTGGCGGAGACCTGGCGCCTCGCCGCCGCCGACGAGCGGAAGCGGCTGCGCGCCCTCATGGGCCGACGCGGACTGAGCGGCGAGGAGCTGGAGGCGGTCCGCGAGGTGATGCGCCGGCTCGGAGCGCCCGCCCGCATCGAGGACATGATCGAGGCGCGGGTCGAGGAGGCGCTCGACGCGCTGAGCGACCTGGACGCGCCGGCGCACGCCGTCGCGGCCCTGACCGAACTGACGCACTCCGCGGCGCTCCGCACGGCCTGACGCCGGTAACCGGGGCGGCTCCCAAGGCTGTGCCGCCCGGACGATTCCGTGGAAAGCAGGAACCCTGTGATGACCTACACCGAGGCCTCGATGGACGCCCTGCGCCGGGGCGGCGACGAACTGGCCGACGCCACCGTCGCCACCCTCTTCGCACGCGGGGAGGTGGGCACGTTCAACACCTTGATGCGGTACGTCTCCACCGCGGGTGCTCCCCTGCCGGAGGGGCTGCCGGACGTCGCACGCGAGTACCTGGAGGCGACCCGGACCCCGCCGGCCTGGGTGGACTGGGAGGAGATGGAGCGGGCCCGGCTGTTCTTCATCGACAACAACGTGCACATCTCCACCGCGCTGTCCTTCGCCTCCATGCCCGCCTGCTACGTCGTCCCGCACGTGGCGAAGCTGTTGTCGGCCGCGCACGGGCTGAAGTACCCCTCCAAACGGATGGCGGAGACCGGGCAGTTCACCGTCTACCTGATGCGGCCCGACGCCTTCGAGGCCGGCAGCCGGTTCATCCCGGCGGCCCAGAAGGTCCGCCTCCTGCACGCGTCCGTCCGCCACCACCTCGCACGCGAGGGCCGGTGGGACACCGACGCGCTCGGAACGCCGATCTGCCAGGAGGACATGATCGGCGGGCAGCTGTTCTTCTCGCTGCTCGTGCTGGACAGCCTGCACCGCCTGGGGATCCACATGTCGGTGGAGGGCGCGGAGGCCTACTACTACGCCTGGCGGGTCGTCGGCGCCATGCTCGGCGTCGACCAGGAGGCCGTCCCCAAGACGCTCGACGAGGCCCGCGCGTACCTCGACCTGTACATGGTCCGGCACATGGGGCCCTCGCCGGAGGGTGTGCTGCTGACCGGGCAGCTCATCGACCTCTACGAGGAGGTGGTGCCCGGAACCCTTCTCGATCCGGTCGTCTCCGCTCTCATCCGCTACCTCGTCGGAGACACCTGCGCCGACTGGCTCGCGGTTCCGCGCACGCGGTGGAGCGCCGTCGTCAGGACCCTGCCCCACCTGCTCGGCGTACTGGAGACCATCGAGGACCGCTCCCCGCTGGGTGCCTGGGCGCTGGACCGGCTCGGCCACCTCACCTCGGTCTTCGAGCTGTCCTCCCTCACCCGCGGACGCGTCATGCACTACGCCATCCCGGAACAGCTCAAGAAGGAGTACGGCGTCTCCAGCACGGTGCCCCGCACCCGCCGCTGGACGCCGCCGGCCGCCACGGTCAGTGGCTGAGCGCTGTGCCCGGGGCGGCGGGTCCGCGCGGGCCGGGATACGCCTCCGGGGGTGGCTCGTGCCACCCCCGGAGCGTCGGCCCGCTCTCAGGTCTGCGGACGTCTGCCGTGGTTCGCGCTGTTCTTGCGGCGGGCCTTCTTCTTGCGGCGTCGCTTCGAGGACATGGATATCTCCTTGATCTGCCGTTCTGCCTCAGTATCCAACGGAATGCGGTCCGCTGCGATCGCTGTGCCCCTACCCACAGAAACGGTGCCAAACATCCGGTGTGTCCTCGGCGGGCCGGCCGGTCAGGAGAGGGGCGGCCGCCACTCGAACATGAGGATCGTCGCATCGTCCCGCAGCCCCGTGCTGCCGGAGTCCAGGATCGCGTGGATGAGCCGGCGCAGTGTCTCCGGTGCCAGCTCACCGGCCGCCGTGGCCCGCACGACGTAGTCGACGAAGCGCTCCAGGCCGAACTCGGTGCCGTTGCGCATGCGGGACTCCGTCGCCCCGTCGGTGTACATCAGTACGCGGTCCCCGGGCTCCAGCGAGATGCGGTGCACCTGGGGAGCGGCAGGGCTCAACGTGGACAGCAGGCCCATCGGTGGTTCCGGTTCGCGTTCCATCGCGCCCGGCACCAGTGTCTGCCCCCGGATCAGCAGCGGGGCGGGGTGTCCGCAGTTGCTCCACCGCAGCACCCCGCCGGCCAGGTCCAGCTGGAGCAGCACGCCGGTACAGAACTGGTCGGGCAGCCAGGTGGCCAGTGCCGTATCGACGCTCTCGACGAGTTGCGGCAGGTCGGCACCGGTACGGCGCGCGTTGCGGCAGGTGGCGAGGGAGACGGCCGTGGTGAGACCGGAGGCGAGATTGTGCCCCATGGAATCGAGGATCGCGGCGTGCAGGGTCGTCTCGGTCAGCGCGTGGTCGAACGCGTCCCCGCCGATCTCGTAGGCGGGCTCCAGCACCGCGGTCGAGACGACCGATGCCGTGCCGATGGTCCGGGGCGGCAGGAACGCCCGCAGCATCTCGGCCGGCAGCTGCATCGGTTCGGTCCGGGTGCGCCGCACGAAGCTGTCCTTGTAGGAGCGCTTCGAAGTGATCATCATGGCGAGCAGCGAGGCCAGCGTGTGGGCGCGGCGCAGGGTGACCGGGTCCAGGCCGGGAGAGTGCACGGCGACGACCCCGAGCCGTTCCGCCCCGTCCAGCAGCGGCAGCCAGGCGATCAGTTCCCCGTCGCCTGAGTCCTCGACCCGCAGGGATTGCGTCCGGTAGGCCCAGCCCGCCAGGGAATCGTCGATGGGGAGCTGCGAGGTGCTGAGGGTCAACGGGACCAGCAGGCGCTGCTGGAGGTCGGCGAGATAGATCACGGACTGCCGCAGCCCCAGCGCCTCCGAGCAGCGCACCGCGGCGGTGGCCAGGTCCAGCGTCGAGTTGGCCGGATCGGCGAGGAACTCGCCCAGCAGACCGTCAGCGGCCTCGGAGGTCCACACGTCAGCTCCCTTCGCCGCGATCCGGGACGGCCCGCGTCCCGCACAGCCCGCGGACGCGGGCGATGCGCCGCGTCCACGATTCTGGTGGGACATCCCCCGGGCCGCACACGCGGCGCCGCTGTTCGGAGGAGCGGGTGCGCCGCTCTCCCGGGCGCCCGGGAGAGTCATCTGGGCGCGTGCCGGTCCGCCTCGACCGGTCGCGTACCTTGGCGGTTGTTCTCGCGGAGTCCGGCCGTCACCGACCGGGGCAGTCCTGACCAGGGCGGTTCTGACAGCCCGATGCGGTGGACGAGACCTGGATGCCGCCGTACGGGCGGCAGCCGCGAGACCTGAGTCGAGATCGGAGCGCACGATGAAGGCAGTCCGTTTCAGCCGGTTCGGAGGCCCGGAGGTCCTGGAGATCGTGGATCTCCCCGATCCGCATCCGGGTCCCGGACAGGTCCGGATCGCCGTGCGCGCGGCCGGGATCAACGCCAGCGACTGGAAGAAGCGCCAGGGGCTGATGGATCAGGAGCTCCCGCAGACCATGGGCTACGAGGCGGCGGGCATCGTCGACGAGCTCGGTGCGGGCGTCGCGGACGTGGCCGTCGGTGACCGCGTGTTCGGCTTCTCCACCGACGGGGTGGCCCAGGCGGAGCTGGCGGTGCTGTCCTCCTGCGCGCCGGTCCCGCCGTCGCTCGGCTTCGCCGCTGCCGCCGCGCTGCCGGCCGCGGTCGAGACGGCCACGCGTGCGCTCGACCAGCTCGGTGTGGGGGAGGGGACCGCGGGTGCAGGACGAGGCCGCGAACCCGGGGACGGCGGCACGCTGCTCATCAGCGGCGCGTCCGGAAGCGTCGGCAGCGCCGCGGTACAGCTCGCCGTGGTGCGCGGCGCACGCGTGATCGGCACCGCCAGTCCGGCCAACCACGCGTACCTCCGCTCGCTGGGGGCCGAGCCGGTCGCCTACGGCGAGGGCCTTGCAGAGCGGGTCCGGGCGCTCGCGCCGGACGGCGTCGATCTCGCGCTCGACGTGGCCGGCAGCGGTGTCCTGCCCGAGCTGATCGAGCTGGCGGGCGGCGCCGGGAACGTGGTGACGCTCGCGGACTTCGTGGGCGCGCGGGAGCACGGGGTGCGCTTCAGCAGCGGGGACGCCGGACGCGCGCTGCACGCGCTCGGCGGGATCGGCGAGCTGATCGAGTCCGGGCGCTTCGCACTCCCGGTCGCGGAGACCTTCCCGCTCACCGAGGTCGCGGAGGCGCACCGGGCCGGGGAGCGCGGCCACGCGCGCGGAAAGCTCGTGCTGCTGGTCGACGGCCCGGCGCCCGGGGCCGAGTGACGCACCCCTGACCGGCCGGCGTCGCCGGGCAGCCCGACGACGCCGGCACGCGGCCGCCCGGGAACTCGCGGCCGCGCGGTCAGGCCCCTTCGAACACGGCTCGGGTGCGGGTGACGACGGCACACTTCCCGGCCGCCCAGCGCAGTGCCATCGCGTGGTCCTCGGCGGAGAAGTCGGCCACCGCGTCGGCCACCACGAAGGCCTGGACGTCCTGCATCCAGGCGTCGCACGCGGTCATCAGGACGCCGATGTGGGCGTAGACGCCGGTGATGACGATCTGGTCCCGGCCCTGTTCGCGCAGCCGCTCCAGCAGGTCGGTGCGCACGAAGCCGCTGTACTTCCACTTGGTGAGCACCGCGTCGTCCTCGTCGGGTGCGATGTCGTCCGCGATGGCGGCGGCGTGCGGGTCGCCGGGCAGGCCAGGACCCCAGAAGTCCTGCTGAAGGCCGCGCTCGTCGGGGCTCTGCCCGCCGGGCTGCGCGGTGTACAGCACCGGTACGCCGATCCGCTTCGCCTGCTTCCTCAACTGGGCCACATGCGAGAGCAGTTCGGGAACCGGTGCGGACCGGCGGTCGTAGGCCGACAGGAAGTAGTTCTGCAGATCGTGGACGAGGAGTACCGCACGCGCGGGATCGACGGTCCACTCGACCCGGTTGGCGGGCAGCTCCTCTGCGCGCGGCATGGGGTAGGGGGCGATGGCGGGCAGGGCCATGGTGCTGGGTTCCGTTCAGGTGTCGGGGGAGGGCAGCCGGGCGTCGGGCAGGGGGTCAGACGGCCGGGGCGGCGGCCGCGGCGGTCCGCAGGTCCTTCTTGGAGATCTTCCCGACGCCGGTCTGCGGGAACGTCTCCACGAACTCGACGCGGTCCGGCACCTTGTACGCGGCCAGGCCCCGTTCCCGTACGAACCGTTTGATGTCCACCGGCTTCACCGGGCCCTCGCCGGGGTGGAGGATCACGTACGCGCAGACGCGTTCGCCCAGATACGGGTCGGGCTCGGCCACCACATTGGCGTCGTGCACCGACGGGTGGGCGAGGAGGTGGTTCTCCACCTCCTCGGCGGCGATCTTCTCACCGCCCCGGTTGATCTGGTCCTTGGCGCGTCCCTCGACGACGAGGTGCCCGCTCCCGGTGACGCGGACCACGTCGCCCGTGCGGTAGAAGCCGTCCTCGGTGAACGAGCGGGCGTTGTGCCCGGGCGCCCGCCAGTAGCCGCGGATCGTGTAGGGCCCCCGCGTCAGCAGGTGACCGGTCTCGCCCGGGGCGACCTCGCGGTCCTCGTCGTCCACGACCAGGATCTCGTCGTCCGGCGAGATGGGCCGCCCCTGTGTGGTGACGATCGTCTCGACCGGGTCGTCCAGCCGGGTGTAGTTGACCAGGCCCTCGGCCATCCCGAAGACCTGCTGCAGGGTGCAGCCGAGCGCCGGGCGGACCCGCCGTGCCGCCTCCTCGCTGAACTTGGCGCCACCCACCAGCAGGACGGCCAGGCTGCTGAGGTCGTGCGGGGTGTTGGTGGCCGCCCGGGTCCACAGCAGGGCGAGCGGAGGGACCAGACCGGTGATGGTGACCTTCTCCCGTTCGATCAGTGGGAAGGCGGCCTCGGGGGAGGGCCGGGGGCACAGCACCACGCACCCGCCGGCGTAGAGAGTGCCGAGCGAACCGGGCGAGGACAGCGGGAAGTTGTGGGCCGCGGGCAGCGCGCAGAGGTAGACGCTCGTCTCATCGACGCCGCAGATCTCGTTGGAGCCGCGCAGCGAGTAGATGTAGTCGTCGTGGGTGCGCGGAATCAGCTTCGGTACGCCGGTGCTGCCGCCGGAGAGCTGGAGGAAGGCCAGGTCGTCCGGGCGCGGGGCGCCGTAGCCGACCGGATTCTCCGCGACGTCGGCCAGCGCCTCGAACTCGCCGGGGTCGCCGGCCGCGACGAACACGTGCCGCAGCGTCCCGGCTCCGGCACGGGCCTTCGCCGCCAGCCGGCGGTAGTCGTAGCCCTCGTGCTCGGCCGGGATGACGTACGCGACCGCCTCGGTGAACTCACAGAAGTACGAGATCTCCGTCTCGCGGTGGGCCGGCAGGGCGAAGACGGGCAGTGCGCCGATCCGGAACAGAGCGAAGACGACCTCGAAGAACTCCGCGATATTGGGCAGTTGCACCACCACCCGGTCGCCCTTGGTGATGTCGCGGGCGAGGAGTCCCGCGGCCAGCCGGTCGGCGCGCCGGTCCAGTTCCCCGTAGCTCCAGCGCTTTCCGGCGACCGGATCGACCACGGCGATCCGGTCCGGGTGCGCGTCCGCGCGCTCCCGGAGCATGGAGCCGAACGTCTCTCCGCGCCACCAGCCGGCCCGCCGGTACCGCTCGGCGAAATCGGCCGGCCAGGTGGGTGCGTCGTGCGGGCTCACAGCTCGGCCCCCACAGCGCTGAGGAAGGTACGGAACTTGGCCGCCGTCTCGGCGGTCTCCGCCTCCGGCTCGGACGCGGCCACGATGCCGGCGCCCGCGTAGAGGCGCAGCGTGCGCTCCTCGGCCTCGGCGCACCGGATCGTGACGACCCACTCGCCATCGCCGCCGGTGTCGCCCCAGCCCACCACCCCGGTGAAGAATCCGCGGTCGAACGGCTCCGTCTCCGCAATGACCTGACGGGCCGTCGCGGTGGGTGTGCCGCACACCGCGGGTGTCGGGTGCAGGGCGCAGGCGAGGGAGAGGGCCGAGGTGTCGGGGGAGGAGAGCGTGCCGGTCACAGTGGTGGACAGGTGCCACATGGTGGCGGTGCGGATCAGGGTCGGCCGGGCCGGGACGGTCAGCTCGGCGCAGTGCGGGGCGAGGGCCTGGTGGACGGCGTCCACGACGACGGCGTGTTCGTGCAGGTCCTTCACGGACTCCAGCAGGGTGGCGGCGCGGCGGACGTCCTCGGCCAGGTCGCTGCTGCGGGGGGTGGACCCGGCGAGCGGGTTGGCGACGACCTGCTGTCCGTGCCGGGAGACCAGCAGTTCGGGACTGGCGCCGATGAGGGTGCGGTCCTTGCCGGTGGGCAGCGCGAAGGTGTAGCCGACCGGGTCGCGGCGGGCCAGCCGCTGGAGCATCGCGGGCAGGTCCAGCGGTGCGGAGGAGGTGAGTTCGAGGGTGCGGGCGAGCACCACCTTGCTGAATTCCCCGCGCCACATGCGCTCCACCGCGGCGGCGACGCCCGCCCCGTAGACCTCGGGTGCCGGCACCGGGCGTATCCGCCAGTCCGCGGAGCCGGAGACGCCGACGGGCAGGGCGATCAGCGGGTCGGAGGCGAGCGGCGGCGCGATCCGCAGCTCCGCCGGCACGCCGAGGGCGGCCGGTGACTCGTGGTCGAAGGGGACGGCGCCGATGACCACCGGTGATTCCTGCCCGGCCGCACGGGCCTCGGCGAGGGTCGCGGTCACCCGCTCGTCGAGCGGCCGTCTGTCGTGCGGCACGGGGCGCGTCGCACCGGATGCGAGCAGGGTGCGGCCGGGGGTGGCGAGGAAACGGTCACCGTGCCGGTAGCCGTCCAGCAGCGAGGTGGCCGCGCCTACGGCCGGGTGGGCCGGATCGGCCGGGGGTACGTGCGTGGCGACCTGGGATGCCGTCGGCACAGGGACTCCATTCTCGATGTTCCGTCAGTGGTGGGGGGTTCGTACGGGCTTGGCGCGGTTCAGCGCAGGGTCGCGCCGCCGTCCACGTACAGCTCCTGCAGGGTGATGTGGCGGGCGCGGTCCGAGGCGAGGAACGCGACGGCGTCGGCGATGTCCTCGGGGGCGGCGATCCGGCCGAGTGGTATGCCGGTCCGGTAGGTGGCCGGGTCCCCGTCGATGACCCGCTGCTCCGCGCCGGAGTCGGTCCACAGGGCGCGTTGCATGGCGGTGTCGGTGGACCCGGGTGCGACGACGTTGCAGCGGACGCCGCTGCGGGCGAGTTCGAGGCCCAGACATCGGGTGAACATGGCGGCCGCCGCTTTCGACGCGGCGTAGGCCGCCATGCCGGTGCGAGGAATTCCGGCGGCGTTGGAACCGACCGTGATGACACAGCCGTTGCCCCGGCCGGCCATCAGCACTGCGACGGTCTGGGAGACGTGGAAGACGCCGGTCGTGTTCACCGCGAACGTCTCCGACCAGTCCTCGGCGCGGAGTTCGGTGGCGGGGCCGGTGCGCAGGATGCCCGCGACGTTCACGAGTACGTCCACGGGGCCGAGTTCACGCTCGACACGAGCCACGGTGCGCTCCACGGAAGGCCGGTCGGTGACGTCCATGGCGTAAGGCTCCAGCCGGCCCGCCGAGCGTTCGTTCCCCGGGCTCTTGGCCTGGAGCCGATTCCACCGCACGGCCAGGGCGTCGATGCCGTCCTGTGCACGGTCGGTAGCGGCCACCCGGGCGCCGAGGGTGGCGAGCAGCTCCGCGACGGCTGCCCCGATGCCTTGTGCGGCACCGGTCACCAGGACAGTACGGCCATCGAACTCGCCGTTTCTGCCCGGTATGCGCTCAAACATGAGCAACCTCCTACGGGGTAGTTAGGTAAGGGTAACCTAACTTATTCTGCCGATCGGCGCGAGGAGGTCGATGCGTGCCGGTGCGTGCGGAAGTGACGGTCAGTCATAAAAGCGCGCCGTACCCAAGGGGACTCGGTGCCGGAATCGCGTTCGGGTGTTCGGCGTCAATGGGTTAGGTTAGCCTTGCCTGGCCTTGAGCGGGAGAGGGGGCGGTCATGTGCGCGGAACCGTCGAGGGTGACGTGCGAGGGCCTTCTCCGCCGGCATCGGCGTGAGTGGCCCGAGCGGCCGCGCGGGCCGGTGGGCTTGCCCGTGAATCCGGCCGAACGGCCGACGGTGCAGCCGAGTTCTCCCGTGAACGCCACGACCGGGTGCGCGCCTACGTGCCGCTCCGTGACGTGGCCCCGCACGATCATCGCCGCCGACGCGCACCGCGCGGTCGGCGCCCGTCCCGCAGGAGCCGCCCGATGAACCAGCCCTTGTCACCCGAACGCGTCCGCGCGGATGTCGCGGAACTGCTCGACTGCGACCCCGCCGAGATCGCACCCGAGGGAAATCTGGTCGACCTGGGCCTGGACTCGATGCGGATCATGGCCCTGGTCGAGCGCTGGCGTGCCGCGGGGGCGTCCTCCCTGGAGTTCCCCGATCTCGCGGAGCAGCCCGAACTCGCCCACTGGACAGCTCTGCTGACGGGCCGTACGGCATGAGCGCCGCGACAGACCACCGGCACCGTCACCTGGACCGGATCGAGGAGGTCCGGACGGGCCGGCACGCGGAGAAGGTGGGCTACCCGATCGGTATCCGGGCGACCGAGGTCGTTCGCACCGCCATGGTCGGCACCGGCCTGCTGCGGGTGACCCTGGGCGGGGCGGGCGCCGCGGGGTTCGAGGCCCACGCGCCCGACGAGCATGTGAAGCTGATCTTCCCGGATCCGGACGGCACGCTGCGACTGCCCGAGCGGAACGGGGCGATGCTGCGCTGGCCCCGGCCGGCACTCGTCTCGCGCGAGTACACCGTGCGCCGCTACGACCCGGTCGCACGGGAGATCGACATCGACATCGCTCCGCACGACGGCGGACTCGCCTCGGACTGGGCGCACGCGGCCCGGCCGGGCGACGTCATGCATCTCGCGGGGCCGCCCGGCGGGCTGATCGTCCCGGACTCATACGACCGGTATCTGCTGGCCGGTGACATCACGGCCCTGCCCGCGATCGCGCGCCGGCTGGAGGAGTTCCCGAGGAGCGCGAAGGGCTGGGCGTTCATCGAAGTCGCCGATGCGGCACAGGAGATCGAACTGTCGGCGCCCGAGGGCTTCGAGGTGCGCTGGCTGCACCGCGGCGGCCTGCCGGCCGGAACGGGCGACGCGCTGGTGCGGGCCGTGACCGGGGTGTCCGTGCCGGAGGGGGAGCGGGCGTACGTGTGGGTCGCGGGCGAGGCGGGCCAGATCAAGCCGCTGCGCCGCTGGGTCCGAGACGAGTTGCGGCTGGCGAAGGCCGACCACGACATCACCGGTTACTGGAAGCGCGGCGTGGCCGACTTCGACGAGGACGAGCACTGACTGACTGACCGACCGGCCGCGCGGGCGTGACGCCTGTCGCCCGGTTGCTCTGCCCAAAGATCATCAACTAAGGTAAGCCTTACCTAAGTAGCAAGGAGTCTCGCATGTCCATACGCAGATCGTCCGGCCTCGTCGGCGCGGTGTCGCTGGCCCTCCTCCTGACCGCGTGCGGGTCCTCATCGGACGGGGGCTCCGATACCTCGAAGGGGAGCGGGACCCGGGTGTTCGCCGCGGACAACGGCAAGATCACCATCCCGGCCCACCCGAAGCGGGTCGTCGCCACCGGCTACGCCGTGCCCGCCATGATCGAGGCGGACGCCCCCCTGGTCGGGATCTCCTCGTGGCAGCGCGGCGAGCCGATGATGACCAAGGAGGACCTCGCCACGTACAAGAAGCTCCCCAAGGTGGCGGGCGAGCAGGCGGCCGAGACCAACTACGAGGCCGTGGCCGAGGCCGAGCCCGACCTGATCATCATCGGGGTCCCCGCCCCAGTGCTGGGCGACATCGACATCAAGCGCCTGGAGTCGATCGCCCCGGTCGTGGCGATCGGCCCGACCGTTCCCTCCGCATGGCGCGAACTGTCCCGCAAGCAGTCCGACGCCGCGGACGCGCTCAAGCAGTTCGACGTGGCGAAGAACGCGTACGAGAAGAAGGCCGCCGCGCTGGCCGCCAGGTACAAGGACGTACTGCCCCAGCTCAAGCTGGGCCACGTCGGCGCGTACGGTGACACCGCCAAGGGCACCTTCCAGCGCGAGTTCGACGGCTCGTGGGGCACCAACATCGCGGACGACATCGGCGCGAAGTACTACGGCAAGGTCAAGAAGTCGGGGCCGGGCTCCCAGTCGGTCAGCGAGTACCCATCCATCGAGGAACTCCCGGCCGCGTTCCGTGAGGCCGACGTCATGACGTACTCGGTCAACGCCGACGGCAGCGTCCCCAAGCCCGTCCAGTACGTCCTGGACTCCAAGCTCTGGAAGAACCTCCCCGCGGTCAAGGCCGGGAAGGCCTTCCCGTTCCGCTACACCGAGGCCGCGACCTACGGGGAAGCCATGAAGACCCTGGACGCGATCGACAAGTCGCTCGCTCCGCTGCTGAACCGGTGACCGTCGCGGGCCGCGCGTACCGGGCGGCGAGATCCGGGCGGGCCGTGCCGCAGATCGGCCTGCTCGCCGGCGGACTGGCGCTGCTGGCCGCGGTCGCCGTACTCAGCATGGGCATCGGGGCCCGCCACGTTCCGCCCGCCGAAGTCGTGCGGGCCCTGCTGGACTTCCGGGGCACCGACGACGACCACGTGATCGTGCGGGACATCCGGGCGCCGCGCGCACTGCTGGCCGTCGCGGTGGGCGCCGCGCTCGCGGTGTCCGGCGCGCTGATCCAGACGCTGGCCCGCAACCCGCTGGCCGAGCCCGGCATCCTCGGGGTCACCGCGGGCGCCGGGTTCGCCGTCACCGTCGGCTCCGCGCTCGGCCTGGCCACCGGTCAGGCGGGCGAACTCGGCTTCGCGATCGCCGGATCCGTACTCGCGGCGCTGCTGGTCGCCGCGGTCGGGCAGCGCTCACCGCTGCGCCTGGTGCTCACCGGCGTCGCCCTGACCGCGGTGCTGGGCGGTGTCGCGCTGGGCATGCGGCTGATGCTCCCGAACACCTTCGACAGCTACCGGTTCTGGTCGGTCGGCTCGCTCGCCGGGCGCGAACAGGTGCCCCTGGCACTGCCGTTGACCGCGATGGGCGTGTCCCTGCTCGGTGCGCTGCTGCTCAGCCGGGCGCTCAACGCCCTGACGCTCGGCGAGAGCGTGGCGCACACCCTCGGCGCCGGCGTCGGCCGGGTACGGGCCGTGGCCCTGGTGCTGATCACCGTGCTCAGCGGGGCGGCCACCGCGGTGGCCGGTCCCATCCTCTTCGTCGGACTGATCGTGCCGCACCTGGTCCGCAGGCCGGCGGGGGGCTCGGTGCCCTGGCTGATCCTCTACACGATGGTGCTGGGCCCGATCCTGCTGCTCGTCGCCGACATCTGCGCACGGGTCCTGCTGCCCACCGGCGAGGTACCGGTGGCCATCGTGACCGCCTTCCTCGGCGGCCCCATGCTGATCTGGGCCGTTCGCCGCTACGGGGCGGGGTCACTGTGAACGCGCTCGGACTGAGGGCCGAACGCCGCACGGTGCTGCTCGTCGCCGTGATGGTGGCCCTGATGCTCGCCCTGGGCCTGCTCGGACTCTGCTACGGGGCGTCATGGTCCTCCCCCGGCAGGGTGTTCGCCGTACTGAGCGGAGCGGACCATTCCGTGGTGATCCGGGACTGGCGGCTGCCACGGGTGCTGGCCGGGCTGGTGTTCGGCGCCGCCCTCGGGGTCGCGGGGGCGATCTTCCAGAACCTCACCCGCAACCCGATGGGCAGCCCTGACGTCATCGGCCTCGACGCCGGCGCCTACACCGGCGCCCTGGTCGCCATGACCGTACTGTCCGGCACGTCCGCGCAACTGGCCACCGGCTCGGTGCTCGGCGGGCTGCTCGTCGCGGCTGCCATCTACCTGCTCTCGCTGCGCAGCGGCTTCTCCGGGCTGCGGCTGGTGGTCATCGGAATCGCCTTCAACGCGATGGTGACCGCGATCAACTCGTGGATCGTGCTGCGCGCCGAACTCGAGGTGGCGATCGCCGCCGTCGGCTGGAGCGCCGGCTCGCTCAACGGTGTGGGCTGGTCCGACCTGGGGATTCCGTTCACGGTGATCGCGGTGCTGCTGGCCCTGATGACCGCACGGTCGCACGCCATGCACCAGGCCTCGCTCGGTGACGCGATCGCCGTGACCACCGGGGTCGGTCTCGGCCGGCTGCGGTTGCTGATGGTGCTGGTCGGCGTCGGCTGCACGGCCACGGTGACCGCCGTGGCCGGGCCGATCGCGTTCATCGCCCTGGCCGCCCCGCAGATCGGCCGCAGGCTCGCGGGCGCCGCCGGAGTGCCGCTGCTCCCGGCCGCACTGACCGGGGCGGTGCTGCTCCAGGGCGCCGACCTGATCGCCCAGATGCTGCTGGCGCCCGTCGCGCTGCCCGTCGGCGTGGTGAGCACCGCGATCGGCGGCTGCTATCTGATCTGGCTGCTGACCAAGGAGGTGAGGCGCGCGTGACCGCACGCCTGACGGCGCGGGAGATCACCCTGCGCTACGGAGACCGCGTCGTGTCCACACGGCTGAGCCTCGACATCCCCGACGGTGCGTTCACCGCCGTCGTGGGCCCCAACGCCTGCGGGAAATCAACCCTGTTGAGTGCACTGGTGCGACTGCTGCGGCCCGACTCGGGCCAGGTGGAACTCGACGGCCGCGACCTCGGCGGCTACGCGACCAAGGCACTGGCCAGACAGCTCGGCTTCCTGCCGCAGGACCCCCTGGCGCCCGACGACATCAAGGTCCGCCAGCTCGTGGGCCGGGGCAGGTTCCCGCACCAGTCGATGCTGGCGCTGTGGTCCGCGCAGGACGAGGAGGCCGTGACGGAGGCCATGGCCGCCGCCGGTGTCGAGGACCTGCACGGCCGGCCGGTGCAGGAGCTGTCCGGCGGACAGCGCCAACGGGTCTGGATGGCGATGGTGCTCGCCCAGCAGACGTCCTACCTGCTGCTCGACGAACCGACATCCTTCCTCGACATCACCCACCAGTACCAGCTGCTCGGGCTGCTGGCCAGGCTGCGCAACGAGGGCCGCACGGTGGTCGCCGTCCTGCACGACATCAACCAGGCCTGCCGCTTCGCGGACCACCTGATCGCCATGAAGGACGGCCGGGTGGTCGCGGAGGGCGTCCCCGGGGACATCGTGGACGCCGCGCTGATAAAGGACGTGTTCGACCTGCCGAGCGTCATCGTCCCCGACCCGGTGACCGGCACGCCGATGGTCGTACCCACACTTCAAGGAGAGTAAGTTGAGCACCGCAAGCGCGCCCTCGGACAGCCTTCTCGCCCTGACCGGCGCCCAGTTGGGAATCTGGAACGCGCAGCGCCTGGAGCCCGAATCGCCGTACTACGTGGTCGGCGACGTGGTGGAGATTTCCGGCACGGAACCGGTCGACGCGGACGCGCTGGCCGAGGCGGTCCGGGCGACCACCGAGGAGGCCGAGACCCTGCGGCTGCGGGTGTACGACACCCCGGACGGGCCACGCCAGACGGTGAGCGGGGAACCGGTCGGGCTGCCGGAGGTGGTCGACGTCAGTGGCGCGGCCGACCCCGCCGCCGCGGCCCAGGCCCTCGTCGACGCCGAGCGGGCCCGGACGGGTGAGGCATGCCGGGGGATGACGGACCGGGTGCTGTACGCACGTACCGTCATCAGGCTGTCCGACCGCGAGGTCTGGTACACCCAGCTCGGCCACCACCTGGTCTTCGACGGCTACACGGCCGCGATGCTCGCCCGGCGCACCGCCGCCCGCTACACCGCCCTGGTGCGCGGGACGGAGCCGCCCGTCTCCACCTTCGGCGGCTTCGCGGACCTCGTCGCCGCCGACCGGGCCTACCGGGAGAGCGACCGGTTCACCGAGGACCGCGCGTACTGGGTCGAGCGGTTCACACCACTGCCCGAACTCGACGACGCGACCGGGCCCGACACCACCGGCGGTTCGCCCGACCACACCCTGACCGCCCGCGCCGTCGTCACCCCCGAGGAGACGGCCGGGCTGCGCGCCTTCGCCGGCCGGGAGGGCGTCGCCTGGGGAGAGGCACTGATCGCCTGCTACGCCGCGTTCCTGCACCGCATGCTCGGCCGCACCGACCTGGTGTTCGCGCTGCCGCTGATGTGCCGGGCGGGCTCGGCCGAGCTGCGTACCCCCGCCATGGCCGTCAACGTGCTGCCGCTGCGGGTCACCGTGCGCGGCGGAGACGGACTGGGGGAGCTGAGCCGGCGGGTCGCCTCCGCCATGCGCGAGATGCGGGAGCACCAGCGCTACCGGGGCGAGGACCTGCCCAGGGACCTCGGAGCACCCGGCGCGGGGGCCCTGCTGCACGGAAGCGGGATCAACCTCAAGGCGTTCGACCTGGCGATCGACTTCGCCGGGGCCGGCGGTGTGATGCGCAACGTCGCGGGAGGGCCGCCGGAGGACATGGGCCTCAGCGTCCTGCCGACCCGGGACGGCGGGCTGCTGCTCGGCTTCGAGGTCGACGCCCGGTCCAAGGACCAGTCCGCGGTCGACGCCCTGCTGTCCGGGCTTCTGGCCCTGCTGTCGGGGCTGACCGACGGACTGCCCGTCGGCCGGATCGCCCTGACCGGCGACGCGGAACCGCCGGCCCAGTGGTGCCCGCCCGCCCTGCCCGGCACACCGCTGGACATACCGGCCGCGTTCGCCGCGATGGCCGCCGCCGGCCCCGGTCGTACCGCCCTGGTCTGCGGCGAAGACCGGCTGACCGCAGCGGACCTGGCGGACCGGGTGCACCGGCTGGCCCGCGCGCTGCGGGCCCGGGGGATCGGCCCCGACGACGTCGTGGCGCTGGCGCTGCCCCGCTCCGCGGACTCGGTGGTCGCGCTGCTGGCCGTGCTGGACGCCGGCGCCGCGTTCCTGCCCCTGGACGCCGCACACCCGCAGGAGCGGCTGCGTGAACTGATCGAGGACACCCGCCCCGCGCTGGTACTGACCGCCGGCGCGACCGAAGGGCTGCCGTGGGAGACCCTGCTCGACGAGGCGGCCCGGCTGTCCGGCGCGTCCCTGACAGCCGGTGAACTCGCCGCGCCCAGGCACCCCGAGCACCTCGCCTACGTCATCCACACCTCCGGATCGACCGGACGCCCCAAGGGCGTCCTCGGCCGGGCCGGCGGGCTGGCCTCGCTGCTGCACCACCAGCGGGCCACCGTCGTGGCCGAGGCCGAGCAGGCGGCCGGCAGGCAACTGCGCGTCGCACACACCTACTCCTTCGCCTTCGACTCCGCGTTCGACCATCTGGTGTGGCTGCTGTGCGGGCACGAACTGCACGTCTACGACACCGAGACCGCCCGCGACGCCGACGCCCTGCTCGCCGCGTACGCCCGCGACGGCATCGACATCGTGGACACCACCCCGTCGATGGCCGCACCGCTGATCGAGGGCGGGCTGCTGGACCAGCGCCCGACGCTCCTGGTCCTCGGCGGCGAGGCCACCCCGCCCGCGCTGTGGCGACGGGTCACCGAATCGGGCGTCACCGCACGCAACATCTACGGGCCGACCGAGGCCACCGTGGACAGCACCACCGCACGGATCGAGGGCGAGGGGCCGACCATCGGCCACCCCCTCGCCGGCACCCGGACCTACGTCCTGGACAGCGCGCTGCAACCGGTCCCGCACGGCACGGCCGGCGAGCTCTACCTGGCCGGACCGCACCTCGCCCGCGGCTACCTCGGCATGCCGGGGGCGACCGCAGAGCGCTTCGTGGCCGACCCGTTCGGCGCACCGGGCGACCGCATGTACCGCACCGGAGACCTGGCCAGGTGGCTGCCCGGCCAGGGCCTGGAGTACCGGGGCCGGGGCGACGGACAGGTCAAGATCCGCGGCCACCGGGTGGAGACCGGCGAGGTCGAGGCGGCGCTCGCCGCACTGCCCGGAGTCACCGCGGCTGCCGCCGGCGTACGGTCGTCCCGGCTGGTCGGCTACCTCGTGTCCACCTCGCTCACCGGCGACGCGGCCCGTGCCCACCTGGCCGAACGGCTCCCCGAGCACATGGTGCCCGCGACGGTCGTGGTGCTGGACCGGCTGCCGGTCACCCCCAACGGCAAGCTCGACCGCGCCGCCCTGCCCGCGCCCGTGCTCCCCGGCGGCGCCGGCCGGGAGCCCCGCACCGAGCGGGAGCGGCTGCTGTGCGCCATCCTGGCCGAGGTGCTGGACGTCGAACGGGTCGGCGTCGACGACGACTTCTTCGCCCTCGGCGGCGACAGCATCACCGCGATCACCGTCAGCAGCCGGCTGCGGGCGGCGGGCCTCGCCCTGCGCCCCCGGGACCTGCTGGCCCGCCGCACCTTCGCCGCGCTGGCAGCCTCCGCCGAACCGCTGACACAGACGCCCGAGCCGGCGGACGAGCCGGTCGGACCGGTACCCGCGCCGCCGATCGTACGCGGCCTCCTCGACCCGCATCCGGACACCGGGGTCGTCGCGGGATACGCCCAGTGGACCGCGCTGCGCGTGGATGAACTCGCCCACCACGACCTGGTCAACGGCGTACAGGCCGTGCTCGACCACCACGACGCACTGCGGCTGCGGGTGGCCGACGGGCTGGAGGCCCTGCCGCGCGGCACGGTACGGCCCGTCGTCGACGAGATCCGCGGCCAGGACGTGACCGCCCTCGCGGAGCGGCTGGCGGCCGAACTCGACCCGAGCTCCGGCGACCTGCTGCGGGCCGCCCTGCTCCGTACCGGACAGGACACACCGGACCGGCTGGTCGTCGTCGTGCACCACCTCGCCATGGACGGCGTGTCCTGGCGCGTCCTGCTCCCCGACCTGCACACCGCCTGCAACGGCGGCACGCTCGAACCGGTCGGAACGTCCTGGCGACAGCACGCGCTGCTCCTCGCCGGACAGGGGGAATCCGGCGCGCGGCGCGGCGAACTCGACCACTGGCGGACCGCGCTCGCCGCCGCCCCCCGGCTCGGCGCCCGGCCACTGGACCAGACGCGGGACACCGTCTCCACCGCCCACCGGTCCGTCACCGTGGCCTCCGCCGAGGCCACGGAGGCGCTCCTGACCACGCTGCCCGCCGCGTACCGAGCCGGTGTCGACGAGGTGCTGCTCGCCGCACTCGTCCTCGCCCTGCGCGGCTGGGGCCTGCCCGGCGACGCGCTGACCGTCTCGATGGAGGGCCACGGCCGCGAACACCTCGACCTGGCCCGCACCATCGGCTGGTTCACCAGCGAGTACCCGGTACGTGTACCCGCGTCCGACGACGTGGGCCAGGTGCTGCGCGCCGCCAAGGAGGCCCGGCGCGGCGTCCCCGACGGCGGGGTCGGATACGGCGTCCTGCGCCACCTCGACCCGGAGACCGGCCCCGAGCTGGCCGCCACCCCGCCGCCGGACGTGCTGCTGAACTACCTCGGCCGGTTCGCCCCGTTGTCCGCGACCGGCTGGCGCCTGCCGGAACGCGACGCCTTCTCGGTGATCGAGCCAGGAGCCAAGGCCCTGGAGCAGATCCTGGCCCTCAACTGCTTCGTCCACGAGGAGGGCGCGCCCCGGCTCGCCGTCGAGTGGACCGCCGCCACCGGAGTGCTCGGCGCCGAGGCCGTGACGGCCCTCCAGCAGGCCTGGGCCGCCGCCCTGGACGCGCTGGCCGCGCACGCGCTCCACTCCGGGGGCGGGCTCACGCCGTCCGACCTCCCGCTGGTCGGCCTCGACCAGCCCGCCATCGACGCCCTCGAACGCTCCGGCCCGATCACCGACGTCCTGCCCGCCACCCCGCTCCAGGTCGGGCTCTCCTTCCACACCCTGGTCCGCGAAGAGCAGGACACCGACGTCTACGTCGTCCAGGCCGTGACCACCCTGGCCGGCGAGCTGGAGCCGGACCGGATGGCAGAGGCCGCCCGCGAGCTGCTGCGCCGCAACCCCGCCCTGCGGGTGTACCTGGGCACCGCCGGGGACGACGTCGTCCAGGTCATCCCCGCCGAAGTCGCCCTGGAATGGCGCCAGGACGACCGGTTCCCCGAAGCGGCCCGCGCCGATCTGGAACGCCCCTTCGACCCGGCCCGGCCGCCGCTGATCCGCTTCCTGCTGTCCCGCGTCGGGCCCGCGGAACACAAGCTGGTCATCACCAACCACCACGCCCTGCTGGACGGCTGGTCGATGCCGCTGGTCGGCCGCACCCTGCTCGCCCTCTACGCCGAACTGAGCGGCGGCCCCGCCACACCGGCAGCCCCGCCCCTGTCGGAGTACTTCCGCTGGCTGGCCGGCCGGGACCGGGAGGCGTCACTCGCCGCCTGGCGCAACGCGCTGGACGGCGTGGACGACGCCACACGGCTGGCACCCGCGAGCGCCGGGACCGGCGTCGAGCGGCCCGGCCGCGAGACCATCGCACTGGGCCACGAGTTCAGCGACCGGCTGCGCGCGTTCGCCCGCGAGCAGGGCGTCACCCTGACCACCGTGCTCCAGACGGCGTGGGGCCTGCTGCTGGGCCGGCTCACCGGCCGGCGCGACGTCGTGTTCGGCTGCCCGGTCTCCGGGCGGCCCGCCGAGGTCGACGGCGTCGAATCGATGATCGGCCAGCTCGGAACCACCATCCCGGTACGCGTCCGGCACACCCAGGACCAGACCGCGGCCGGCCTGATGGCACAGGTGCACGCCGAGAGCGTCGTACTGGCCGAACACCACCACACCGGCCTGCCCGAGATCCAGCGGGCCGTCGGCGTCGGCGAACTCTTCGACACGATGCTGGTCATGGAGAACTTCCCGCTCTCCAGCCGGAAGCGCACCCCGCTCACCCCCGGACTGGACCTGGCCGGGGTGGACATCACCGACGCCACGCACTACGCGCTCACCGTCATCGTCATCCCGGACGACGAGATCACCATCGGCCTCGGCTACCAGCCGCGCGCCTTCAGCGCGCAGACCGTGCGCGACTACGGCCGCTGGCTGCGCAACCTCCTGCGGGAGATCGTCGACGACCCGGCCCGGCCCGCGCTCCGCCTCCCCGCACTCGACGCGGAGGAGCGAGCCCTGATGCTGCGTACCGGCACCGACGCCGTACCCGCCAAGGCGCGCGGGCACTGGCTGGACGAATTCGCCGCCTGGGTCCGCCGCAAGCCGGGCGCAGAGGCCCTGGTCTGCCGCGACCGCAGCCTCAGCTACGACGAACTGGACCGGCGGGCCAACCGCCTGGCCCAGGCGCTGATCGCACACGGGGTACGGCCCCAGGACCCGGTCGCGGTACTGCTCGGACGCGACATCGAGATGACCGTGGCGCTCTTCGGCGTCGCCAAGGCAGGTGCGGTGTACGTACCGATGGACACAAGCTATCCGCGCGAGCGGCTGGCCTACATGTTCGACGACATCGACCCGGCCGCCGCCGTGACGACCGGCGCCGAACTGCCCGTCGACCGCGACATCCCCATCCTGCGGCTCGACGAACCGGCCACCCTCGCGTCCGCCCCCGACACCGACCCGGCCGGGGCACGCGCCAGGCTCACAGAGGACGCGCTCGCCTACGTCATCTACACCTCCGGAACCACCGGGCGCCCCAAGGGCGTCGGCGTGACCCACCGAGGCGTTCCCGACCTGATCGCCCTCCAGGAGGAGGTCGTCGGCGTCACCGAGCACGACCGGTACCTGCACTTCGCCTCGACCGGTTTCGACGTCGCGTTCTGGCAGACCATGGTGCCGCTGCTCTCCGGCGGCACCTCCGTGATCGCGCCGGAGGAGGTGCGCGTCCCCGGCGACGAACTGCTCGACTACATCACCGAGCACCGGGTCACCGGGGTGAACCTGCTGCCGTCGTTCCTGGCCGCGATGCCCGACGACCGCACCGTCGGCCCCGACGTGTTCTTCGTGGTCGGTGCCGAGCGCCTCGACCCCGAGCTGGCGCGACGCTGGGGCGAGGGCCGCCGGGCGCTGTTCAACGCCTACGGCCCGACCGAGGTCACCATCAACTCCGTCACCTGGCAGTACGACCCGGACGACACCGGACCGCTGCCGATCGGCCGCCCCGACCCCAACGTCCGCGCCTACGTCCTGGACGGCGGGCTCCAGCCGGCCGGCACCGGCGTGACGGGCGAGCTGTACCTCGCCGGGCCGAGCCTGGCCCGCGGCTACCTGGGCCGCCCGGGGCTGACCGCCGCCGCGTTCGTGGCCGACCCGTTCGGCCCGCCCGGCGAACGGATGTACCGCACCGGAGACCTGGTGCGGTGGCGGCCGGACGGACAACTGGTGTTCCTCGGCCGCGCCGACCACCAGATCAAGATCCGCGGCTTCCGCGTCGAACTGGGCGAGATCGAGTCGACCCTGACCGGCCACCCCGACGTACGCGCCTGCGCCGTCATCGTCCGCGAGGGCAGGCTCATCGGCTACGTCATCCCCGTCGACGGCGCCGTCCTCGACACCGCACAGGTCCGCGCGTACCTGGCCGAGGGGCTGCCCGACCACATGGTGCCGACGGCGCTCGTGCCGATCGACCGGCTGCCGCTGAGCCCCAGCGGCAAGCTCGACTCCGCCGCGCTGCCGGCCCCCGAGACCGGGGCGGCGGCCCGCCGCGAACCCGCGAACCGGGCCGAAGCCGTCCTGCTCGGCGTGTTCCGCGACGTCCTCGGCACCGATGACATCGGCCCCGACGACAGCTTCTTCGCCATCGGCGGGGACAGCATCGTCTCGCTTCAAGTGGTCTCGCGCGCCCGTCGCCAGGGACTCGGCCTGACCGCCAAGGACGTGTTCGAGGGGGAGACGGTCGCCGGGATCGCGGAACGGGCCGCCGCCCTCGACGCCGGACAGGCCCCGACGACCGGAGACGCCCCGCTGACCCCGCTCATGCGCGACCTGCTGCGCCGGGCGGGAGCGGCCGCGGACGGGTTCTGCCAGTGGGTGGAGGTCTGTGTCCCGCCGGGCGGCGACGAGACGGGCTGGCGGTCCGTGCTCGACGCGCTCCTGGCCCGCCACGACGTACTGCGGGCCCGCCTGGCCGGTGACACCCTGCACATCCCGCCGGCCGGTGCGGTGACCGCAGCCGACGTACTCACCCGCACAACGGCAACCGGGGACCTGCGGGCCCCGGCCGACGCCGCGATCGCCGCGGCCCGCGCGTCGATGGACCCGCGCACCGGACCGCTGCTGCGCGCGGTGTGGGTGGACGCCGGAGCGGACCGGCCGGGCCGGCTCCTCCTGATCGCCCACCACCTGATCGTCGACGGGGTGTCCTGGCGCGTCCTGCTGGACGACCTGGAGCACGCCCACTCCGGCGGAACACTGACCCGGCACGGCCAGTCCTTCCTCGGCTGGGCGCGCTCACTGCGCGACGCCGACCGGAGCTCCGAACTCCCGCACTGGCGGCGGATGACCGCCACCCCGGCGCTCACCCGCCCCCTCGACCCGGCCCGCGACACCGTCGCCACCGCCGAGCACCACGAGATCCGGCTCGACCCCGAACCGACCCGCGCCCTGATCACCACCCTGCCGGCCGCATACCGCACCACGCCGGACGCTGTCCTGCTGACGGCACTCGCGCAGGCAGTACGGGACTGGCGCGGCACACCGGAGGTACTGGTCGCGCTGGAGAGCCACGGCCGCCCCCGGCACGTCGACCTCTCCCAGACCGTCGGCTGGTTCACCGCCGTCCACCCCGTCAGGCTCGAAGCCGGCGACGACGTGAAGGCGGTCAGGGAGCGGCTGCGCGCCCAGGGCGACGGCCTCGGACACGGCATCCTCACCGCCGCGGGCCTGCTGGACCCCGTGGCACCGGAGATCGCCTGGAACTACCTCGGCCGCTACCCGGGAGCCCCGGACAGCGAGACGCCGTGGCAGTCGCCCCCGGACGCCGACCCGCTCGGCTCGAACGGCTCCGACGCGATGCCCCTGCCGTACAGCCTGATGGTCAACGCCCTGGTACGCGACGACGCGCTGGGGATCCGGATCACCTGGCCGTCCGCGCTGTTCACCCCCGCCGAGACCGAAGCACTGGCCGAGCACATCCGGGACGCGCTCCTGCGCATCGCCGCCGCCCCCGAGCTCAGCGCACTCGACCACGACCGCCCGGCCGCCGACGTGCAGCCGCTGACTCCGCTGCAGGAGGTGATGCTGCGGCACTCGCGCACCGAGCGCCCCGACCCGTACACCGTGCAGTCGGCGTTCTCGCTCGCCGGCCCGCTCGACGTCGACGCCCTGCGCGCCGCGGGCACCGACCTGCTGGGCCGCCACCCGAACCTGGCCGCCGTGTTCCCCGCCGATCTGGCGGTGATCCCGCGATCGCCCCGGCCGGACTTCCGGGTGGCGGACGGGCCCGTCGACGAGGTGCTGGCGGCCGACCTGGCCGAGCCGTTCGACCTCGCCCACGGCCCGCTCCTGCGGCTGACCGTGATCCGGCGCGGCCCCGAACGCGCGGAGCTGGTCCTGACCAGCCATCACGTACTCTCCGACGGCTGGTCGGCCCCGCGTATCCTCACCGAGCTGTTCGCCCTGTACACGGCGCGGGTGCGCGGCGGGGCCCCGGATCTGCCCGCCCCCGTCCCGTTCGCCGGCTACCTGCGCTGGAGCGCCGAGCACGAGCCCGACCTCACGGCCTGGGCGGGCGAACTGGACGGCCTGCCCGAGGGCGACTACCTGGGCGGCGGCCGGCCCGGCCCGGCCTGGCAGGAACCCGAGGTCATCGAGTTCGACGCGGATCTGGTGGCCCGCCTCACCCGCCTCGCGGCCCGGCGCGGACTCACCCCGAACACGCTGGTGCAGGGCGCGTGGGCGCTGCTGCTCGCCCGCCGGTCCGGCCGCCAGGACGTCTGCTTCGGCGCCATGGTGTCCTGCCGCCCGCCGGAACTGGAGGGCATCGAGGAGATCATCGGACTGCTGGCCAACACGGTGCCGGTACGGGCCCGGCTCGACGGGACCCTCGCGGAGACGCTCGCTCGACTGCAGTCCCGGCAGCGGGCGCTGATCGAGCACCACCACGTGCCCCTGTCGGAGCTGGAACGGCTGACCGGACGGCGCAGGCTGTTCGACAGCATGGTGGTGTTCGAGAACTACCCCGTAGACCCGGACCGCCTCCGCGAACCCGCCCCCGGGCTCACCGTCGTCGGAACCCGCTTCCGCGAGGCCACCCATCACCCGGTGACCCTGACCGTCATGCCGGACGGCGACGGCTGGACCGGCGTGCTCGCCCACCGGATCGCCGCCCCCGGACTCGCGGAGGAACTGCTCGACCTGCTCCGCGACCTGGACGAGCACCTCGACGACGACGTCCTCGGCCTCCTGGAGCCCCGATGAGCGCGAACGCCGCACCGCCGCAGGAGCGGGTCGACCGGGAACTGCTGCGGATCGCGTTCATCCTGGTGCTCGGCACCTTCATGGCCACGCTGGACGCCACGATCGTCAGCGTCGGAATCGACCGCCTCACCGACGAGTTCGACGTGTCGGTCGCCGAGATCCAGTGGGTCACCACCGGCTACCTGCTGGCCGTGGTCGCCGCCGTGCCCGCTTCCGGCTGGCTGGCCGACCGGTACGGCGGCCGGCGGACATGGCTCGCCGCCGTGGGCGTCTTCCTGCTCGGCTCTGTGCTCTGCGCGTCGGCCTGGTCGGTGACCAGTCTGATCGTGTTCCGGGTGATCCAGGGCCTCGGCGGCGGCCTGCTGCCCGCGACCGGGCAGGCGCTGCTGGCCCGCGTCGCGGGGCCCGGCCGCACCGGACGGGTGATCAGCGTCGTCGCGGTCGTCCCGCTGCTGTCACCGGTCTTCGGCCCGCTGGCCGGCGGCTCCATCCTCTCGGTGGCGCCCTGGCCGTGGCTGTTCCTGGTCAACCTGCCGATCGGCCTGGCCGCCGCCCTGCTGGCCCGCCGCTATGTGCCGGCGGTACCCCCGGCGAACCGGCGGACGCCGTTCGACCTGCGAGGCGCCCTGCTGCTCTCGCCCGGTCTGGCCGTGCTGGTGTTCGGCCTGACCGAGGTCGCCCACGGCCGCACCGCCCCGGCCACCGCCGGCGTCGCCGCGGGCCTGGCGATGCTGGCCGGCTTCACCGTGCACGGCCTGCGGACCCGCGGCGCCCCACTGGTCGACCCCCGCCTGTTCACCCGGCCCCCCTTCGGCGCCGCCGCCCTCTCCCTGCTCGTCCTGGGCGCTTCGGTGTTCGGCACGATGTTCCTGCTGCCGCTCTACTTCCAGACCGGCCGCGGTATGTCGGCCTGGGAGGCGGGTCTGCTCCTCGCCCCCCAGGGGCTCGGCGCGGCGGCCGGCTCCGTGCTGGTCACCAGAGAGATCGGCAAAGCCGCGCCGAGGACCCTGGTGATCACCGGCATCGTGCTGATCCTCGCCGGCACCGCCCCCTTCACCCAGCTCCACCACGGCCTCCCGGACACCGTGATCGCCTCGGCCCTGGCGGTCCGCGGCTTCGGCATGGCCATGGTCGGCGCACCCGTGATGAACATCGTCTACAGCCGCATCGAGCCCGAACACCTGCCCCGTGCCTCCGGCGCGCTCAACCTGCTCAACACGGTCGGCGGCTCGATCGGCACCGCCGCCCTCGCGGTGGTCCTGCAGAACCGGCTGTCGGCCCGCGCCCCCGACATCCCCGCCGCGTTCGGCGACACCTTCTGGTGGGTCCTCGGCCTCTGCCTGTGCGCAGCGGCGGGCGCGACGAGACTGCCGAGGACCGGGGTCAGGAGTGAATCCCGCCCGCAGCCCCGTCCCGGCAGCCGCCAGTAGCGTCCGCACATGCGAAGCGCTTGGCCTGTTCGGCGACCGGTCGGCCGCACCCGGTCTGGTGACGCTCGCGGCCTCTCCGCGGCCTCTCCGTGGCCGCACCGGTGTCGCGCGGCCCGAGGACCGAGCCTTTCACGTCCGGATGCGGCATCGTGCGGGAGTGGACGTGACCGACGCGCTGGCGGACCCCGATCACGGCGTCGCGTACCTGGCCCAGTCGCTTCTGTCCGATCCGGTGCGGCTCCGGGGCTACTTGGGCGAAGCGCCGACGACGGATGCCGCGCTCGGGGCCGCGCACGCCTTGCACCGCATCACCGGCGACGCGGAGGAGACCCGGGCCGCGTACGAGGCCCTGGGGCGCCCCCGGGTCGAGGTGGACGGACTGGACGAGGAACTCCGCGGTGCGATCGTGCACGAGTACGCGAACCGCTGCGAACGGCAGGGCGATCCCCGCCGGCGCGTCGAGGCGCTGCGTACCGATCCGCCCGTGCGTCCGGATCACTGCTTCGGTGAGCGTGAACCCGTCAGCGTCGACACCCTGTTGTTCTACTGGCGGGACTAAGTGGATGCCCGGCTGAGCCGTCCGGCCCGGCGGGAATGCTTCGCGACCATGGGTAAGTCTTTGCCCATGGCCGGAATGTGCTGCTCCGCCTCGCCCACGCTGCCGGTCCGGGCCGCTGCGGTGCGGCCTGTCCCGGACGGCGCCATGCCGGGCCGTACGGCAGACGGCCGAAAGCGTGCGGGTGGCGGGCCCGGCCGTGTTACGGCCACGTTGACCGTATGCAATGGCGAGACGCATTCTCGTTACGTAACTGCGCAGTACATCTAGTTCGGCCGGGAGTGGCGCAGGCCTCGAATCCGCTGTTCAGCTGTGGTTCCCGGGCCCCGGTCGACGACAGCACGCAGGAGGTAGCGCATGTGTGGCATCACCGGCTGGGTCTCCTTCGAACGCGACCTGCACAGTGAGTCCGCGACCCTGGACGCGATGACGGAGACGATGTCCTGCCGCGGCCCCGACGACCGCGGCAGCTGGATCAACGGTCCGGCCGCCCTCGGGCATCGCCGGCTGGCCATCATCGACCTGCCCGGCGGGCGCCAGCCGATGACGGCCGACACTCCGCGGGGCACCGTCGCCCTCGTCTACTCGGGGGAGACGTACAACTTCACCGAGTTGCGCCGCGAACTGGCGGGCCGAGGACACCGGTTCACCACGAACTCCGATACCGAGGTCGTGCTGCGCGGGTATCTGGAGTGGGGCGAGGCGGTCGCCGAACGCCTCAACGGCATGTACGCGTTCGCCGTGTGGGACGGCCGCCACGACAAGCTCGTCATGATCCGAGACCGGATGGGCATCAAGCCCTTCTACTACTACGAGACCGCGGACGGCGTCCTGTTCGGCTCCGAACCCAAGGCGATCCTGGCCAATCCGCTGGCCCGCGCCCGCGTCGGTCTCGACGGGCTGCGCGAGCTCTTCGCGTTCGTCAAGACACCCGGCCACGCCGTGTGGGAGGGGATGCACGAGGTCGAGCCCGGCACCGTCGTCACCGTCGACCGCAACGGACTTCGCAGGCATGTCTACTGGCAGCTGGAGACCCGCCCGCACACCGACGGCAAGGACGAGTCCATCGCCCATGTCCGCTCGCTCCTCGACGACATCGTGCGACGCCAGATGGTCTCGGACGTGCCGCGCTGCACCCTCCTCTCCGGCGGCCTCGACTCCTCCGCCATGACGGCGATCGCCGCCCGCCAACTGGCCGAGAGCGGCGAGACGGTGCGCAGCTTCGCGGTCGACTTCGTCGGGCAGGCGGACAACTTCGTCGCCGACGAGCTGCGCGCCACGCCGGACACGCCGTACGTGCACGACGTCGCACGGGCCTCGGGCACCGACCACCGCGACATCGTGCTGGACTCGCACGCACTGGCCGACCCCGAGGTACGGGCCCAGGTGATCAGGGCCCGGGACATCCCGATGGGCTTCGGCGACATGGACGCCTCGCTGTACCTCCTGTTCCGGTCCATCCGGGAGCACTCGACCGTCGCGCTCTCGGGGGAGTCGGCCGACGAGGTCTTCGGCGGGTATCTGCAGTTCTTCGACGAAGAGGCGCGGCGCGCCAACACCTTTCCGTGGCTGGTGCGCTTCGCCCAGCACTTCGGGGACGACTCCGATGTGCTGAGGTCCGATCTGACGGCGGCCCTCGACATTCCGTCGTACATCCAGGACAGCTACGACACGGCGGTCGCGGGAATCCAGCGGCTGGAGGGCGAGAGCGACTTCGAGTTCAGGATGCGCAAGATCTGCCACCTGCACCTGACCCGCTTCGTGCGCGTCCTGCTCGACCGGAAGGACAGGGCGAGCATGGCGGTCGGGCTCGAAGTGCGCGTGCCCTTCTGCGACCACCGCCTCGTCGAGTACGTCTACAACACGCCCTGGTCGCTGAAGTCCTTCGACGGCAGGGAGAAGTCCCTGCTCCGCGAAGCCACGGCGGACGTACTCCCGAAGTCGGTCTACGACCGGGTCAAGAGCCCCTATCCCTCCACCCAGGACCCCAAGTACGCACTCGCACTGCAGGAACACGCCAAGGACCTGCTGGCGCGGCCCTCGCATCCGGTCTTCGACCTCGTCGACCGCGACCGGGTCACGCGCGCGGCACGGCACGACGCACCGCAGATCACCCAGGCGTCCCGGCGCGGTCTGGAACGCACTCTGGACCTGGCACTCTGGTTCGACCTCTACAAGCCGGACATCTCGCTCTCCTGAGAGCCTCCCTCCTGAGAGCCTCTTCCGCTCACGCTTCTGTTCGCGCCGGGGGATTCGAGCCCGTCCCCGCCCCTACGACCCGTACGGCACGGTGCGCCCGCCCAAGTCCTCCACGGTGTCCCGCATCGTGCGGACCGAAGGCAGCGTCCGTGCCAGATTCCGGGCGGCTCCGGCCCCTGCCTCCCCGGCCAGGGGCCGATCGATCCCGGCCTTCGCCGCCGCGGCCGACACCGCGGTGAGCGACGCCTCCACCCGCTCCGCCAGCTCCAGCAGCTGTCGGGTCAGGTCCGCCGCCGCTCCCACCTGCTCCTCGAAGGTGGGAGCGGCGGGCCAGGGACCGGCTGCCCCGGACACCGTCGCTCCGGTCCCGGCCGACACCCCCACGGCCGGTGAGGCACCCTCTCCGGCCGACGGGGACAGGACGGGGAGGGGGGACAGGGCGGCCCCGGCCGCAGGCTGCTCCCGCCACGCGTGCTGAGCGAACAGCTGGGTGGACGGCTCGGTGCCGCCGGTGTCGTTCCGCGCCGCGTCCGAAGCGCTGCCGCTCGGCCGGGGGGCTGGCACCTTGGGCCGGCGCTTGCCGGAATCCTTCGGGAACTCCCTGTCGAACCAGGCCGTGCTCATCTCCTCGATCAACAACGCCCCGGAACGGCTGACCCGGAAGGGCCTGCGGTCTCCCTCGTCCATGGCCCTCGCCAGCTCGCGCAGCACGGCCACGGCCATGATCCGGTTGCTCCGCAGGGCGTTGAGGTGGTTCTTCACCGTGCGCCGGACCCGTGCGGCCTTGGCGCCGTCGTCGTCGTCCGTCTTCTGGCCGGCGAGCGAGCCCCGGTCGGCGTCGATGATGTCGAAAGCGGCCAGCCAGTGGGCCGCCCGGTAGGCCACCAGCTCCTCGAAGGCGTCGTCGTCCTTGTCCGCGGCGTTCAGCAGTTCTCGGAGCGGGCGTCCGGAGAATTGCAGCCCGGCCCGGACGGAACCGGCGTTGAACACCTCCGCGATACGGGGATTCCACGGGGCCGGGTAGCTCTCCGACGTCAGCGCGGACCAGGCACGGGCACGCCGGTTGATCTCGGGGCTGCTCAGCTGCGAGGGAGGCGACTCGCTGAGCGCACGACGGATCAGCAGCTTCTTGTGGGGATCGGTAGGAAAGAGTTCCCGCAGGATCATCATGGAGCGGAGATCGCGCAGCTCCGAGACAGTGGCGTCCTCCGCGGCGATGCTCAGTTCGCTGACGGGCGCCAAGCCCGACAGAACCTGTGATTCCTTTTCGTCGAGAACCCCCCGCGCCACGTACATGCCGAGCACGCTGCGCCCCAGGGCCCGTCCCCGGTCATTCGGTACGAACTCCAGCGGGGGATGTACGTGATCGCGGCGATTACTCATCTGCACAATGCGATAGAGGCGTTCAGGGGTCGGTGTGCCGACGACCAGGTGAGCGGTCACCACCGCCACATTGGTCGCACGGATCGCCGTGGCCTCGTCGTCACCCGCGAGCCGGGCTTCGGCCCACTCCTGGTTGAGCCGGTCGGAGAGTTTCTCCAGCCAGAACTGCGGGTCGAAGAAGACTTCGTCACCGGGCAGACCGAGCTTGCTTGCCGGAACACCCGTGAGAACCTCGGCCGACGTCAGCCCAAAGATGTCCTGACGTCGTTTCGTTCGATTATTACCTCGAACGGCCATCCAGCCGACGTATTCAGCGGGATGAACCGGCACGCCGTCGGAATTCGGCTGAGGCTGTTCAACGAGACAGAATCGTTGAGGGATGTACATGCCTGGTTCCTGCTGGCCGTTGAGGACCAGATCTTCCTTGAGGTCGTACGAACGCAGCCCGTCCCGACGGTCCAGTTCGTCAGAGGCCTCTTCCGTGTTCGAGGCCAGCCACTGTCGGTTGGGGGGATGGCTGAGCAGCGCCGCGTACGGCTGCTCGCCGTCGTCGGAACTCTCGCGGGGCCAGGGGTGCACCCTGGTGAGGGAGCGTTTGGTCCTTCCGCCGACCGCGGGATCCGCAGTTGAGTGCCAGAGGGAGCTGATCCGTTCATTGTGCTCCCATACGACACCGGCCACTCCGTGCATCTGTACTTCGACCACCAGCATTTCGCCCGCGTCGGTACGTACGGTCCGCAGGGCCCCCTCTCTGAGGGTTCGGACACCACGGGCGTCCGGTTCGCTCAGGGTGTGCTCCGGGTCGACGAGAAATGCGGCCGCGTTCTGCAGGGCGGCACGGGGTGACTTCACGTGCGGGGTCGCCAGGGCGGCATCCACCCAGGTATTTTGACGCTCTATGGAAACCGGAGGCCGGAATGGGCCGTCAGCCTGATGGTCGCTCATCGCGCACCTCTTTACTTGTCGAATGCATCGAACACGTCGAACAATTTGGCGAACTGCCTGGCCGACCTTGCCGCCACGGCCCAGGCCTCACTGTCGGATCCGTTGAGTGCTTCTCGCGCGGCGAGGAGGAGACTCACCGCTCGTGCTGCCCGGCCGAAGCGACGCTGCTTCCGCAGCTTGACCAATTCGCTTTCGATCGCCTCCAGTTGGCGAGAGCGTTCGTCATTGAGATCCGGTTCGGAACTGCGGTCAGGCTCCGGCGAGGGGTCCGGTGAAGGGTCCGGGGTCGAGTGGACGGACATCGAGATGAACCCTTCGAGCGGCGGCTTGGATTGCCTACCGTGCCATCGTCGGGAGTGAGGGTGCGCGCGATGACCGCATGAAGAGCCAAACTGCTTGGTGTTTGTCGTATCGAGGTCATCGACGAGGCGACATCTTCGCCTCGTCGATTGAATACGATCAAAAGTGAAAGCAGCTTAGAAAAACGAACGCGGCGGTCGTCCTTTCGGTGACTCAGGACGGCGCGGCTGATTGGTTGACGAAACCTCAATGCGTGTGCTATGGGCGCGCTTGCAGGTGTGAGTCATCCGCCGATGCAGTCGGGGCACAGTCCCCGGTAGGTCACCTCGACCTCGGAGACGGTGAAGCCGAACCGTTCGGAGGCCGGCAGCCCGGCCAGCGGGTCGGCGTCGGGGTGGACGTCCCGGATGGTGCCGCACGCGGAGCACACCAGGTGCTGATGCGGGTGGTGCGCGTTCGGGTCGTAGCGCCTGGCCCGGCCGTCGGTGCCCACCTCGACCACCTCGCCGAGCGCCACCAGCTCGCCGAGGGTGTTGTAGACGGTGGCGCGGGAGATCTCCGGCAGCCGGGCCACGGCCCGCACGAGCACCTCGTCGGCCGTGAAGTGGACGTGCTCGCCCGCGAGGACCTCTGCGACCACCCGGCGCTGAGCGGTCATGCGCCAGCCGCGTTCACGGAGTCGTTCCAGCAGGTCACTCATGCCCACCAGCCTAACTGTGCGTCGTCCGGCGAATGATTCGCGCAGACCCGTCTGTCGTATTGACTTGGACTAGGTCCATCGTAGGATCGGTTCCGGCTACCAGCCAAGGGTCAGGTCAACAGCAGGGGAAAGTGCGTGGCTTCAGGAGACGGGTGCGCTCACGCCGGCATCCGGACCGTGACCGCCTCCATCGAGAGGCGATCGCCTTCGGGGCGCCGGTACGCGCGCGCCGCCGCGGCCGCCCCGCGAGCCCGTCACCGTCGGTGCCACCACGCTCGGTGCCGTCACACCCGAGTCCATCGCCACCCTCGGTTCCATCACGCTCGGTTCCATCACCCTCCGTTCCACCGCCTTGAGTTCCGCCACCCTCAGTTCCAAAGCAATGTGATCCGCCCCGTCCGGAAGGATTTCCATGACTGAGAACCACGACGCGATCGTCACCGACCCGAAGACCGAGGAGGTTTCCGGCTGCCCGGTCGCGCACGGTCGCGCGCCGCACCCGACCCAGGGCGGCGGAAACCGCCAGTGGTGGCCGGAGCGGCTCAACCTGAAGATCCTCGCCAAGAACCCCGCCGTGGCGAACCCGCTCGGGGAGGACTTCGACTACGCCGAGGCCTTCAAGAGCGTCGACCTCCCGGCCGTGAAGCGGGACATCGCCGAGGTACTCACCACCTCGCAGGACTGGTGGCCCGCCGACTTCGGCAACTACGGCCCCTTCATGATCCGGATGGCCTGGCACAGTGCCGGCACCTACCGGATCAGCGACGGCCGAGGCGGCGCCGGAGCCGGCCAGCAGCGGTTCGCCCCGCTCAACAGCTGGCCGGACAACGCCAGCCTCGACAAGGCCCGCAGGCTGCTGTGGCCGGTCAAGAAGAAGTACGGCAAGAACCTCTCCTGGGCCGACCTCATCGTGCTCACCGGGAACGTCGCCCTGGAGTCGATGGGCTTCGAGACCTTCGGCTTCGGCGGCGGCCGCGCGGACGTGTGGGAGCCCGACGAGGACGTCTACTGGGGCCCCGAGACCACCTGGCTCGGCGACGAGCGCTACACCGGCGACCGGGAGCTGGAGAACCCGCTCGGCGCGGTCCAGATGGGCCTCATCTACGTCAACCCCGAAGGCCCGAACGGCACCCCGGACCCGATCGCCGCGGCCCGCGACATCCGCGAGACGTTCCGCCGGATGGCGATGAACGACGAGGAGACGGTCGCCCTGATCGCGGGCGGCCACACCTTCGGAAAGACCCACGGCGCGGGCCCGGCGGACAACGTCGGCCCCGACCCCGAGGCCGCCCCGCTCGAGCAGCAGGGCCTCGGCTGGCAGAGCACGTACGGCACCGGCAAGGGCGCCGACGCGATCACCAGCGGGCTCGAGGGCATCTGGACGGACACCCCGACCGCCTGGGACAACAGCTTCTTCAACATCCTGTTCGGGTACGAGTGGGAGCTGTTCAAGAGCCCCGCGGGCGCCCACCAGTGGCGGCCGAAGGAGGGCGGCGGTGCGGGCACCGTCCCCGACGCGTTCGACGCCTCGAAGACCCACGCACCGACCATGCTGACGACCGACCTCTCCCTCCGCTTCGACCCGGCGTACGAGGAGATCTCGCGGCGCTTCCACCAGAACCCCGACCAGTTCGCCGACGCCTTCGCCCGCGCCTGGTTCAAGCTGACCCACCGCGACATGGGCCCGATCGTGCGCTACCTCGGCCCCGAGGTCCCGGCGGAGACGCTGGTGTGGCAGGACCCGCTCCCCGAGCGGACGTACGAGACCGTCGACGCCTCGGACGTCGCCGCCCTCAAGGCCACGATCCTCGACTCGGGCCTCCCGGTCTCCGAGCTCGTCTCCACCGCCTGGGCCTCGGCCTCCTCCTTCCGCGGCAGCGACAAGCGCGGCGGCGCCAACGGCGCACGCATCCGCCTGGAGCCGCAGAACGGGTGGGAGGTCAACGGCCCGGACCGGCTGGCCGCGGTGCTGCGCACCCTCCAGGGGATCCAGGAGTCCTTCAACTCCGCGCAGTCCGGCGGCAAGCAGGTCTCGCTCGCCGACCTCATCGTGCTCGCCGGTGGCGCGGCCGTGGAGAAGGCGGCCAAGGACGCCGGCTTCGATGTCGAGGTCCCCTTCGCGGCGGGCCGCGTCGACGCGTCGCAGGAGCAGACCGACGTGGAGTCGTTCGTCGAGCTGGAGCCGGCCGCCGACGGGTTCCGCAACTACGCCGGCAAGTCCAGCCGGCTGCCGGCCGAGTACCTGCTGATCGACCGGGCGAACCTGCTCACCCTGACCGCCCCCGAGCTGACGGTCCTCGTCGGCGGGCTTCGGGTGCTCGGCGCGAACCACCAGCAGTCCTCGCTCGGTGTCCTCACCGAGACCCCCGGCGCGCTGACCAACGACTTCTTCGTCAACCTGCTCGACCTGGGGACGACGTGGAAGGCGACGTCGCAGGACGCCACCACCTTCGAGGGCCGCGACGCCTCCGGCAAGGTGAGGTGGACCGGCAGCCGCGCCGACCTCGTCTTCGGCTCGAACTCGGAGCTGCGCGCGGTCGCGGAGGTCTACGCGAGCGATGACGCGAAGGAGAAGTTCGTGAAGGACTTCGTCGCCGCGTGGGACAAGGTCATGAACCTGGACCGGTTCGACCTGGTCTGATCACCGCAAACGGGCCGTCGCGGCAAGGGAGTTCCCTTGCCGCGACGGCCCGTTCCGGTCGGAGTGCGTCAGGCCGTGGCCACCGCGAAGACGTGGATCACTCCGCCCTCCGTGGCCGACGGCAGGGTCACGCTCGCGAGCTGCTTGCCCGACTGGAGCGCGATCGGCGCGGTGGCGAAGATCTCGGTGCCCACCGGGTCAGTGCCGCCGCCCTGGACGTCGCGGTACGCGGTGTGCACCGCGACGGTGTTGCCGAACGACGGCTTTTCCGCCCCGCCGCCCAGCGTCCAGTCGCTGAAGCCGATCTCCGCCTGCTGCGTGGTGCCGTCGGTGTACGTCAGCGTCGCCTGCCCGGAGGCCGAACCCTCGGCCGCGCTGCCCAGCAGGCTGAGCTTCGTGTCACCGGAGGCGGAGGGAACGTTCAGTACCTGCGGCTCGGTGCCGGCCACCTCGATGTTGTCCGGGTCGCCCGCCGCCACCTCGGGCCAGCCGAAGTCGAACCCGCCGGACGAGACCGTTCCGCCCGGCGCCGCGCCCGCCGCGGCGAGCGCCTCGGCCGAGTAGCTCCAGCCCTCACCGTCGAAGTTGGCCTGCGGGTTGTCGTCGTCCGTCGAGATGGCCGTGCTGTTGCGGTTCCACAGCATGCTGTTCTTCTCGGCCACGGTCACGGAGGCCGAGGTCTTCGGGAGCTCCTCACCCGTGGACGACTTCAGCGTCACCGGGACCGTGTAGTGGCCCTCTGCCGTGTCCGCGGCGGCCGACACCTTGAGCGCGGCGCTCACCGAACCGCGTGCCGGGACGGTGAAATCGCCCTCCGCCGGGGTCACCGTGACACCGGCCGGCGCCTTCGCCGTCCAGTGGACCGTGGTGGCCTCCGTCTCTATGCTCCGCACCTTGACGGTGGTCTCCGCGCTGCCGGAGCCCGGCTCGATCTTCAGCTGCTCGGGAGTGGCGCCGGTGAAGTACTTCAGACCGCCGCCGGGGAAGGACGGCGGGGCGTCGGCCTTCCCCGCGCCCCAGGACGTGTCCGCCGTGGAGCCGAGGGTGTAGTCCAGCCTGCCGCCGTGCGTGACGAGCGAGGCGGGCACCCACGGCTTCGTGGAGGTGCGGCCGTTGACCTTCAGACCGTGGATGTAGGTGTGGTCCGCGGAGGCGGCGGGTGCGTCGACCGTGATCGTCTTTCCGCGCCCGGTGTGCACCACGGCGTGCGGGAACAGCGGTGCGGTCAGGGTCAGATCGGCCCGGCTGGGGTTCTGCGGGTACATGCCGAGCGCGGAGAAGACGTACCAGGACGACATCGTCCCCGCGTCGTCGTTGCCGGGGATGCCGCCCGGGGTGTCGGTCCAGAGCTGGTCCAGCTCCGCGCGGACCGTCTCCTGCGTCTTGTACGGGGCGCCCAGGTAGTCGTACAGGTAAGGGGCGTTGATGTCCGGCTCGTTGGTCGCGTCGTAGCGCGTGTCGTCCTTCGCCGAGAAGTCGAACTTCCCGTCCGGTGTGCGGAAGAAGGCGTCCAGCCGCTTCACCGCCTGGTCGTCACCGCCCATCGCGCCGGCGAGGCCCGCCACGTCCGAGTACACCATCCAGGTGTAGCGCGCGCTGGTCCCCTCGACGAAACCGCTGCCGGTGCCCGGCGTGAAGGTGCCCGCCCAGGTGCCGTCGGCCTTCCGGTCGCGGATGTAGCCGCCCTGCGGGGTGGCGTTGGCGTCGAAGACGTTCGTCCAGTTCCCCGAGCGGTCCAGGAACCTCTTCGCGTCGGCGGTCCGGCCGGTCCGGCGGGACAGCTCGGAGAGTCCGTAGTCGGCCGCCGCGTCCTCCAGCGTCTCGGCCGCGCCGCCCCAGCAGTGGCAGTTGTCCGCCGGTACGTACCCGAGCTCCAGGTACTTGTCGAGCGCCGGGCGCTGGCCCACGCACTCGACGTTGCAGCCGGAGCTGTCCGAGTCGTTCGCTGTGGGCACCGTGGCGGCCTTGACCAGCGATTTCAGTGCGCCCTTGACGTCGAAGTCATGGCCGCCGAAGGCGTAGATCCCGGCGAGTGCCGCATCCGAGGGGTCGCCCGACATCACACTCGTCTTGCCGTTCTCCAGCAGCCAGCGGTCCCACTCGCCGCCGCGCTGGCCGGCGTAGTTGTAGAGGGACTGCGCGTAGTCACTGCCCGCCCTCGGGTTGAGCAGCGTCATGAGCTGTACCTGTGCGCGGTACTGGTCCCAGCCGGAGAAGGTGCCGTACTGGGCCTTCTGTCCCTTGGCGAGCCGGTGCGGCTTGCGGTCGGCGCCCAGGTAGCGGCCGTCCACGTCGCTGGTGAGGGTGGGCTCCAGCATGGAGTGGTAGAGCGCGGTGTAGAAGGTGGAGCGCTGGGCGTCGGTGCCGCCGCCCACCTCGACCGACTTCAGCGTCCGGTTCCAGACGTCGGCCGCCCGGTGCCGGACGGAGTCGAAGCTCTCGTGGGGGCCGTTCTCCGCGCGGAGGTTGGCCTCGGCGTTCTGCGGGCTGACGTAGGAGACGGCGACCTTGGCCCCGGCCTGCGTCGTCCCGTCGGCGAAGGTGACGTACGCGCCGGAGCCCTTGCCCTCCACGGCGTTGCCGGACGAGCTGTACCCCGTACCGCCGGACGCCGCGGTGGAGCCGGGCTCGACCGTGTCGTCGGTCCAGGTGCCGGTCTTCGCGAACGCCTTGTCGAAGTGGGCGGTGAAGTAGAGCGTGTAGAGGTCCTTGCGGTTGTTCGCGCTCTGCGGACCGCAGAAGTTGCCCGCGGTGACGGAACCCGTCACGGTCCGGGCCGCCTTGTCGATCTTCACGGTGGCGCCGGTGCTGCCGCTCTCCGAGTTCGAGGTCCTGAAGAGCATGCTCGCGGGCTTGTCCGCCGGGAAGCCGAACTTCCCGGAGCCGGTCCGGGCGGTCGTCGTGAGCGCCGCGGACGCGCCGCTCGCCAGGCCGACCCGGTAGTAGCCGGGAGTGGCGGTCTCGTCGGCGTGCGAGAAGGCGCTGGCGTACTTCGCGTCGGTGGTGTCCGCACTGGGCGAGGAGTCGACGTCACCCACGTACGGCATGATCGGGATGTCGCCGTTGGCGCCCGAGCAGCCGACCCCGTTGAGATGGGTGAGGCTGAAGCCGCGGATCTTCGTCGCGTCGTACTGGTAGCCGCCGGGAGCGGGGGTCGAGACCTGCTTGCCCTTCGAGTTCTGCGGGCTCCAGGCCAGCATGCCGAACGGCTGCACCGCGCCCGGATAGGTGTTGCCCGCGTTCGACGTGCCGATCAGCGGATCGACGTACGAGACGGGGTTCTTGACGGTGCTGTGGGGGGAGGCCGCAGAGGCGGGGGAGGCCGTGGTGGCCAGTCCCAGCGCGGCCATGGCGGCGACGGCGACGGAACTGATGACTCTGAGCCCGGCGTGGGTCCGGTGGTTGTGCGTGTCTGACACCGTTCCTGCCCTTCGTGTATGACGAACGGTCAACGCGGCGGGAGCGGGTACGCCGTGACCACTCCACGACGGCGTCGCTCCCGACAACGTTGTCAACGACGTGAGGATGCTCCTCCTGCCGCTCCGGGGTGTCAAGGAAAGGCGTGGGGAATGACGGAGGGCGTGCCGCTTGCGAACAGCGGCACGCCCCGGGGGTCCGGTCGACTACAGGTCGAACTCGGTCGGCGCGACGCCGGCCGCGAAGCAGGCCTCGCGGACCACGGCGCGCTCGGTGGCGTCGAAGTTGCCGTCGGCGCCGCCGATGACGATGCCGATCTGGATGACCGCGCGGGCCTCGGTGGGCTTCTTGCCGACCTTGCCGACGGTCTGGAGGAGGGTGACCTTCCCGAAGTCGAAGTCGGTGATCAGCTGCTGGCAGTAGTCGTTGAACCGGCGCTGCAGATCCTCTGCGGGGAAGTTCCGCAGTACTTCGTTCCCCGCGATCAGGGAGGCCACCCGCTGCCGCTCCGCGGGGTCGATCGAGCCGTCGGCCGCGGCCACGAGGGCGCACACGGCCATGCTCGCGTCGCGGAAGGCCCCGCTCTTCAGGTCGTTCTTCTTGGCGTTGAGCTGCGTCTGCATCGTCGACGCCGATTCCTTGACGCGGTCCCACAGTGCCATTCGAAATACTCCAGGGTCGGTCGAAGCGGTGAGTGCCGGCAGGTGCGCGAGGGTGCGCCTTCCGGCGGGAGGGTGCTACAGGTGCGCGGCGACGGCCGGCATCAGATCCTGGAAGGTGCGTCCCTGCGCCGCGGTGCCGATGGCGGTCATCTGCCATCCCGCGCCGGACCGCTGGACCTTGGCCATGATCTGCGCGGTGTGGCGCCCGCCGCCGGTCAGCGTGTAGCGCGCCAGTTCCTGTCCGGTGGTCTCGTCGACCAGCCGGCAGAAGGCGTTGTCGACCTCCTCGAAGGTCTGGCCGGTGAACGAGTTCACGGTGAAGACGATCTGGTCGACCTGGGCCGGGACGCGTTGCAGGTCGACGATGATCGACTCGTCGTCGCCGCCCTCGCCCGCGCCGCCGACCCGGTTGTCCCCGTTGTGCCGGACCGAGCCGTCGTCGCTGGTCAGGTGCTGGAAGAAGACGACGTCCTGGGGCGTCGTGCCCGCGAAGAGGACGGCAGAGGCGTCGAGGTCGATCTCACGGGCGGCAAGCCGGGCGAGGAACCCCCTGCGCGGCGCGGACTTCCAGCCCAGGCCCATGCGTACGACGGTGAGTTCACCGCCGCCCGTCTTGGTGAGGCTGATCTGCTGGCCCTTGGTCAGGTTGACGGTCATGGCTCCACTCTCGGCAGGGGGCGGCGGTTCGACGGTGACCCTGAGCGGGTCAGAGGCTGACGCCGAAGTCGGCGACGATCCCGCTGAGCCCGGCGGCATAGCCCTGTCCGACGGCGCGGAACTTCCACTCGTCGCCGTTGCGGTACAGCTCGCCGAAGACCATGGCCGTCTCCGTGGAGGCGTCCTCGCTCAGGTCGTAGCGGGCGATCTCGGCCCCACCCGCCTGGTTGACCACGCGGATGTAGGCGTTGCGGACCTGGCCGAAGCTCTGGCCGCGTCCCTCCGCGTCGTGGATCGAGACGGGGAACACGATCTTGGCGACCTCGGCCGGTACGCCCGCCAGGTCGACCTTGACGATCTCGTCGTCGCCCTCGCCCTCGCCGGTGAGGTTGTCGCCGGTGTGCTCGACCGAACCGTCGGGGCTCTTCAGGTTGTTGTAGAAGATGAACTGCTCGTTCGAAGGGACCTTCCCGGACTCGTCGCACAGCAGGGCGCTGGCGTCCAGGTCGTAGTCCGTGCCGGTGGTCGTACGGACGTCCCAGCCGAGACCGACGAGGACCGCGGTCAGTCCGGGGGCCTCCTTGGTCAGCGAGACGTTTCCGCCCTTGGAGAGGCTCACTCCCATGGTTTTCTCCCTCTGTACGTAGTTCAGCGTTCCGGGTTGCGCGTTCTGTGCTCTGCGGGTTGCGGGTTGCGGGTTGCGGGTTGCGCGTCGCGGCGACCGCACGTGATCGCGCGGACGCCGTGTGGCAGCACCTGAAATCTACAGCACTGTAGAGTTTGTGTACGGAGCGCGGCGCGCTGCTCCGCCGGGCTCACGGGACGTCCGGGCGGCTCGGTAGGATGCCCCGGCGTCCGGCAGTTGAACGAGCGGCCGGGCAGTCGTGCGAAAGGGGCCGCGTCGTGGGCGGAGAGAAGGACGGCCGGCCGCAGGAGCCGCGGGCCCGCAGGCGCGGCCAGGGCGAGCTGGAGACCCAGGTACTGACCGTGCTGGGCGGAGCGAGTGAACCCGTCACCGCGGCCTGGGTGCAGGAGCGCCTCGACGGCGGACTGTCGTACAGCACGGTCATCACCATCCTGACCCGGCTGCTCGACAAGCAGGCCGTCACCCGTACGGGTTCGGGGCGTCCCGTGCTGTGGCAGTCGACCGCGAACGGGGCCGGTCTCACCGCGTTCCGCATGCGCCGGCTCCTCGACCAGCGGGACGACCGGGACGCGGTGCTGTCCAGCTTCGTCTCCGCGCTGTCGCCCGACGACGAGGAACTGCTGCGGTCGCTGCTCGGCGAGAGCGGCTCCGGCCCGGCCGCGGACGAGTCGGAGAGTTGACCGATGGGTGTCTTCGTCTGTCTGCCCCTGGTCCTGCCTCTCACGGCGCTGCCCATCGCGCGCCTGGCCGAGCAGCACCTGCACCCGCGAAGCGCCGCCCGTCTGCTCGCGACCATCGCCGTGATCCTGGCGTCGTGCAGCACTGTCTGCCTCGGTCTGCTGGCGGTGGTCGGCACGGCTCAACTGCCCGGCAATCCGCTCCCTGACGGCTGGTCCGACGACGAGGTCAGGAAGGCCGTTCCGCACAACAGGTTCGTCGGCAAGACGGCGATCGCCGCGCTCATGGCGGTGGCGGCGGGCTGCGCGTCCGTCGTATGGCGCCACTACCGTTTCCGTTCCCGCGCGCACCGCACGCTGGCCGGACTGTCGACGACGGCCGAGGTCGCCGTACTGCCCGACGGTGTGCCGTACGCCTACGCGCTGCCCGGCTCGCCCGGCCGGATCATGGTCTCCTCCGCGATGCTCGACTGCCTGACGGAGGCCGAGCAGCGGGCGCTCCTCGCCCATGAACGGGCCCATCTGGCCGGCCGGCACCACCGGCTTCTGCTGGCCGTTCAGCTGGCCGGCTGCGCGAACCCGCTGCTGCGGCCGCTGCGCGCGGCCATCACGTACAGCACGGAGCGCTGGGCCGACGAGGAGGCGGCCGTCACCACCGGGGACCGGCGGCTCACCGCCCGTACGGTCGGCAAGGCGGCGATCATCTCGCACCGGGCCGCCACCGAGACCGTCGCGGCCTTCGCCTCGGCCGGCCCCGTCCCCCGGCGGGTCGCCGCGCTGCTGGGGCCCGTGCCGCCGGAGCAGGGCTGGCCGCCGGTTCACACCCCGACCGGGATCGCCGCGTTCGTCGCCGCCGTGGGCACGGCCCTGTCGACGCTGTCCTCGTTGAACGCGGCCTTCGCGCTCTTCGTCGCGCTGGAAGCGGCGACGCCGCTGTAGGTCCCGGCCGGGCGGACCGGTTCACAGAACCCGGCGGAACCCCGGTAACCGGCGCAGCACATGGGCGGCCGCGAAGCTGATCGGCACCGCGCAGGCCGTGACGAGTGCGAACGCGCCGAGCGCCGGGAGTCCATGGCCCGCCACGGCGAACTGGAGGGCCACCACGATCGGTAGGTGGATGACGTACACCGCGAAGGAGCCGGCCGCCAGGGACCGGCTGAACCGGGTGTTCCACCGCGCCCTCTCTCTGAGCACCACGGTGAGGGCCGCGAGCGCGAGGTGTCCGGGCACCCGGCGCGGTGGAAGGACGCCCGGGGCGGTGGCGGGGGAGCGGCGGACGGAGCGGGCCACCAGGGGCAGAGCGCGTACAACAGGCTGTAGGCCAGCAGGTTCTGGAAGAACCAGAGGTGCCCGAACTGCAGGTCGGGCCAGGACGGTCCGCTCCAGTCCCCGGGCCGCTCGCCCAGCCCCAGGTACACATCGGCGAAGTACCGGGGGAAGGAAATCTCCGGATAGCCGCGGTAATGCACGTAGTAGGCATACATCAGCCCGGGGACGAGGGTCAGCGCGCCGGCCGGCACCGGCACGCCGAGCCGGAGCAGCCGGCCGCGGACGAACGGCCGGCCGCCGCGCCGGGAGTACGAAGCCGGCACGAAGTAGGCCGAGACGAAGAAGAAGAGGCTCATGGAGAACGTGCCGGCAACCGCTGGTTGGCGGCGCTGCGTTGGTCCAGTACCTCGGGCGCGAACATCGGCCGGTCGAGGCCCGGCTGCATCACCCGCTCCAGGAGCAGCGGTCCGAGTACGAGGCAGAGGATCTGGAACGGTGCCCAGGTCTGCGCGCCGGAGCCCGTCCTGACGCCCCCCGCCGCCGCGAGCCGCTCCAGTTCGCCCCGTGCGCCCCGCAGCAGGCGGGCGAAGAGGTCGGCGCTCGCCTCGCTGTCCTCCAGCAGGACCTGCCGGAGATACCCCCGCAGCACCGGATCGGCGCCGAACAGCTGCGCCGAGACATCCCCGAGCGAGGCCATCAGATCGCCGGACCCGGACCCTGCCCCGGTCCCGGTTCCGGCCCCGGCCCCGGTCCCGGTTCCGGCCCCGGTTCCGGTTCCGGCCCCGGCCCCGGTCCCGGTTCCGGCCCCGGTTCCGGTTCCGGCCCCGGCCCCGGCCCCGGCCCCGGCCCCGGCCCCGGACCCGGCGAGAGCCTCCCCGATCCGGCCCAGCACCTCCTCGTCCACCGCGGCCCGCAGCCCCTGCTTCGAGCCGAAGTGCCGGGTGACGAGCGCGGGCGACAGCCCGGCCGCGGCCGCGACCGCCCGTGTCGAGGTGGCCTCGAAGCCCCGTTCGGCGAACAGTTCCAGCGCACACCGCCGCAGCCGCGCCCGTCCCGTCAGGTCCTCATGAGCCACGTTGTCCATGCCCGGAGGCTAACCGAGCCGGTATGCCGAGGACTGAGCGCGCCGGGTCCCCGGGGCTCGGCGTACCTCCCGGACGCCGTCAGCGCAGCGACTCGGGCAGCTTCTCCCGGTGGATGATGCCCAGGCGCTGCGTGGCACGGGTCAGCGCCACGTACAGATCGCTGGTTCCGTACCGGGCGGGCTCCACGACCAGTACATGGTCGAATTCCAACCCCTTGGCCTGCCTGGGTTCGAGCAGCACGACCGGGCGGGTCAGATCGGGCTCCGCGCCGGCCGTGACCCCGTCGAGCGGGGCCGCGATCTCCGCGTGGAGCGCCGCCGGGGCGATCACCGCGAGGCGTCCCTCCCCGGGCGTCAGCTCCGGGACCGCCCGCGCCACCGCGCCCGCCAGATCGTCCCCGGCGTCCCGGATCCACGGCGCCTCGCCGGTGGACCGCACAGAGCCCGGCGGCTCGAAGGAAGGGTCCTCCGCCCGTACCACCCGGGCGGCCAGCTCCATGATCTCGGCGGGCGTACGGTAGTTGACCTTGAGCACGGTGTGCTCGAAGCGGTCACCCACGTACGGCTCCAGGATTTTCTCCCACGAGCCGACGCCCGCTTCCTCGGAGGTCTGCGCGGGGTCGCCGACCAGCGTCATCGCGCGGGTCGGTGACCGGCGCATCAGCAGCCGCCAGGCCATGGGCGACAGCTCCTGTGCCTCGTCGACGATGATGTGACCGAACGCCCAGGTCCGGTCGGCGGCGGCGCGCTCCGCCGCGCTGCGGTGATCGGCCTCCTCCTGCCGCTCCGCCATCCGTTCGGCGTCGATGATGTCGTGCGCGGCGAGCGTCTCGGACTCCTCGTCCTCGAACTCGTACGACTCCGAGCCTCTCGACAGCTCCAGGACGCCCTGCGCGTAGGAGATCCGCTCCTGGCGCTCGGCCTCGGCGGCGGCCCGCTCGGCGCTGTCGTCTACCCCCAGGAGTTCCGCCACCTCGTCCAGCAGCGGGACGTCGGCGGGGGTCCAGGTGCCTTCGCCCGGCGCACGCCGGATGGCTTCGGCGTCCTCGTCCGGTACGTACCGGGGCTCGGCCAGATAGCCGGTGAGGAACCCTTCCGGGGTGAGGGGCGGCCACAGCTCCTCGACCGCGGCGTGCACCTCCTTGCTGAGGGCGACGTTCCTGCCGAGCTGGGCGACGTCGTCGGGGCCCAGGAAGTTGGGGCCGCCGTGCGGGTCGGCGCCGATGAGTTCGGTGAGCTGCGAGGTGAGGGCGTCGATGACCCGGAAGGCGAAGTGCGGGCGGGCCAGGTTGTGGGGCAGCCGGGTGTCGCGGGCCGCCTGCCGGGCCTCGTAGGCGATCTCCCAGTCCAGGACGAGCTCGCCGTCGTCGTGCCGGATGACCATCGGGGCACCGGGCTCGGGCAGCTGCTGCCGGTCGCGGACGGCGAGGGCGAGTGCCTCCGCCATCGCCGCACCGCCCTTGACGGCGGCGGCGCGGCGGGTCTCTGTGCCGTCGGCGTGGACCCCGGGGAAGAGCTCGGCCTGGGTGGCGAGCAGGACGCCGGTCTCGCCGAGCGCGGGCAGCACCTCGCCGATGTAGCGCAGGAAGGCCGGGTTCGGGCCCACGATCAGGACGGCGCGCTTGGCGAGCAGCTCGCGGTGCTCGTACAGCAGATAGGCCGCGCGGTGCAGCGCCACCGCTGTCTTGCCGGTGCCGGGGCCGCCCTCGACGACGAGGACACCGCGGTGCGGGGCACGGATGATGCGGTCCTGCTCGGCCTGGATGGTCCGCACGATGTCGCCCATGCGGCCGGTGCGGGCGGAGTTCACGGCCGCGAGCAGCACGGCGTCGCCGCTCGGATCCTCGAAGCCGGTGCGCTCCCGGTCCCCGACGTCGAGGATCTCGTCGTGCAGCTCGGTGACGGCGCGGCCCTCCGTGGTGATGTGCCGGCGCCGACGCAGCCCCATGGTGGTGTGACCGGTGGCGAGATAGAAGGGGCGGGCCACCGGGGCGCGCCAGTCGATCAGCAGGGGCGTGTGCGCGGTGTCGTCCTCGCGGATCCCGATACGCCCGATGTGGTGGGCCGCGCCGGTGGCGAGGTCGATGCGGCCGAAACACAGCGACCCGTCCACGGAGTTCAGGGCAGCCAGCAGACCCGAGCGTTCGGCGACGAGCACGTCGCGCTCGTGACGTGCCTGCAGTCCGGTACCGACCGGGGTCAGTGCGTCCTGGACGTGCTGGGCGGCGACTCCGCGCAGTGCGTCGACACGGTCGTAGAGCCGGTCGACGAATTCCTGCTCCCCCTGCAATTCGGAGCTTTCCCGAGTTGACAAAATGGCTCCCTGCCGGATATGGTCTTGCTTAGTGGCCCCCGGTGAGGGGCCTTTTCTGTGGGCACACAGAAAGACTCAATATACCTGGGAAAATCCCCGGTCCGCAATTGCGGACCGGGGATTTTTCGACTGTGCCCATCGACGGCACGAACCCGCGATGCCCACGTGGGCCGGGCCGAGGTGCGCATGTGGGCGAGGCGACGATCACTCCGCCGAACTGGGGCTCTTGCGCCGGTTGGCGTTGAAGCGTGCTTTCTTCTGACGGTTGCCGCACGTGTTCATGTCGCACCATTTGCGGCTGCGGCTCTGGCTGGTGTCGAAGAAGGCGGCCCGGCAGGTGGGCGATGCGCAAAGTGCCAGTCTTCCGTCCCGTTCGCCCGAGATGATGCTGATCGCGTCGGCGGCGATCACGCCGAGGGCGTCTTCCACGCGGGAATCCGGGCCGAGCTGCCACCGCCGGTTGCCCTCGGGTGTCAGGACGGCCGCGGCCCGGCCCCGAGCGCTGCGGTCATTGATGACGTCGACGGCGGACGCGGGGAGGGCGTCCCCGGTCGCCGCCGCTGTCGCGGCGGCGTGGACCGACTCCCTCAGCTCCCGGGCGAGGTCGAGCTGGGCGGTGGTGCAGGAGTCCGCGGCGAGACCGTTCACCGACAGCCAGTCGATGAGGCGGTGCGGCGTGGGAACGCGCTCCACAGGGTTGCCGTGACGTTCAGACAGGGTCCCCGTGAAGCTGGTCGCCAGCACGCTGCCGAGGCGGAAGTCAGGGAAGCCAGCTTGCATGGAACCACCTTAGCCGGTTGCGTGTCGGTGCACAGGCATAGTAGAACCGCCTAAGACGGTTCGCGATGGTATGCGGCCGGTTCCGCGATGGCCTGGAGGTCTCATGCCCCGTCCGACCAACGACGTGCGAGCCTTTGAAGCCCACGCGACAGACGCCGACCTCGACGATCTGCGCGCGAGACTGGCCGCGGCGCGTATGCCGGAGGCCGAGACCGTCTGCGGGGCCGCGCCCGGCCCGCGCCGATGGGAACAGGGTGTTCCGCTCGCCGACCTCGTCGAAGTCGTGAACTACTGGCGCACCGGGTACAACTGGCGGTCGTTCGAGGAGCGCCTTGACCGGATCGGCCAGTTCCGCACGACCATCGATGATCTGGGAATCCATTTCCTGCACCGCCGGTCCGCGCGAGCGGATGCCACTCCTCTGCTCCTGACGCACGGCTGGCCGGACAGCATCGCCCGGTTCATCGATGTGGTGGACGAGCTGGCAGATCCGGAAGACGCGGCCGCGCCGGCGTTCCACGTCGTCGTCCCGTCGCTGCCGGGCTTTGGTTACAGCGACAGGCCGGCCACCACCGGGTGGGGAACCGAGAAGATCGCGGCCGCATGGGTCGAGCTGATGGGAAGGCTCGGCTACAGCAGGTTCACAGCCCACGGCGGCGACTGGGGAGGCAATATCACCACGGTCCTCGGCGGCAGGTACCCGGCGCACGTTCTCGGCATCCACACCACGTTCGCCGAGGCGCCGCCCGGATTGACCACGGACGGACTGACGACGACCGAGCGCGAATGGACCGAGGAATCCGCCGACTTCTGGCGGCACCGCGCGGCATACGCGAAGCAGCAGGCGACCCGGCCGCAGACCATCGGCTACTCGCTCGTCGATTCACCGGTCGGTCTTCTCGCCTGGATTCTCGACAAGTTCGCGGAATGGTCGGATACCGAGGACAGCCCGTTCGAGAAGATTTCCGTCGACCGCGTCCTTGACGACGTCACCCTGTATTGGCTGACGCGGACCGGTGCCTCGGCGGCCCGTATCTATTACGAGAGCCACAACTCGCTGGACCCCGGACTTCGGGTCGACGTCCCGTCAGCACTCACCATGTATCCCCGAGACGTCGAGAAATGCCCGCGCCCCTGGGCGCAGGAACGGTACCGGCAGATCGTCCGATGGACGGAGCCGGAAAGCGGGGGACATTTCCCGTCGCTGGAGGTTCCCGGATATTTCGTCAAGGATCTGCGAAAGGGTCTCGCCGCAGTCCTGGCCGCACATCGCTGAACGCGGCCGGGGGCCGGCGCTCGATCACCGCCGGACGTGGCCGAGGGTGTCGACCGGCGGCTTGCTGAACTTCCGTAAAGAGGCGTGATCCGCGAGCGACGGGCTGAGCGTCAGGGCAAGGACCCGGGACGGCCCTTAGCTTGCCGTTCAACCTCGGTGACAGGGTGCCTGCTCTGGTCCATGAATTGTCGGGGCAGTCAGCCGGGGGGGGAAAGCGTCAAGCTGAATTGGGTGTAGCGAGAGCTACACCCATCCGGCGTTCGTCGCCGGTCATGGCGAAGTGGCGGCATGCGAGTCCGTGCCCGATCCGGCGGCGCTGATGTCGCAAAAGCTCGCGACCAGCGCCAGGGCGGCGTCGGCAAGCTCGCTCGGCGTCCCGAGCTCGACAAGGCCCTCCTTGTCGCCCGTGACGGTGACCAACTCGTCGGCAGGTCTGTAAGTTCCAGGCCGTTGCAGAAGCTGTGCAGGTGGGGCAGGTCAGCCGCACGGGCGGCGGTGATTCTCTCGGTGAGGTCGGGTGTCGTTGCCCTTCGCCGGGTCAGTAGCTGGGCAACTCGACAACCAGTCTGGAAAGTTCGGCCATTTCGGGACAGGCGGCAGTGAGGGGCGACAAGAGCGCGGTGTCCTTGGTCCACAGGTGTTCGGGGTGAGTGAGCAGGAGCCGGGTCGCGTGGCGTGGGGTGGTCACCCGCCCGGTTGCCCTCGGTTCGTCCCTGGGTGAGGTAGCGGACCAGGAGGTTGTGATCGCCACCTCCCTGGGGCCCAGGGAGGTGGCGATCCGGAGCGGGACCGGTGCAACGAGGGTTGTCAGCCCTTCAGGTCGGGGAGGTCCCCTGCCGCACTTCTCGGGCGCAGTGCGTCGACGACGAGGTCGAGCAGCCGGCCGGTCTGCTCCGGAGTGTTACTGGCCGCCGTGGAGAAGATGCCGAGAAGCATCATCGTGACGTCGTCGGGGTCGACATCCGCACGGAGCGAACCCGCTCGCACCCCCTCCGCGAGGATCGCCCCGATCGCGGCGGTGATGCGCTCCCGGGTGGTCGGTGTCGCGATCCGCCCCGACGCCCAGCCCGCATGCAGCGTGTCGAGCATCCCACGCTTCGTCGCGACGAACGCCGCGTAGCGGTCAAGCCACGCACGGAGCGCGACCTCGGGCGGGAACTCGGCGAGCACGACGGGGGCGCTCGCGGTGACGTCATCGAGTTCCGCGCCGTACACCGCCTCGACCAGTGCCTCGCGGGTCGGGAAGTGGCGGTACAGCGTGCCGATCCCGAACCCGGCCTCGCGGGCGATGTTCTCGAGCGCGACAGCGCCGTCAGCGGCCGCGAAGGCGGCCCGGGCGACAGTGATCAGCTTCTCCCGGTTACGCCGCGCGTCGGCGCGGACCGGGCGCGCCGCTCCGCCGGACGGGTCGGCGGGAGCGCCAGCGGGTGTCGGTTCGGGCGAAATCAAAACGGAGGACCCTCCGGTAGTGCTACAGTCGACTAGGCGGAGGAGCCTCCGCTTTCCTCATCATCGTACGAGGACGGCATTTTCATATGACATCCAGCAGCACACCCTCCCCGAGGTCACGGCCACCGGCGTCCCCCGTCCGGGAGGCGCGGTCCTGCTCTGCGCCGCGCCGACACGGGGCCCGGACTCCGGGCCGAGGGTGACCAGGGGACCGACATCGACGACCAGCTCGCGGTGATGACCTCGATGCGCGACGAGGGCAAGATCGGCGCCATCGGGCTGAGCAGCGTGACCCTCGACAGACACTGCGCCATGCGCTCCCTGCGGGCATCGTCTGCGTGCAGAACGCCTACAACCTTGTCTCGCGCGCCGACGAGGACCTGCTCACGCTCTGCGTCGCCGAGGGGATCGCCTGGGTGCCGTACTTCCCGCTCGGCGGTACGTTCCCCGGCATCCCGAAGGTGACCGAGGAGCCAGCCGTCCACACCGCGGCACAGGCCCTCGACAGCACACCGTCACAGATCGGCCTCGCCTGGCTGCTCCACCACGCCCCGAACACCCTCCTCATTCCCGGCACCGCGGACGCCGGCCACCTCGAGGCGAACGTCGCGCTGGGCGCGATCACCTTCGACGACGCGACACTGGCCGCGCTCGACGCCGTCCCCTCGCGCTCCGCGGACTTGCCGATCGGCTGACCCGGGACAGCAGCTGGATCAAGAACGCAGCGGCCTCCGCACCGGAAGTCATCCTCCACCTTGCCCAGAACCTGTCGCGCAATGATGCGAGCCCGATGGGATGTCATTTCCGTCCTGCAAACGTGCGCGTGGAAGGAGAACCCCATGACCGACCGACGGAATACGGAGATCACCCCATTCCGACCCGTGGTACCGGATCACGAGATCAACGACCTGAGAGAACGCCTCAGCCGAGCCCGGCTCCCTGAACAGGAGACGGCGCCCGGCTGGGCACAGGGCATCCCCCTCGACTACCTCACCGAGCTCATCCGCTACTGGCGCGACGAGTACGACTGGCGGCGCCTGGAGGGCGAGCTGGCCTCGCGCGGACAGTCGCACACGGTCGTCGACGGCCTCGGCATCCACTTCCTCCATGTCCGGTCCTCACGACCGGATGCTCGTCCGCTGCTGATCACGCACGGTTGGCCGGGCTCGGTCGTCGAGACCCTCGACGTGATCGACGCGCTCACCGAGCCGGGCGAGGGCGAGCCCGCCTTCCACCTCGTCATCCCGTCCCTGCCCGGATTCGGGTACTCCGAGAAGCCGGCCGATGCGGGGTGGGGCATCGAGCGCATCGCCGACGCCTGGGTCTCGCTGATGGCCCGGCTCGGCCACGACCGTTTCCTCGTTCAGGGCGGCGACTGGGGCGCCATGGTCACGATCACGATCGCCGTGCGCCACCCCGAGCGGGTTTCTATGATGCACACCCTTGTGCCGTGGGCTCCGCGCCCCGACGGATTCGACGACACCACCCTCACGCCGACCGAGCGGCGCTGGCTCGAGGAGTACGCCGAGTTCGGGCGCTCGGGGCGCGCCTACGCGCTCCAGCAGTCCACAAGCCCGCAGACGATCGGATACGCGCTGGTCGACTCGCCGACCGCCCAGCTCGCCTGGATCGCGGAGAAGTTCTTCGAGTTCTCCGACTCGGAGACCAACCCCGAGGAGGCGGTGTCCCGGGACCGCATCCTCGACGACGTCTCGCTGTACTGGTTCACCCGCACCGGTGCGTCCGCGGCCCGGCTGTACTGGGAGAGCTTCCGCGGTCTCGGCATGCCGGACCAGAACATTCCCGTGACGGTGCCGGCTGCCGTGACGGTCTTCCCGCGCGACCTTCAGAAGCTGCCCCGCTCATGGGTCGAGGAACGCTACCGCGACCTGCGCTACTGGAGCGTGGCCGAGCGCGGGGGCCACTTCCCGATGCTCGAAGTGCCCGAAGCCTTCTGCGCGGAGACCCGTGTGGCATTCGCCCACGCTCCGGCGTGACGGCGGGGCCGCGTCTTGCGGCCCGCCTCGTGAACGACACCCACCGTCGGGACTGTAAAACGTACGTTTTACAGTCCCGACCGAGGTTCAGACACAGGCACTTGTCTTTTGCGGTCTGCTCCGTCGTGGACTACTCCGTAGCCGCGAGGGTGAGCGGGTCCAGGCCCGCGAAGTGGTAGTTGAGGTAGGCGGCGAGGATGGAGAGGACGGCCGCCTGTCGGCCGGGGGATGCTGGCTGACGCGAGCCCACGCCCACTCCGGTTCGCCACGCATGCCCAGATGAACGACGCGGACGGCGATCCACACGTCCTGGTCGTGCTCGATGCCGGCTACGACGCCCCACGGTTGGCTCACCTGCTGTCCGACTTGCCCGTCGAGATCCTGGGCCGGACTCGGTCGGACCGGGTGATGCGCCGCCCGACTCCACCACGGGTCTACGACCCCAAGGGCGGCAGCCCTCCGAAGCACGGCGGCGAGTTCGTCTTCGGTCGACCGGACACCTGGGGCGAGGAGCACGTGGTGACCGTCTCGGACACCCACCGGTACGGGAAGGCGACCGCACGGGCCTGGGACCGGCTGCACCCGCGGCTTACGCGCCGAGCCGCCTGGCTGGACCACGCCGACGAACTGCCGCTCATCGAGGGCACTGTGATCCGGCTGGAGGTCTCCCGCCTGCCGTCCGGCGCCGAGCCGAAGCCGGTGTGGCTGTGGTGGTCCAGGGCCGGCGCCACCGCCAGCGAGGTCGACCGATGCTGGCAGGCGTTCCTGCGACGGTTCGACGTCGAGCACACCTTCAGGATGATGAGGCAAACCCTGGGCTGGACCGCTCCCCGTCTTCGGAACCCGGAAGCCGCCGACCGGTGGACCTGGGTGATCGTCGCTGCCCACACCCACCTCCGCCTCGCTCGTCCGCTGGCTCGGGACCTCCGGCATCCCCGGGAGAAGCCAGCCCCGCCCGAACGTCTCACCCCGGCCCGTGTCCGGCGGGGGTTCCGGAACATCCGTCCAACGGCCGCCACCCCAGCCGGTGCGCCGAAACCCTCCCGCCCCCGCCCCGGCCGGCCACCAGGGACGAAGAACGGGCGACCCGCCACCCGGCATGACGTGGGACGAGTCCTCGCCACCGGTCAGATCTACCAGCGGCCCGCCCACCACAAGGTTGGCACCAAGCCGCGGCGAACTGGATAGAAGACAAGCTGAGGGCCTGTCGTCAAACTGACGTCTGCCGCGCGGCGCATGGCACGCACGCTCGCGGCGTTGCCGAAATGGCCAAGTAGCTCCGCTACGAGACCATTCCGGCGCCTTGCGATCGCACGCACCATGCGGCGCGCGGCCGCCCTTCGGGCGACGACGGCAGTTTGACGACAGGCCCTAGGCTGCCAACCGGCACCGTCCCCGACCCAGGAGCGCGCAAGATGTTCGACCCCGCCCAGCAGCACCCGTATCCCGACGCGTTCCGGCCGGACGCAGCGCCTGCCCCGCACGCTCTGCTCGCACCGTTGAGCGGGTTCCTGGGTACCTGGGCCGGACGGGGCAGCGGTGAGTACCCGACGCTCGCCGAGGAGTTCCGGTACGCGCAGCAGGTGACCTTCAGCCACGACGGGCGGCCCTTCCTCCATTACGAGGCGCGCGCCTGGCTGCTCGACGCGGACGGCGCCCCGCTGCGGCCGTCCGCACGGGAGAGCGGCTGGTGGCGGATGCAGGAGGACGGGCGGGTGGAGGCGCTGATCACTCAGCCCACCGGTGTCGCGGAGATCCTGACGGGCCGTGCGGCCGACGGCGCGGCCGACCTCGCCACCCATCAGGTCGCTCTCGCGCCCACCGCCAAGGAGGTCAGCGCCACCCGCCGCCGCTACACGCTGACGGACGACGGCACGCTCGAATTCGTCCACGACCTCGCGGCGGTCGGCCGGCCGCTCCAGCACCACCTTTCGGCGCGGCTCCGGCGCGAGGGCGGCAGCCGGCCGCACTGATCCGCTCGCCGGGACGGGGCGCCTGCCGTCGTCCCGTCCGGCGGCGCCCCCGCTCATACCCCGGACAGCACGTTCCGCAGCCGCGCCGCGAACGCCCGCGGATGCGTGGTGTTGCCGTTGTGCCCGCCGGGGAACGGGACGACCTCCCGGCCGACCAGCTCGGCGAGGCTCTGTGCGCACTGTCCGACGAAGACGGATGACGCCGTGGTGCTGCCGCTCGCGGGCACGATACGTACGGGAGTCGCCCGCAGCGCTTCCCGGTCGAGCTCGGATTCGATGACCGCGGTGAAGTCGCGCTCGATGAAGAAGCCGAAGTTGGCGACACGGCGCGGGGTGAGCGGCATCGGTGTGAGCTCCGGCTCGGTCTCCTGGCGCGCCGGATCGATGCCGAGGACCCGGGCGATCTCGGGGAAGGCCGCTGCCAGACCGCCGTCGCGGTAGACATCCTGAAGATGCGCCAGCTCGGCGCGGTGTCGCTCGCGCTCTCCGGTGGGCAGCAGGGGCGGTGCGACCGGGTCGTGCGCCACGAGCAGCCCGAGCTGTTCGGGGTGGGTGATCGCCAGATGCAGCCCGATGGCGGCGCCCATGCTGCACCCGAGCATCAGGGCGGGCTCATCGGCCAGTTCGGCCAGCAGCCGGTGCACGTCGTCGGCGTGCTGCGCCATGGTGATGCGCTGTCCGGGATCGTCGAGCGTGCTGCGGGAGAGGCCCCGGCGGTCGTAGGTGACCACGGTCCAGCTGTCCACGAGCCGGTCGACCAGGTCGGTGCTGCGATCGGCATCGCCCTCACCGCTCTGGGAGACGAGCAGCAGGGGGCCGGAGCCGCGGACTTCGTAGTAGAGCGTGGCGCCATCGGTGTCGAGGAACATCAGGTTCTCCCTGTCGCGGGGGTGGGCGGCGCCACGGGCGCCGGTCGATGCACCACACCCTAGTACATCTATTTCGATGCATCAATAGAGATGCAGTTGTGCGACGCCGTGTCGGCGGAGGTGCGGAGTCGCGGGTGCCGCAACTGTCGGGCTTGGCGAAATGTCCCGATTGGGTGGCTAGTCGTAAAGATCATCAATAGTCTATGAATAGGATATTAAGGTCTCCCTTTTCATAGCCCAAAGACTATGAATATTGAGCAAATCACCCTTTTCGGGCTCAGTGGCCAGCGTCACCTTTCCGGCCCGTGATGCGATGCGTCCGGCCTCGGTTCCCTGTCGCGCCAAGAAAGTTGACTTCCCCTGAAGGGTCTGATGCTGAGCATTTCCTTTAATTGATCTTGCGAATCAATTGGGATCAAGAATTCCGGGCTTGTTTCCTCCGGCGTTTTTCGCTTACGGTCACCGTCAATCCGGACGGAACGCCGAATCCTGCCGCCGTCCGGGAACCCGACCCACTCACGTACGGCAGGAGCGGGGGACCCAGGTTTACTGCCGGTCCGGAATCCGGAGCGGCTAGGGGTTAAGTCGCCATCACGTGCGGCCGGACATCTCCAGTCCGAACCCGACAGCTCACCTCGCAGGCGGCGGAGAGGAAATGCGCCATGCCCATCACGGGTAAGTACCGTCGTTTCAAGTCCACCACCCTGACCCGCGGTTTCATCGCCGTGAGCACGGGCGGAGTCGTTCTCGCGCTCCCCCTGATCGGGGCCGGATCGGCTTCTGCCGCACCGGCACACCCCACCGTCGCGGAAAAGTCGGCGTCCTCGACCCCCTTTGCTGCCAAGGGAATTGCGGCCCACAAGGCGGAGTCCACCGTCTATTCCGTGGTCTCCGGCGATTCGCTTTCCAAGATCGCCCGGGGGCATTCCCTCAGCGGTGGCTGGGAGCGGCTCTACCAGGACAACCGGAGTACGGTCGGTGGAAACCCCGACCTGATTCACCCGGGCCTCAAGCTGACCATCGGTGCCAAGTCCGTTGCCGTAGCGCCGAAGGCGGCTCCCACCGCCGAATCGAAGGCAAAGCCCGCGACCGAGGCGAAGCCCGCGACCGACGCCGCCCAGTCGTCCGACCGGTCCGAGGGGACCGACCGCGCCGACCGCTCCCAGCGGACGGTCGTGCCCGTCGCGGAGAAGACCACCGGGACCACCGCCACCGAGACCGCGGCCACCGCTCCCGCGCAGGCCGCGACGGCGTACACCGACGACCTCGACGGCTGGATCAAGGAGTCGCTCGCCGTGATGGCCCAGAACGGCATCCCGGGCAGCTACGACAGCATCTACCGCAACGTGATCCGCGAGTCCTCCGGCAACCCGCAGATCGTGAACAACTGGGACTCGAACGCCGTCGCCGGCACGCCCTCCAAGGGTCTCCTCCAGGTGATCCAGCCCACCTTCGAGGCCTACCACGTGGCCGGTACGTCGACGGACATCCTCGACCCGGTCGCCAACATCACCGCCGCGTGCAACTACGCCGCGGCCACCTACGGCTCGATCGACAACGTCTTCGGCGCCTACTGACATACCCCCGCTCCGCCTTCGGGAGGAGCCGGGCGCAGGGGTGGGAAGGAGTCACACGGCTCCCTCCCACCCCTTTCGCGTGCCTTACAGCCCCTGCGGCCCGCAGCGGGCTCCCGGCCTGCTCCGGCCGCCTCGCAACCGGGTGCGCGATGGCACTATGAACCTTTCATCCCGCGCGCTACCCTCCGCCGCATGATTTCCACGGTGGTCTGGGGAACCGGCAATGTCGGCCGCGCGGCCATCCGCGCCGTCGAGGCCCATCCGGCCCTGAATCTGGCGCATGTGCTTGTTCACGACCCGGGCAAGGTGGGCCGCGACGCGGGCGACCTCGCCGGGACCGGCCGCGATCTGGGCGTCGCGGCGACCGACGACATCGACGCGGTGCTGGCCACCGCTCCCGGCGCGGTGGTGTACGCGGCCTCGGGGGACATCCGCCCCGACGAGGCCCTCGCCGACATCACCAGGGCCGTCCGGACCGGGGCGGTGGTCGTCACCCCCGCCCTGTACGCCCTCTACGACCAGCGGAGCGCCCCGCCCGAGCTGCGCGAACCGGTCCTGGCCGCTGTCGCGGACGGCGGCGGCTCACTGTTCGTCTCCGGCGTCGACCCCGGCTGGGGCAACGACGTGCTGCCCCTGATGATCAGCGGACTCGGCAGCACGGTCGACGCGATCCGCTGCCAGGAGATCTTCGACTACTCCACCTATGACCAGCCCGACGCGGTCCGTGACCTGATCGGCATGGGACACCCCATGGAGTACGAGCCGCTGATGCTCGCGGCCTCCGTCCCGACGATGGTGTGGGGCGGGCAGCTGCGGCTGATGGCCAGGGCGCTGGGCGTGGAGCTCGACGACATCCGCGAGACCATGGCCCGGCGGCCGCTGGAGACGACGGTCACCACCCGGACCATGGGCGTGTTCGAGGCGGGCACCCAGGGCGCGGTGCGGTTCGAGGTGCAGGGCATCGTCGAGGGCGAGCCCCGCATCGTCATCGAGCACGTCACCCGCATCCACCCGTCCTGCGCCCCGGACTGGCCGTCGCCGCCCGACGGCGCAGGTGCGCACCGCGTGATCATCGAGGGCCGTCCGCGCATCGAGGTCACCGTCGAGGCCACCGACGAGGACGAGAACCGCTCGGCGGGCGGCAACGCCACCGCGGTCGGCCGGCTGGTGAACGCCATCGACTGGCTGGTGGACGCGGAACCCGGACTCTACGACGCACTCGACGTCCCCCTGCGCCCCGCAGCCGGCCGGCTCGGAAGGAAGCAGTCATGATCATCGACATCCCCGAGGGCCAGGAGCCGATCGGATACGTGTGGGGCGACATGGTCCCCGGAATCGGGATGGCCGCCGCGAACTTCTCCCTGTCGGTGTACGAGCACACCTCACTGGGCCTGCGGGAGTTCGAGGCCGCCCGGCTGCGGATCGCCCAGATCAACGGGTGCCTGTTCTGCCTGGACTGGCGCACGGAACGGGACGGCGAGAAGGTCGAGGAGGAGTTCGCCGACGCGGTGGACGAGTGGCGCACCGCCGAGGCCTTCGACGACCGGACCCGGCTGGCCGCCGAGTACGCGGAACGGTACGCGCTGGACCACCACGGTCTGGACGAGGAGTTCTGGACCCGGATGACCGCGCACTACAGCCAGCGCGAGATCGTCGAGCTGAGCATGAGCATCGGCTCCTGGCTGGCGTTCGGCCGCCTCAACCACGTACTGGGTCTCGACGCCGTGTGCGTGCTGCCCGGCCACTGAACCGTGAGCAGGACGCCCCGGGCCCGTCCGTTGTGCCCCCGGGCCCGGGGCGTACCCAGGAGGAGACCCGTCCCTTCATCTCCTCCTGGCCGGTCTGCCGCGTCGGGCCGGTGTCACAGATCGGTGGCGATGATCTTCTCGATGTTCCGTTCGGCGAGTGCCGTGATGGTGACGAACGGGTTGACGCTGGTGTTGCCGGGGATCAGCGCGCCGTCGATCACGTACAGGCCCGTATACCCGTGCAGGCGACCGTAGTTGTCGGTGGCCCTGTCCAGCACCGCGCCTCCGAGGGGGTGGTAGGTGAGGTGGTCGCCCCAGATCTTGTACACACCGAAGAGGTCCGTCCGGTAGATCGTCCCCTCCTTCGCGTTGATCTTGTCGAAGATCGTCTTGGCCATGTCGATGGACGGCTGCTTCCACGCCGTCTGCCAGTCCAGGTCGACCTTGCCCGTCGCGGGGTTCCATGAGAACTGGGCCCGGTTCGGGTTCTTCGTGATCGACAGGTAGAACGAGGCGAACGTCTCGATCCCGGTCGGCAGCGGCGCGACCTCGGCGAACGCGCCGCCGGCGGCCCAGTTGTCGATGCCGCCGCAGGGGATGCTCGACTGGACCGCGCCGGTCGGGTCCCACAGGTGGTTGGCGCGGCCGCACATGACGTTGCCGTTGTCGCCCCAGCCCTTGCCGATCTCGTCGTTGAGGGCGGGCAGCTTGCCGGTCGCCTTCAGCTCGGTCAGCAGTTTGCTCGTGCCGACGCTGCCGGCCGCGAAGAACACCTTGTCCGCGGTCACCGTCTTGGTGGCCTCTGTGCTCCCGTCGGTGCGCAGCTGGTCAATGACGACGGTGTAGCCGCCGGCCGACGCCGGAGAGACCGAGGTCACCTTGTGCAGGGGCGAGATGGTGACGTTTCCGGTCGCCATGACCTGGGCGAGGTAGGTCTTCTGCAGCGACTTCTTGCCGTAGTTGTTGCCGTAGAGGATCTCACCCGCCAGTGCCGACTTGGGTACGGTGCCGGCCGCCTCCTGCTCCATGTAGTCCCAGTCGTACACGTCGGGCACGAAGACGAACGGGAAGCCTGAGCGCTGGGCCTGCTTGCGGCCGACCCGGGCGTACTTGTAGCAGTCGACGCTGTCGAACCAGGCCGGGTCCACGGTGCCGACGCCGAGGCCGGAGTTGGCGCGCGGGTAGTAGGTGGAGTACATCTCGTCGGCGTTGACCGTGGGGAGGACGGCGCCGAAGTTCTCCCGCTTCGGGGTGACGGCCATGCCGCCGTTGACCAGTGAGCCGCCGCCGACGCCGCGCCCCTGGTAGACCGTGATGCCGCTGAAGTCCTCGGCGTCCAGGATTCCGGTGTAGCGGGGGATCGAGCGGTCGATGGGGATGCCGAAGAAGTTGCTGAGGGGCTGCTTGGTCTTGGTGCGCAGCCAGTACGAGCGGCCGTCGGGGCTCGTCGTGTTGGCGAAGATCTTGCCGTCGGAGCCGGGGCTGTCCCAGGACATGCCCATCTCGACCATGTGCACCTTGATGCCCGCGCGGGCGAGCCGCAGGGCGGCCACGGAGCCGCCGTACCCGGTGCCGATCACCAGGACCGGAACGTGCTCACCGCTGCCGATCACCGTGGCTCGGGCGCGACTCGCCGCCTGGGCGACGGTGGCGTGTCCGGAGAGGGCCGCAGCCCCCACTATGAAACTTGTTCTAGCGATGAATCTGCGACGCGAGACACCGCTCGATCCCTTGTCGGGTAAGCTTGAGTCCGTCATGTGACGTTCCTCACTCTCGATCGAATGGGAACGAGTTCTACTGTCGCTCGCGCAAGAAGTCACTACATACCTGCGAGTAATTTCTCTGAGGTCGGACCGCCCGCCGGATGTCGCCCGCCCGCCGCCTCCAGGTGCGGCACCCGGGCCCCGCGTGGATGCTGGGAGGGTCAGCGTTCCATGAGGAGGACAGTCATGAGCATGCTCGACAAGATCAAGGACCTGATGAAGGGGCACCCGGACCAGGCCCGCCAGGGAGTCGAGAAGGGCGGCGACATCGTCGACAAGAAGACGGGTGGCAAGTACGGCGGCCAGGTCGACTCCGCCCAGCAGAAGCTCAATGACCAGCTCGGCGACAAGCGGCCGCCCGCCGATGACCGGTAGAGCGGCCCGGACGTCCCGACAACCCTCGCACGGTCGCAACGGAGCGGCGGTCGCCATCGATGGCGACCGCCGCTCCGTTCGTTCGTAGGAGACTTCTTCGATTTGCGCTTCGTTCGGGGCGACTTCGTTCGGACGTGACTCCGGTCGTGGCGCAGGTCAGTTGTGGCCGAACTTGCGCTCACGCCTGTGCGAGACCTGTTCCGAGATCGCCTTCACCCCTTCGGGCGCGGGCGCGGTGCTCGTCTGTTCCTTGGGCTCCGCGGTCGCGGAGTGCTCATGGCCGCCGCTGCGGGCGCCACGGTTGTGCCGGCTCTGCTTCTTGCCCATGATCGTGCCTCCTGTGCGGATGTCGGACGATGGGCCGCCTTTCACACTCGCATACAAGTGTAAAGGGTGCATTTATGTGCATAGGGTGCTCGCTGTTCCGTGGTGCCCCTGTCTGAAGTGCGGAGCACGGCCGCCCGGGAGCATGCTGGGTAGGTGACCTGGTACGGCGCGGCCCGGGGTGCTCCGCTCAGCGAGGGCGCCGGTGTGCCCGGGAGACTGAAGGACGGCCGGGCGCCGGACGAACTGTCCCTGGTGCTCGCCCAGGCCGTCGTGAACGGGGTCGAGGCCGCGGGCGGACAGGCGGGCGGGGCCTTCCTCCGCTCCCGCACACCGGGACTGCTGCGGCTGGCGGTGCTGGCGGGACTGCCCGGACCGCTGTTCCGCCCCTGGTGGCGGATGCATGTGAACCGCCCGTTCCCGGTGGCCGACGCCTTCCGCAGGGGCCAGGCCGTCCACCTCGCCGACCCCGAGGAGGCCATGCGCCGCTACCCGCAGCTGATGGCGGGCCTGCCGTTCCCGTTCGGCTCCCTGTACGTGCCGGTCAGGTGCGGCGGCGAACCGGTCGGGGTCCTGACGATCCTGCGTCCGGCGACGCCCGGGAAGCCGGTGGGAACCGCGGAACGGCGCAGGCTCGGCACGGTCGCCGAAGAGCTGGGGACCGCACTGACGGAGCTGGCGTCCGCCGGTACGGAACCGCGCTGGGACGAGGAGCCGCTCCCCGTCCAGCTGCCCGCGGGCAGCTCGCCGCCCGTACGGATCGGCCGCTTCGACTGGGACCTGGCCAGCGGCGCCGTCGGCGCCGACGCCGAACTGTGCGCGATCCTCGGCACCGAGCCCGCCGAGTTCCCGGGCACGATCGACGCGCTGGCCGCGCGACTGGCTCCGGAGGACGTCTACGGACTGTGGGCCCTGGCCCGCCAGGCGGCGGGTTCGGGCGGCCCCGTCGTACGCAGGATGCGGCTGCGCGGCCCCGACGGCCGCTCGCACCTGCTGGAGGTCTCGGGCCGCCGGGACGGCGCGGCCGGGCCCGGCGCGGCGAGCCATCTGACCGGATTCCTGGTGGACCTCGGCATCGGCCCGGTCGTTCCGGAGGCGGCCGACCGGCTGCCGCGGGGCATCTTCTCGCTGGACCGCTTCGGCCGGATCACCTACCTCAACGACCTGGCCGAGCAGCTCCTCGGCCACGCCAGGTCCGAGCTGGTCGGGCGGGTGCTCTGGGAAGTCCTTCCGTGGTTCGCCAACCCCGCGTACGAGGACCACTACCGGTCCGCCATGATCTCCGACGAGCCGGTCCACTTCCTCGCCCGGCGCAACCCGCCCCCCTGGCTCGCGATCTCCCTGTACCCCGGCCACGAAGGGCTGACGGCCGTACTCACCCCCACCGAGGAACCCTCCTACGCGCCGGGCTCCGTGTCCTCGCCGGGGCTGGGCCTCGGTTCCCCCGCCGACCGCTCCGCCGCGCTCTACCGGCCGGTCGCGCTGGCCATCGCGCTGACCGAGGCCGTCACCGCCCGGCAGGTCTCCGCCGTGGTGACGGAGGAGCTGCTGCCCGCGTTCGGCGGCAGGCAGCTCGCGATCTACCTGCTCAAGGAGGGCCGCCTCTACCTGGAGTGGGAGACCGGCTTCCCCAAGGGCTTCCTCGACGGATTCGACGGCGTCGGACTGGACGCCCGCATCCCCGGTGTGGAAACGCTGACCTCCGGCCGCCCGATCTTCTTCGAGTCCATGCAGCACCTGGGCGCCGCCTACCCCGGCATCCCCATGGACGCGGATGTCGGCGCCCGCGCGTTCCTGCCGCTGATCGCCTCCGGACAGCATGTCGGCTCCTGCATCCTCGGCTTCGACCAGCCGCGCGGTTTCAGCCCGGAGGATCGCACCGTCCTGACCGCGCTGGCGGGTCTCATCGCCCAGGCACTGCAACGGGCCCAGCGGTACGACACGGAGGCCGCCCTCGCCCGCGGACTGCAGGACGTCCTGCTGCCGCACCGGCTGCCCGTCGTCGATCACGTCGCCACCGCCGGCCGCTACCTCGCGGGCACCCAGGGCATGGACGTCGGCGGCGACTGGTACGACGTCATCGAGACGGGCGAGCGGGTGGCCCTGGTCATCGGGGACGTCCAGGGACACGGCGTCGCTGCGGCCGCCACCATGGGCCAACTACGCAGCGCGGTAAGGGCCTTCGCGCTCAGCGGACACGATCCGCAGGAGGTGATGAGCGGCACCAACCGGCTCCTCATCGACCTCGATCCCGGCCAGTTCGCCAGCTGCTGCTACATCGTCCTGGACCCGGCCACCGGGATCGCGCAGGCCGTGCGCGCCGGGCATCCGCAGCCCGTGCTGCGCCACCCGGACGGCACGGCCGAGGTGCTGGACCTGTCGGGCGGAATCGTGCTCGGTGTCGCGCCCGACGCCGCCTACCCCGTCAGCGAACTGCACCTGGCCACGGGCGCGATGCTCGCCCTGTACACCGACGGGATGGTCGAGCAGTCCGGAACGGACATCGACGTCGGCATCGAACGGCTGCGCCGCATCCTCGCCGATTTCGGTCCGGCCCCGCTGACCGACACGGCGGACCACGTGATCGCACGGGCCAGACAGGCCCCGGACCGGCCTGACGACATCGCCCTGCTGCTCGCCGGCCGCTGGGAGGAGACGGACGACACGAACAGCGCGGACGGCGGCGCGGACAGGACGGCCCGGACCCCGTGAGCGCGGCTCAGGCGCGTATCCGGGGTACCCGCCCCGCTGCCGACGCGGCTTGCGCACGTACCGACCGAATGCCGAAACGCGTAGTCCCGAAGTCTTTCACCAGGCAGGATGGGGCCGGTGAACAATCCTCCAGCCGGCCCGACCGGCGCTCTGATCGATGAACTCCGCACCGCGTACGACGCCCAGTTGCGTGGGGTCACCCCGCCCGGCGGCTCGGCCCGGATCGAGACGGACGGCCCCTTGACCCGCGTCGTCGGCTGGCACCGCGGCTTCGTCACGGGCCCGCGCGACCTCGGTGTGGACGGGGCGGCCCTCGACGAACTCATAGCGCGGCAGCGTGACTTCTACGCCGCCCGCGGTGAGGCGGTCGAGTGGAAGACCCGCGCCCACGATCTCCCCGCCGACCTGACCGACCGTCTCGCGGCGGCCGGCTTCACCGCCGAGGAGAGCGAGACCGTGCTCATCGGGCAGTCCGCCGCCCTCGCCGCCGATCCCGTGCTGCCCGACGGCGTCGTCCTCCGGCGCGTCACAGCCAAGGCCGACCTCGAACGGATCGCCGCCATGGAGAGCGCAGTCTGGGGCGAGGACTGGAGCTGGCTCGCGGACGACCTGGCCGCCCGCATCGAGAACGCCCCGGAGAACACCGTCGTCCTCGCCGCAGAGGCGGGTACCGAAATCGTCTGCGCCGCCTGGCTGGTGTTCAAGGACGGAGCCGACTTCGGTGGCCTCTGGGGCGGTTCCACGCTCAAGGAGTGGCGCGGGCGCGGTATCTACCGCGCGCTGGTCGCCCGACGCGCGCAACTCGCCGCCGCCCGCGAGGTCCCCTACCTCTACGTGGACGCCTCCGCCGACAGCGCACCGATCCTCACCCGGCTGGGCCTGCACGCGGTCACCACGACGACCCCGTACGTCTGGTCCCCCTGACGCGCCCTCAGCGCCGGCGCGTCTTCGGGGCGGGAACGAGACGTACGGCGGTGTTGAGGACATGGTCGATCACATCGCGCGAGGGGTTGTCCGTCAGATTGCTGAGCAGCCTGGCCAGCGTGTTGAGCAGGAACGGCGAGCCCATCACGTACCGGTTCAGGACGGGCTGGAACCCCGACCGGCTGAAGACGAGATCGGCGGCCGTGTTGCCCAGCCGGTAGTAGCGCCCCCAACGCCGGTTCATCTCCGCAGGGTAGTGGTGCAGCGCCCGCTCCCGGCGGGGACCCGCGGGCATCGCCAGGGCCAGTGCGGCGCTCTCGGCGGCGACCTCCCCGGCCTCCAGGGCCTGGCCGATGCCCTCACCGTTCCACGGGCTGATCATGCCCCCGGAGTCGCCGACCAGGAGGAGGCCCCGGGTGTACAGCGGATGGCGGTTGAGGCCCAGCGGCAGCGCCGCGCTGCGCACCGGCCCCTCGGCGTTCTCCTCGCGGAGCCCCCACTCGGGCGGTGTACGGGCCAGCCACTGGTCCAGGGTCGCCCGCAGATCGGGCTTGCCGTGGCGGCGGTGGGGGATCGCGCCGAGTCCCACGTTGACGCGCCCGTCACCCATCGGGAAGATCCAGCCGTACCCCGGCAGGAAGCGGTCGCTCCTGGGAAAGCGGAGGTCGGCCCAGAGCTCCAGATACTCCTCCCGGGAGCGTTCGGGGCTGCGGTAGTAGCGGCGGGCCGCCGTGGCGATCTGGCGCCTGGTGTCCCGTTGCAGTCCCATCGCGAGGGCCAGCCGGGCGGAGGCTCCGTCAGCGGCGATGACGACCGGCGCCCGGTGCACCACCGGGTCCGCCTTACCGGACACCGCGCTCACGCCGGTGATCCGCCCGGCCCGGTCGGTCACCGGTTCCGTCACCTTCACCCCGGTACGCAGCCGGGCCCCGGCGGCGACGGCGTGGCGGGCCAGGATGTCGTCGAAGTCGTGGCGGCTGCGGGTGAGGCCGAAATCCGGGTAGCCGCCCAGCGCGGGCCAGTCGATCCGCACCTGCCGGTCCCCGGTCACCCAGCGCATCCCGCGCGACCGCGTCCAGCCCGGCGCGTCGATGTCGACGCCCATCCGGATGAGCTGGTGCACCGCGCGCGGCGTGAGGCCGTCCCCGCACACCTTCTCCCGGGGGAAGCCGGACTTCTCCAGGAGCAGCACGTCCACGCCCGCGCGGGCGAGGTGGAAGGCGGCGGACGAGCCGGCCGGCCCCGCCCCCACCACGATCACCTGCGCCTCCTCCGGGCCGCCGGGGGACTGTTCGTCGGGCGGGGACTGGTCTGCGCGCGCTTCCCGCATCGGGAACCCTTTCCTGGGGCGGCCGGAGCCGCCCGGCAGGGCAGCCCTGTACACCGACATCCTGCCGGTTCGCACCGCTGGGCGGCAGGGTGATCATGCGTGCGAGGTGTGCGGGATTCCGGTTCGTCCGGTACGGCCGCCGCGACGCGCCCCGGGGCCGCACGGTGTGCGGCCCCGGGGCGGACAGACGGACGAACAAGTGGTGAAGGGACGAGAGGTGGACGCTGACGGTTCAGTACGGCAGCGGACGCCCGGACGGCGTGCGCAGATCGAGCGGCGGCGGCCGCGACGGAAGCTGGGGACGTCTGACAACCCTGATGCGGCCCATTGCCACCACCTCCTACCGGTCACCCGACCTATGCCCTGCGGTGTGCCGTTCACACCCCGCGGGGCCGGTGATCGCTTTCCGTGACCGGGCCCGGCCTACTCCCGCGGTCCGCGGCCCGCGTCGGCGAGCAGCCGCTCGATCCGGTCGAAGCGTTCGTGCAGCAGCTGGGCGGTCTCCTCCCGGACGTGACGCGCGCCCTGTTCCGCCGCCGCGGCGAGCCGGTGGCGACGCCTCTGCTCGTGCCCCACGAACCAGGTGGCGAGAGCCGCTGTGACCATCCCGTAGGTGGTGATGCCCACGCCCATCACCACGACAGCGACGATCCGGCCCCACAGGGTGACCGGGTAGAAGTCGCCGTACCCCACGGTCGTCGCGGTCTCCGCCGACCACCACAGCGCCCGGGGATAGCTGGTGATGGTCGCGGCGTGCCCGGCGTGCTGTTCCGCCGCGAGCACCGCCCAGGAGCCGGCGAGCAAGGTCAGCGCGAGGAGCACCGTCGCCCAGCCCACCGCCTTCAGATGGAGCGAACGGCCTTCCCGGCCGAGCAGCAGCTCGACCGCCTTGGTCAGGAACACAGGCACCATTTCGGGATCATGCCCGGCCGCTGCCCGCGCCCACCGACGGGCGCGCACCGGCGGGAGTCCGCGTCACCCGTTCGGAACGCCCTGCCGGGTCCCGGCCGGGGACGCCGGGCCCGCACAGTGGCTCCGCTCCGCATTCCGGACCTGGCATTTCGTGTTAAACCTGAAGATGTGGGTGGTACAGGTCGGTTCCGGGCGTGGTTTCACCACCCCGCCCGGCGGCCGCATCGGCACGATGGCGGACGCGCGGGCGGTGAGCGGCGTGCGTCCCTCGAACCGGACGTGAAAGGGCTCTCGGCCGGCCGCAAGCTGCGCGCCCGCTTCAGCTCCCGCACCGTTGCCGGGCAGGTCTTCTTCATGACACTGGGGATCGTGCTGCTGCTCGTGGCGGCCGCGGTCCTCTCACTGGTGCTCCAGGGCAGACGCGACAGCGCGCACGAGGCCGGGGCCCGTTCGATGAGCGTGGCGCAGTCCTTCGCCAACGCACCCGGCACCGCCGCGGCGCTGGACAGCAAGGACCCCACCGCCGTACTGCAACCGCTCGCGGAGAGGGTCCGGGAGCGAACCGGCGTGGAGTACGTCGTGGTGGCCGGGACCAACGGAATCCGCTACACCCACCCCGACCGCGAACGGATCGGCAAGCACATCGTCGGCCCGTACAAGGAAGCCCTGGACGGCCGCGCCTTCACCCGGACCTTCACGACGAGCCGCGGCCCCGCCGTCGTCTCGGTGGCCCCCGTCCTGCGGACCGACGGAACCGTCGCCGGGCTGGTGTCCGTGGGTATCACGGTCGAGACCGTGAACGCCGTGGCCGAACCGAGCATCCCGTTGGCCATCGGTACGGCGCTGGGCGCACTGGTCCTCACGGCGGGCGCCGCCGCCCTGGTGAGCCGCCGGCTGCGCCGCCAGACACACGGCCTCGGCCCGACCGAGATGACCCGGATGTACGAGCACCACGACGCGGTGTTGCACTCGGTCCGCGAGGGCGTCCTCATCGTCGGCGCCGAACACCGGCTGCTGCTCGCCAACGACGAGGCGCGAAGACTCCTCGGGCTGCCCGCCGACGCCGAGGGACGCGCCGTGACCGAGCTGGGTCTGGAACCGCGTACCGCCGAACTTCTGGCCTCCGGCAAGGTCGCCACGGACGAGGTGCGGCCGGCCGGGAACCGGCTGCTCGCCATCAACCTCCGTCCCACGGCCGAACGCGGCGGGCCCCCGGGTGTCGTGGCGACCCTGCGGGACACCACAGAGCTGCGGGTCGTCACCGGCAGGGCCGAGACCGTGCGGGAGCGTCTCAGGCTGCTGTACCGCGCGGGCGCCCGGATCGGCACCACCCTCGACGTCACCACGACCGCACGGGAACTCGCCGAGGTCTCCGCCCCCGGATTCGCCGACTGCGCGACGGTCGACCTCGCGGACGCGGTGCTGCGCGGAGAGGAACCGGAGCCACCCTCCGGAGAGGTGATAAACGTACGCCGCACCGCCGTCTCCGGCGCCGTGAGCGGCCACCCCCTCTACCCGCTCGGCCGAGTCATCGGCTTCGTACCCACCGGCCCCGAAGGCATCGGCAGCAGCAGCGGCCACACCTGGATGGTGCCCGACCTCACCGCGTCCGAGCAGTGGCGGCGGGCCGACCCGGAACAGTCCGCGAGGATCCTGGAGTACGGATTCCACTCACTGCTCTCCGTACCGCTGCACGCGCGCGGGGTCATCCTCGGCATGGCGAACTTCTGGCGCGCGGAGACCGAGGAGCCCTTCGACGCCGAGGACCTGTCCTTCGCGGAGGAACTGGTGGCCCGCGCGGCCGTCAGCGTCGACAACGCCCGTCGCTACACCCGCGAGCACGAGATGGCCGTGACCCTGCAGCGCAGCCTGCTCCCACGCGGCGTGCCGGAACAGAACGCCCTGGACGTCGCCTTCCGCTACCTGCCGGCGCAGGCCGGGGTGGGCGGGGACTGGTTCGATGTGATCCCGCTGTCCGGCGCACGGGTCGCTCTGGTCGTGGGCGACGTCGTCGGGCACGGTCTGCACGCCGCGGCGACCATGGGCCGGCTGCGCACCACGGTGCACAACTTCTCCACGCTGGACCTGCCGCCCGACGAACTCCTCGGCCACCTCGACGAACTCGTCGTCCGGATCGACCAGGACGAGCAGACCGACGACAGCGTCGCCGTCACCGGGGCCACCTGTCTCTACGCGATCTACGACGCCGTGACCGGGCGCTGCTCGGTGGCCCGGGCCGGCCACCCGGGGCCCGCTCTCGTGCTGCCCGACGGCACCGTCGAGTTCCCCGAGATCCCGGCCGGCCTGCCCCTCGGGATCGGCGGGATGCCCTTCGAGACGGTCGAACTGGAGGTGCCGGAGGGAAGCCGGCTGGTCATGTACACGGACGGCCTGATCGAGCGCAGGGACCGGGACATCGACGAAGGCCTCGAGGAACTGCGCCAGACCCTGGCCGACCGCGACCGGACCCCGGAGGAGACCTGTGACGACGTGCTGGAGGCCCTGCTGCCCACCCGGCCCGGCGACGACGTCGCCCTGCTGGTGGCCCGTACCCGCACCCTCGACCCGGCCCGGCGCGTGCAGTGGGAAGTGGCCCCGGACGCCTCGGCCGTCTCGGGTGTCCGCAAGGAGGCCACCCGGTGGCTCACCGACCAGGGGCTCGACGAGGAGGGTTTCGTCACCGAGCTGATCCTCAGCGAGCTGGTGACCAACGCCATCCGCTACGGCTCCGAGCCCATCACCGTACGGCTGCTGTACGACCGGGCGCTGATCTGCGAGGTGGCGGACTGCAGCAGCACCTCGCCGCATCTGCGCTACGCCGCGACCACCGACGAGGGCGGGCGAGGCCTTTTCCTGGTCGCCCAGTTCGCGGAGCGCTGGGGTACCCGGTACACCGCGCGCGGCAAGGTGATCTGGTCCGAGCAGTCGCTCGGTGAGCCGGAGCCGCCACCCGAATAGGGGACCGTAACGACGGCGGTGCGGGGTCCGGCAGCGACTGCCGGACCCCGCACCCCTCGTTCACCTCATGAGCGGTGTCACGGGAAGGACACCACGTTGGACGGGACGGTCGACGTCCCCGACGTGGGCGCTCCGGTGTTGTTGATGACGTGGTCGTACTGGCCCTGGCCGCCGAGCGAGACGACGAGCAGGTCGTGGAACTTCACTCCGGGCTTCACCGGGGCCTCGAAGCCGTGGCCCTGGATGATCGTCGGGTCCACGTTGTAGTAGCAGTAGCTGCCCAGGCCCCACCCTTCGTGGGTGGTGACGGAGTCGTCGACCTTGTAGGCCGCGTATCCCTTGGTGTTGCCGTTCTGGACGGCCGCCTGGTTGGGGGCGTCGTACGACTTCTCGTTCTGGAAGAAGATCGTCTTGCCCCGCTCGCCGGACCAGCGCACGTCGTACTTGTTGAAGTGCTCGACGAACAGTCCGGTGGCCAGCACGTCGTCGCCGTTGACCTGGAGGCCGTAGTCGGACCGGTTGGTCTCCCAGCCGACTCCGTCTCCGTGGTCGGCGCGCCACAGCCAGGTGTGGTCGACGATGGTGTCGTCGTTGTTGATCACCATGGCGGTGGTGGCCTTGCCTGCTCCCGCGCCGCCGACCCGGACGAACACGTCCTGGACGGTGGTCGGGTTCGCCGAGTGGTCGGCGGACGCGCCGTCGGGGCCGACCTGGACCAGGACCTGGGAGTTCTGCGGACCGGCGTCGACGAGCAGACCGGCGAGCTTCACGCCGTCCACGTCACCGACCTTGATCGCGGTGACCCCGTTGTCCGGGATGATCGTGGCGAGGCCGAGGCCCAGGACGACCGTGTTGGCGCGGTCGATGTTGATCGTCTGGTTCACGTGGTAGATGCCGGGCGTGAACAGCAGGTGCAGGCCCTGCTGCACGGCCGCGTTGATGGTGGCGGCGGAGGCCCCGGGCTTGACCACGTAGAACTGGCTCAGCGGGATGGACTCGCCCTGCGGCGTGCCGTTCCACGAGACACCGCGCGCGTTGGTGCGCTTGGCCGGGACGAAGACCTTGTAGTCGTTGCCGTCCAGGTAGAGGAACGGCTTCTCACGCGAGACGGGGGTGGTGTCGAGCGTGGTGTACGGGGGGTTGGGGAAGCTCTGGGCGGGGGCGCCCTCGACGCCGGAGAACGTCATGTTCCAGACGCCGTTGCCCCAGCTGCCGATCGAGCTGTCGCGGGTGTACCACTGCTGCTGCGAGTACGGGCCGACCTGGCCGTCGATCTTGCTGTCGGCGATGTACCCGCCGCTCGCCCAGCCGTAGCCGTTCGGAGCGAGGTTGAGTCCGCCCTTGACGTGCATCCGGCGGAACGGGGCGGCCTGCGAGACGGCCCAGCGGTCGGTGCCGCTGACCGGGTTGAGCGCCAGGTTCTCCGCCGAACGCCAGAAGTTCTGGGTGGCGTTGCCGTTGAACCAGCCCGCGTCCACGGTCACGTCACCGTTGAAGGTGGTGTCGTCGGGCTTGAGGCCGAGACCGGCGATCGAGGTGTAGAACCCGATCTGCGCGTTGAGGTTGTTGTACGTGCCCGGCTTGAACATCAGCGCGTAGCGGCCGTCACCGAACTGCGCCGACTCCTGCTTCTTGAAGATCTCGTCGACCTTGGCCTGGATGTTGGGCATCGAGGGGTCGAAGACCAGCACGTTGGGGCCGAGGTCGCCGCCGCCGGGAATCTGCGGGCCGCCCCCGCCGCCGGTGGTGCCGAAGACCTGGAACTCCCAGAGCGAGTAGCCGTACTGGGTGGCTCGCGTGGTGCCCGTCAGCCTGACGTAGCGCGCGGTGCCGGAGACGTTCAGCGTCTCGTTCCCGCCGGGGCCGGTGGTGGTCGAGTAGGCGGTGCTCCAGGTGCTGTTGTTCGTGGAGAACTCGATCTTGTAGCTCTTGGCGTAGGCGGTTTCCCACTTCAGCGCGATCTGGCTGACCGAGGCGGACGAGCCCAGGTCGACCTCGATCCACTGGGGGTCGGAGGCGGCGCTCGACCAGCGGGTGCCGTTGTCGCCGTCCACTGCGGAGGCGGCGGGCGTGCCGTAGTTCTCCTGGCTGGAGGCGGTCACCGTCTTGCCCTGCGAGAGCAGCGCGGGTGCCGCGCTCGCGGGGGTCGAGGGGACGAAGGCCAGGAGGGAGACGACGAGACCGGCGACGGCGGTCAGTACGCCGGTACGTCTTCTTCTGGTCGAGGCCACGGGTCTGTGGAACACGGGGGGTGCGTACATGGGTGAGTCTCCTGAGTCGCGGTACGGGTGCACGACACGAAGCCGGAGAGCGCTCTCTCCGACCGATGGGGATACTTCTCCCTCCGTTCCCTACGCGTCAATAGGTGTGCAACACCCGGTTGTTCGGCGGTCGTTGAGAACAAGAGTTGACGACTGAAATCTCACGGTTGACCCGGTTCCACACGCCTTCGTGGCCACCCGGCCATGGATCTGACACGGCGTCGATTCAGGGGATGATGGTGCGTACACATGGAGTGACCGAGGTGATGCGCGCCGTTGCCACCGCAACGGGACGCTGCTCGCGGGCGCCCGCCGCAGGCCGGAGGATCTGCGCACCCGAGGCCACCGCGCCTGTTACCGGACATCTTGCCGCCGCGCCCGGGACAGCGGGCGCGCGTGCTCGCTATCCTCCGGGACATGAGCCGTGAGCATGGCACGCGCGGCGCCCTTGACCAGGCGCGATGGTGTTTCCGGTGACCGGTGACATGGGCCCCGCGCCGTCGGGGCCCGGTGGTGCGCAGGCGTGGAGATCCTTCGGGGTCCGGCTGCGCCAGTGGCGCCGGCACGCCGGGCTGACACAGGTTCAGGTGGGCGTCCGGGTCGGCTACGACCACACCGCCATCAGCAAACTCGAACACGGCAGCCGCCGGACACCGCCGCCGCTGGCCCGCAAACTGGACGACCTGCTGATGGCGGGCGGTGACCTGCTGGCCGCCTGCGAGGCGGCCGAGGCGCTGGAGGCCGCGCGGTCCTCCGGCGGGGCGTCCGGCGGGCCGCCCGGCGCCCCGGCGCGCCGGGGTCCGCTGCCCGGAGAGCCCGCGGGCGGGGCGCTCCTCGCGATGCTGCCGCCGGGCACCGCGCTGCCCGCCCGCCTTCCGGCGTACGGACTCGCCTGCCCGGTGCACGGCCGGGACGGCTGCGCGGTACCCGCGCTGGCCGATGCCGTCGAACTGCACGCCGTCTTCTGCGCCCTGGGCCCGGAGTCCTCGTCCCACCCCGCGCTGGACGACGAGACCATCCACGCGCTGACCGCCCTGCTGGCCGTCTGCCTGCGTGCCGACGAGGAACGCGGCTGGCCGGGAGCGACTGCCGTCGTCGAGCGCACCCTGCACGCCATGCTCCGGTGGATGGCGCTGCCCGCCGCCCCCTACCAGCGCCAACTCGCCCCGCTGGCAGCCGAGTACGCACAGTCGGCCGGCTGCCTGCGGCTGCTGTGGGGCCGCAACGGCACCGCGATGGCCTGGCTCGACCGCTCGCTGCTCTGGTCGGCGATGGCCGGTCATGTGGGGACCGAGGTCGCCGCCCTGAGCGATATGAGCACCCTGGCCCGGCTGGAGGGTGACGGCCCGTCGGCCCTGGCGTACGGCGGGGCCATCCGGCAGGCCGCGGCGGGCCGGGCCTGGGCGGGGGCGATGAGCGATCTGTACCAGGCGCGCGGGCACGCGGTCCGGGGGGACGTCGCGCAGACCCTGGGGCACCTCGACCGGGCCTGGTCCCAGCTGGACCGGGTCGGGGAGCGGGACGAGACGGAGGCGCCCTGGCTCTCGGTGGCCTCGGTGCGGCTGCGGGTGGAGTCGGGCGCCGCCGGAGCGCTGCGGGATCTCGCGGTGGCCACCGGGGACCGCCGGTTCGCGCTGCGCGCGATCGGGGCGGCCGGCACCGCGCTCGGACTGCTGCCGGCCGGGATGCTCTCGGCCCGGATGCTGTTCCTGGCCCGGATGGCGGACGCCCATGCCTGCGCGGGCGACCTGTCGGCGGCGCAGGCCGTGGCCGGCCCGGTGCTCGACACCACGGAGGTGACCCCGTCGACCCTCCTCGGCCAGGAACTGCGCGGGCTGCACGGCAGACTGGCGGCCCGTGGCGCCGGCCGGCCCGAGACGGAGGACTTCGTCCGCAGACTGGCCGCGGTGATCCGCTGAACCCAGCGGGGCGTCAAGCCCGGAGTCGTCGGCCGAACACCGGGGCGTCAAGGCTGCGGTGATCCGCCGAAACGCCGGGGGCGGGGCGTGTCGCCACGCCCCGCCCCCGCCCCCGTCACTCTGATCCCGGATCAGCTCACGTCGAGCGCGACATCGTCCACGACGAAGCTGGTCTGGAGGTAGGCGTCCTCCTTACTGGTGAACCCCAGCGTGACCGTCTGCCCCGCGGCGGAGCCGACGTCGAAGCTCTGCTGGACGTACCCACTGCCCGCGTCGAGGTTCGAGTACGTGGCCAGCGTCCGGCTCCCCAGCTTGACGGTGAACGTGTCGTAGGCCGTCGCGTCGCCCGCCGACTCGGCGGTGTCGGTGCGCACGAAGAACGACAGCCTGTACGTCGAGCAGCCCGCCGGAACGGTCAGTGACTGCGAGGCGCTGTCACTGTGGGTGCTGCCCCAGCCGCCGAACCAGGCCTGGTAGGAACCGGTGTGCGCCGGCTTCTCCGACGTCCGGTTGTTGATGACCCCGTCCGTCTGGGTCCACGGCGCCGTGCCGTTCTCGAAGCCGCCGTTGGCGACGACCTGACGGGCCTGGCAGTTGCCGCCGCCACCGACGACCAGCGAGTAGGTGGTGGTGTGGGTGGCGGTGCCCGTCGCGGTCACCGTGAGGGTGTAGGTGCCGGCGGTGGCCTGGGCCCCCGCGGAGACGGTCATCGTCGAGGACGATCCCGACTGCACGGTCGCCGGGGCGAAGGAGACGGTGACCCCGCTCGGTGCGCCGGAGGCCGTCAGGCGGACGCTCTGTCCGGAGCCACTGGTGGTGGCCGTGGACACGGTCGCGGTCGCAGAGGCGCCCGGCTGGACGTTGCCGGACACCGGGTTCACCGAGACGGAGAAGTCGTCGGCCGGTGCGGTGGTGCCGACCGCCGTCTTCCACACCGTGTAGGCGACACCGTCGGCGCTGCGGTCGAGCGCGGTCGCGTTGATGTTGGCGGTCGTGTCGCACGACTGGTGGTAGCAGGGATCGTACGAACGCCCGGCCGTTCCGCCCCACTTGGCGGCCTGGGCCGAGGTCTTGGTGTCACTCGCGCCGGTCGCGTACCCCGAGGTGGCGATACCGCCCTGCTGGAAGGAGTAGTCGTCGGAGCGTCCCTGGCCCTCGACGTTCTCCTCCGGAGCCAGGCCGAGCGAGGTCCAGTACTCCTTCATCGGGGCAGAGGCCGCCGAGTTGAGGTTGTTGATGAAGTAGCCGCCGTTGGTGGAGGCGATCATGTCGAAGTTGTAGTAAGCGCTGATGGCGGCGCGCTGGGCGGATGTCAGCTGCCCGACGTAATACTGCGAGCCCTGCAGACCCTGTTCCTCGCCGTTCCACCAGGCGAAGCGGACGTGCTTGGTCATCGTCGGGTTCTGCTGGGCCAGCGTGAGGGCGTTCTCCAGCAGGGTGGCCGAACCGGAGCCGTTGTCGTTGATGCCGGGGCCGGCACTGACGCTGTCCAGGTGGGCGCCGAACATCACGGTCCGGTCCGCCGGACCGCCCGGCCAGTCCGCGATGAGGTTCTTGCCCGCGTAGGTGCAGCTGCCGCAGGTCTGCTCGCTGACCGTGTATCCGGCCGCCTGGAGCTTGCCCTTCACATAGGCCAGCGAAGCGGTGTAACCGGCGCTGCCGGCCCGGCGGTTGCCGCCGTTCTGCGAGGCGATGGTGCTGAGCTGCGACAGGTGCGACTGCACATTGGCGACGCTGATGTCGGGGGGTGTGCCACCAGGCGTGCCCCCGCCGTCATTGACGGTCAGCGTGTACTGCGCGGTGTGGCTCTGGGTGCCGGCGCCCTTCACGGTGAGCGTGTAGGTCCCCGGGGCCGCGGCCGACGTCGTCGAGACGGTCATGGCCGAGGTCGCGCCCGACTGCACGGCGGACGGGCTGAACGAGACGGAGACCCCGCTCGGCTGGCCGGTCGCGGACAGGTTCACCGTCTGCGCGCTGCCGGAGCTGACGGTCGTCCTGACTGTTGCCGTCACGGAGCTGCCGGGCTTCACCGAGCCGGTGGCCGGGTCCAGTGACATCGAGAAGTCGTTGTTGCCGCTCGGGGTGCAGGCCGGGTCACCGCTCTGGGCGGGCACGCTGACGGCGTCCCAGGCGGCCTTCGTCCGGTTGAACAGCACGCAGGTGGGGTCGAGGGTCTTGGCCGAGGTGAGCGTGGCCGTGCGGTAGCGCTTGTACGTCATGCCGCTGGTCTTGAGCAGCATGCCGCCGTAGAAGACCTTGCCGGCGCTCTGGATGCCCACGCCGGTGACCGAGGAGCTGTTGCACGTCGGGCTGGACGGCTTGCCGCCGCCGGGGCTGGAACCCTCGGCCAGCAGGTAGAACCAGTGGTTGAGCGGACCGGCCGCCGCGTGCTCCTCCGTGCTGGGTATGGAGGAGCTGTAGCAGTTCGGGTCACCGATCTGCCCCGGGTTGTACATGATCCGGATCGGCCCGTTGCCCACGAGGTTGATCTTCTCGCCGACGGTGTAGTCCGGGTCGTCGTACGGGGCCGGTTCGTTGGTGTACGCCTCGGTGAGCGCCCCCATGATGTCGCCGGTCGCCTCGCCGAGGCCGGACTCGTTGTTGGCGCCGCCGGGCGTGTACTGGTCGATGCCGTGGCCGAACTCGTGGCCCACGACGTCCATCGCGCCGATCCACTGGTTGGCGTTGTTGTGGCCGATGGAGACGGTCGAGCCGTCCCAGTAGGCGTTCACGTCGTTCAGCCCGACCTTGACGGGCCAGCTGCGGCCGTTGCCGTCGTGGCCGTTGCGCCCCAGCCAGTCGCGCAGCATGTCCCACTCGTGCTGGGCCGCCCACATGACGTCGACGCAGCCGGTCTCCTTGCTGGCGGCGTTGCCGGTGCCCCAGGAGTCGGAGGACTTGGTGAAGACGCCGCCCGTGCTGTAGTCGGCGCAGCTGAGCCCGGGTCTGCCGGGGTCACGGAGCGAGTAACTGCCGCCGGAGGAGGTGGTGTTGATGGACAGCGGGGAGGGCCCGTTCCACTGGCTGTTGCCGGTGCCGGCCTTGACGTCGTCGTAGCTGTCGAGCACCGCGCCGGTGCCCGCGTCGACGAAGACGTGCAGATGGCTGGGCGCCTTCGCGGTCCGGCCGGTCAGCACCGTCTCCCAGGCCAGTCGGGATTTCCTGCCGGTGGCCCGTACGACCAGCCGGTGGCTGTCCACCCGCTCCACGGACTTCAGCTTCTTGCGCGCGGCGGTCTCGGCCCTCGCGGCGGAGACGGTCGCGGTGGTCGGTACGTTGATCCGCCGGGAGACCGCCGACTGGGCGCCGCGGACCCGCCCCTTGGAGTCGGCCACCACGACGGCGTCCCCGCCGACCACCGGGAGTCCGCGGTAGGTGCGCTGGTAGGCGATCGAGTAGAGCCCGTTGACCCAGGGGGTCACGTTCTGTCGCTCGTAGCGTTCCTCCGGCCCCTTCGCCAGGGCGTCGAGGCCACTGGCGGCCGCCCGGTCGGCGGCCGACACGGCGGCCGCGAGAGGGGTGGGAGCGGGCGGGGTCGGTTCCGCGGAAGCTGACTGGCCATTCGTGGCGACCAGCATCGCGGCGAGGACGGCCAGGGTTGTCCCGGCCGTCATCGGTCTGCGTTTCATCGAGGCTCCTCGGTTCGTGGGGACCTCGGTCACGGACGGCGGCGTGGGGAGACGCCCCTCCCGTGCGGCTGCCGTCGGCCGTCCGCCCGGGTGGTGTCCGTGATCGAGCGACCGAACACTCACATGTGCCCATCGGCTGGTCAACGAACTCGGGGCGCGGTGAAGGGAGTTGGCAAGTCTGGTCAAGTCGGCCAGGTGGGATCGCACAGCGTTCGCACAGGTCGGTGGTGAGGGTGGCGTGTTCGCCGGGTGGCTCGCGGGGGAGATCGACGGCGTGGCGGAATCCGGGCGCCGGAGGAGCGCGAGGGGGAGTGGACAGGTGCGCGGGGCGGGGTTTAGTATGCACCCGCACTCAATGATCTTTCCGCGAAATTATCCACCGTAACTGTATCACCTCTCGGTCAATTACGCAAGCTCTCCTGACGTACCGTCACTTGGCCGGCTCCGGCCCGCCGTCAAAGAGGAAGACGACAGACATGACTTCGGGAACCATCACCGCAGCGGACGCCGGCACCTGGCAACTGGGCGATCTGACCGTCAACCGGATGGGTTTCGGCTCGATGCGCCTGACCCAGAACGGCGCCGCGCTCACCACCGCCCGCACCCCGCACGACCGGGACCGGGCCATCGCCGTGCTCCGCCGCGCCGTTGACCTCGGTGTGAACCACATCGACACGGCGGCCTTCTACTTCTCGCCGATGAGCTCGGCCAACGAGCTGATCAACCGGGCGCTCGGGCCCTACCCGGACGACCTGGTCATCACCACCAAGGTCGGCCCCGGCCGGGGCCCGTCCGGCGACTGGCTGGACTGGGCCCGGCCGCAGGACCTGCGCGGCCAGGTCGAGGAGAACCTCCGCCAGCTCGGCCGCGACCACCTCGACGTGGTCAACCTCCGGATGAACGGGCCCGCCTCCATCGCGGACCGCTTCGGCGCGCTCGCCGAACTGCGGGAGGAGGGGCTGATCCGCCACCTGGGACTCTCCAACGTCGGGGCGGACCAGATCGCCGAGGCCCTGCCCATCGCACCGGTCGTCTGCGTGCAGAACCCTTACGGCATAGCCACCCGCCGCGCGGACGCCGACGACGTGCTGCGGATCTGCGAGGAGCGGGGCATCGCGTTCGTGCCGTTCTACGCCATCGCGGGCGAGGGCCGGGAGTCCGGTGCTGCCGCCGCCGCGGAGAGCGAGGCGGTGTCGGCCGTCGCCAGGGCCCACGACGCCTCGCCCGCCCAGGTCCGGCTGGCCTGGACCCTCCAGCGCGGACCGCACGTACTGGCCATCCCGGGCACCGGCAACCCGGACCACCTCACCGAGAACGTCGCGGCGGCGGCCCTGCGGCTCGGCGGGGACGAACTGCGGCTCCTCACGGAACTCGGTCAGCACTCCGGCTGAGCCCACAGCGTCGGCCGGTCCGGGTGACCCGGGACCGGCCGGAGACCCGGGACCGGCCCCGTAGCGACGTAGCATGATCCTCATGGAGCAGCGCGAACTGGGCAGGACCGGACGGGACGTATCGGTCGTCGGGCAGGGCACATGGCAGCTCGGCGGGGACTGGGGCGAGGTGCGGGAGAAGGATGCCTTCGGTGTGCTCGACGCGGCCGTCGAGTCGGGAGTCACCTTCTTCGACACCGCGGACGTGTACGGGGACGGCCGCAGCGAACAGCTCATCGGCCGCTATCTGAAGGAGCGTCCGGACGCGCGGGTCTTCGTCGCGACGAAGATGGGCCGGCGCGTCGAGCAGCTGCCGGAGAACTACGTCCTGGACAACTTCCGCGCCTGGAACGACCGCTCACGGTCCAACCTGGGCGTCGACACCCTGGACCTGGTGCAGTTGCACTGCCCGCCGACCGCCGTCTACTCCTCGGACGCGGTCTACGACGCCCTCGACACCCTGGTCGCAAAGGAGCGCATCGCCGCCTACGGGGTGAGTGTGGAGACGTGCGCCGAGGCGCTGACGGCCATTGCCCGCCCCGGGGTCGCGAGCGTCCAGATCATCCTCAACCCGTTCCGCCTCAAGCCGCTGGACGAGGTGCTGCCGGCCGCGCGCGCCGCAGGTGTCGGCATCATCGCGCGCGTGCCGCTCGCCTCGGGGCTGCTCTCCGGCAAGTACACCGAGGACACCGTCTTCGGTCCGGACGACCACCGCACGTACAACCGGCACGGGGAGGCGTTCGACCAGGGCGAGACCTTCTCCGGAGTCGACTACGCGACCGGGATCGCCGCCGCGGCCGAGTTCGCCGGGCTCGCTCCCCAGGGGGCGACGCCGGCCCGGACCGCACTGCGCTGGATCATCCAGCAGCCGGGCGTCACCAGCGTGATCCCCGGCGCGCGTTCGGTGGAACAGGCCCGCGCCAACGCGTCGGCGGCTGCGCTGGAGCCGCTGGCGGACAGGACGCTCGACGCGGTACGTGACCTCTACGGCCGCAGGATCCGCGCGGCGGTGCACAGCCGCTGGTAGCGGGGCGGGCTACCGGCCCTCGTCATCGGGGGCCGGTGACTGCGCACCGCTCGTCGAGGTGACCTCGTCCGGCGTGGTGGCGGAACTGGAATCGGGGGAGAAGAGACTCATCCCCAGATACACGGCGGCGAGAAAGGCGACGGTGCCCGCGATGGCACTGGCCACCCTCGGGCGCCGTCTTATCGCCTCACGGGTGCTGCGCCGAGGGGCGTTCCTCGACCGGCTCGCCGCCCGCCGCCCGTGGCCGCCGGCCGCCTGCGGCAGCCGGTAGGTCGTCGGAGCACCGGAGTCCTCACCGGGCGCGCCGGCGGGCCCGGCCTTCGCCGTGGAACGGTGCGGCGCGGGGGAGGACGGAGCGGACACCGGCGGGTAGGGCGCGGCCGGTGGAGCGGGCCGGTACATCGGCAGCGGCTCCGCCTGCCCCCGCCAGGCCTCGCCGCTGAACCAGTCGGCCACCTGCTGGGCCGTCGGCCGGTCCTCCGGCTGCTTCGCGAGCAGTCCCAGCAGGTACGAGTCGAAGGCGGCGGACATCTCGACCCCGCGCTGCCGCAGCGGCACGGGAGGCGTGTCCACGTGCTGGTAGAGGGTGGCGGTCGGGGTATCGGAACGGAACGGCGGCTGACCGAGAAGCAGTTGGTAGATCACGCAGCCGAGGGAGTACATGTCGGAGGCGGCGTCGGCCGTGCGGCCCAGCGCCCGCTCCGGCGCGAGGTAGAGGCTCGTGCCGACGATGTGGCCGGTGGTGGTGAGCGCGGCGGACGGATCGTCGACGAACTGGGCGATGCCGAAGTCGCCGATCTTGACGGAGCCCTCCGCGTCCAGCATCAGGTTTCCGGGCTTGATGTCCCGGTGGACGATGCCCTGCCGGTGGGCCGCGGCCAGTCCGGCGGCGGCCTGGCCCGCGATGCGGGCGACCTGTTCCGGGTCCAGCCGTTCCTGGGCCAGCAGCAGATCGGCGAGGCTCCTGCCCTCGACCAGCTCCATCACGAGGAAGAGCCGGTCCTCCCAGGACCCGAAGTCGAACACCGCCACCAGATGCGGATGGCTCAGCCGGGCAGCGGTCTGGGCCTCCAGCCGGAAACGCGCGGTGGCCGACTCGTCGGCGTGCTCCCCGAGCAGCAGCTTCACGGCGACGGACCTGCCGAGGACCTCGTCCGTGGCCCGCCAGACCTCACCCATCCCGCCACGACCGATGGCGGATATCAATCGGTACCGACCAGCAACCAGCACCTGCGCACACCTATCCAGAGTTTGGGCCGAGGACCGCTTCGACTGCCGCGGCTGCGACCTCATCTGTATCCGACGGGGTGGGGGGTACGCAGCATGATCAGGATATCCGGCGGACGGCTGCCGGACGACCGCCGGGCGGCATCGGCACGGATCGGGCGGACAACCACGCGCAGGCGGCCTGCGCGCTGAACTCGCCCTGGCCGCTGGGACATCCTCCGGCACCGTGCGGGGCGCAGGCTTTCCGAGTCCGTGGCGGCGGCGCTCTCATTCGCTGATCATCCCGGGTCTCCCGCGGCCGCCCGGCCCACCGATTCCACCAGGGGCAGCAGCCGGTGCGGCACCCGCTCCCGCAGGGCCACCTCGGTGCGGGTCCTGACCACGCCCGGCAGCTGGATCAGCTGCTGGATGACATCCTCCAGATGTCCGTTGTCCCGGGCCACCACCCGGGTCAGCAGGTCGCCACCGCCCGTGGTGGAGAAGGCCTCGACGATCTCCGGCACGGCGGCGAGCGCCTCGCCCACATCGTCGAGGTGTCCCTGCGTCACCTCCAGGTGGACGAAGGCGAGTACCGGGTGGCCGAGCGCGGCGGGCGAGAGGACCGGTCCGCTGCCGGTGATCACCCCGTCGCGTTCCAGCCGGTCGATGCGGGCCTGGAGGGTGCCCCGGGCGATGGAGAGGATCCGGGCGTACTCCCGCACGCTGGTGTGCGGCTGCTCGATGAGCAGCCGCAGGATGCGGGTGTCGAGCGCGTCCACCGCCATGGTCCGCCGGCCTCTCGCTGGTACGTCTGCTGGGGCGGCGACTGTACCAATGGCGCACCGGCCGACCGGTGCGGTGGGCCGCCGCCCCGTGCGTCCGGCCAGCGGCCGGACGGCTCGGAGCGGCGGCCGGGGCGGTGTCAGAACTGCACGTCGGAGCAGGCGTAGAAGGCGTTCCCGGTGTCCGAGATCGTCCAGACGCCGAGGATCAGGTGCTTGCCGGACTTCTGCGGCAGGACGCCCGAGTGGGTCACGGTCGAGCCGGGCAGCTTGCCGCCGAAGGGGACGGTGAGGAACGGCTGCGGTTCCAGGTCGGCCCGGGTGAGCGGCTGGGACGGGTCGTAGCCGTCCTTGGTGATGTAGTACCGGAAGTCGGTCGTGGCGTGCCGGGCCTCGATCCGCCAGTTGAACGTGTAGCTCTGCCCAGCGGTGACCTTGGTGGCGGGCCAGGCGCCGCCCCGCGGGTCGTCGAGCTCGGAGAACCGGCCGATGCCGCCCGAGCAGATGTGGCCGTCGGCCGGTCCACGGGTGGGGAAGCCCTTGGGACCCTCGACGCTCGGGGGCTCCCACTGGATCTGCCCGCAGTGCTTGACGGTGCCGATGCCGCAGAGCTGCTGACGGCTGATGGGGGAGTCGGTGTAGCCGTGGCTCTGGGCGCTGCCGGAGGTGGCGAAGAGTGCCGCACCGGCCAGGCCGAGCCCGGCCAGTAAGGAGGTGATCTTTCTGCGCATACGTAGCTCCTGGAGATGTGGGGTGATGTCCGGAGAGTTCTGCGGTCTAGACCAAGGGTGAGCGTAGTCATGTCAACCCACCCTGTCCATACCGTCCGTGAGGCCTCTGCCGGGCCCCGCCCGCGGGCGTACACGGCGCTCCCGGAGCGCGCCCCGCCGGGCGGGTTGCGGACCGGTGCCCCGGCCCGCAACCCGCCCGGCCGCCGGCTGTCAGGGGCGGAACGACACCATCTGGGCCGCGTCCGCGTGCTGCGGTGCGGTCGAGACCGAGCCGTGGCCGTCGATGCTCAGGGCCAGCCCGCTGTGCCGGTTGACCAGGCGGTACTCGCCCGTGGCCCGTGAAGCGCCGCCCGCGGCGGGGGACTTCACGGCCTTCTGGAGATACCACTGGGAGGTGGCCGGCACCTTGTCGTCCTTCGCGCCGAGCGAGACCCGCGCGCCCCAGGCCCGCCCGCTCGCACCGTCCGCGACGCGCAGCGGCCGACCCTCAGGACCGGTGACGGCGTAGAAGCCGTCGCCGGTGCTCGTGACCTTCCACTTCTGCGCCGTGCCGCCGGACAGCGCGAGCGACCTGCCGTTCGCGGCCCTGATCTCCCTGGCCCTGCCGCCGGCCGGGGAGACGGGCAGTGCGGTCTTCGAGGTGGGCTCGATGGTGATGTCGGCGTACTCACCCGTGTACGTGTCGCAGTAGAAGGAGCAGTACGAGCGGAACGTCCTGCCCACCACGCTGGACGTGGTCCTGCTCCCCGAGTCGAGGAACCACCGGTACCACGAGGCGTTCTGGTTCTCCGCGACGCTGCCGATGTCCTCCCACTTCTGGGTCGCCAGGTCGTCCGTCGCGTAGAAGTGCAGCGGGGAGTCGGTCTCCGTCGCCTGGGCGATGTTGTTCTGCGGGGTGCCGATGTACTTGCCCAGGTAGGCGCTCCAGGTGATGTTCATGACGGTCAGCTGGGAGTTGTCCGGCATGGTGCCCTGCGCGACCTGGTCCGCCGCCTTGCCGGCGGTGGACGGCTTGTACTCGTCGGCGGGCGCGGTGTAGCCGGTGCCGTTGCCGTCCGCCGGGATGATGTTGGATTCCTCGCCGCCGGTGCCCGGCGACTGCCAGGCGCCGTCATGCCACTTCTTCCACGAGGAGGGCGCCATCTTCCGGGCGATGGGAGCGCGCGCCACGTGCTGGTGCCAGACGCTGCCGCCGCCGGACTTGTTCAGCACCCGGTCGGCGTAGAAGACGTAGAAGTAGCCCGAGGCGTTGTCCACGAACAGGCGCGGGTCGCCGTCGCCGTAGTCGTAGGTGTCCTTCGGGAACTGGCCGGCGTCATCGCGCTTCGTGCTGTACGGCGAGGTGATGACGTGGTCCTCGATCGACCAGGTCCTGCCCTGGTCCCGGGAGACGGCGTAGTCGATCCCGTCGTAGTGCATGCCGTCGCCGAACGGCTGCGGTGTGAACTCGTTGTGCACCAGTCCGTACCAGTCGCCACTGTCCGGGTCGACCCACACGCCCGCCAGATCGCAGTAGTTGGGATGGGCGTAGCCCGACGTGTCCGGGGCCGGCGTGGCTTCCTTGCCGGTGGGGCTGTTGTTGCAGCGCCACGTCGTGTCGTCGTTGCGGTCCTGCTCGTTGGCAGGGTTCACCGCACCGGATATCGGGTCGAGCCGCGCGGAGTCGAAGTCGTCGCCGCTGAAGAAGTTCCACTCGCGCGGATCGTCCGCGCTGTACAGCGCGTGCGCCTGCTGGTAGTAGAACCGGCCGTCCTTCGCCGTGAACACTCCGGCCGGGGTGTCGTCGGGGTTGGCGTACTCGACGGGGGCGTCGGCCGAGAGGCTGTACTTCGGTCCTGGCGCCGACGCGGCGGTCCAGTTCTGCACCGCCTGCTTCGGGTCGCACGGAGCGAGGCCGGTCCGCGCGTTGTTCGCGACCTCTCCCAGTACGGCAACGCACTTGCCGGACTTGGCGCTGTAGATCGTGCCGTCGGGCAGGTACTTGAACTTCTGCTGGTTCACCGGTGCGCAGTCGTAGAGCTGGACGCGCGCGCCGTTGGCATCCGAACCACCGGTCACATCAAGGCATTTGCCGAGCACCTTGACCGTGCCGTCGTCCGCCCAGCTGAACTTCTGGGCGGTGCCGCCGTTGCAGTCGAACAGCTGGATGGCGGTGCCGTTGGCCGAGCTGCCGTCGGTGACGTCCAGACACTTCCCGCCGATGGTCACCGTCCCGGATGCCGCGGCGGCGTTCGCGGCGGGCAGACCCACCACTCCGGTCGCCACCGCCATGGTGAGCGCGGACGCGGCCGCGAGGCCGGCCCGTCGTCCTGTTCTCTGCTTCACTGTTTCTCCTTCGGAGATATGCGGAATCGGAGACATGCAGACATCCGGACATGCTGAATCGCAGGTCGTGCGGGGAGCTGTCCGGAGCGCTGGGGCGAGTGTGCTCAGGTCCTGATGGGGGCCACGAGTCCGTCGATGAACTCGGCCCAGTCGGCGCGTGTCGCCGGTTTGCCCGGGACGCCGGGCCGGCTCTGCCACGGCAGCGGGCCGTCCTCCCGGCGGTACTCGACACCGATGGCGTCGAGCCGGACCAGGTGGGCACGCAGCCGTACGAGGAAGTCGTCGAAATCGCGCGCGCCGTCGCTCCAGAGAGCCTCCGCGATGGCGCACAGGCGTGGGAAGGCGTAGTAGTCGACCGTCCGGGGCGAATCCATGTGCTCGGTCCAGATGTTGGCCTGTCCGCCGAGGATCCGGACCGTCTCCTGCTCGGTGAGCCCGTCGGGCACCGGGTCGAAGCCGTACGCGTCCGCGAGCGTCAGCGGCACCGCGAACGGGATCGGTTCGCTCTCCAGCTCCGACTGCCGGTAGTCCAGGTACGCCAGGTCGTCGGGGCAGGAGATCACGTCGTACCCCCGGCGCGCCGCCGTGCGGGCCCCGGTCATGCCGCGCCACGAGGCGACCGCGACACCTTCCGGCACAGCGCCCTCCAGAATCTCGTCCCACCCGAAGACCCGGCGCCCGCGCGCCGCGACGTGCGCGCCGATCCGGCCCAGGAACCACGCCTGGAGCTCCTTCGAGCCGGCCAGCCCCCGCTCCGCCATCAGTTCCCGGCTGCGCGGATCGGCGTCCCACTGGTCCTTGGGGCACTCGTCGCCGCCGATGCCGATGAAGGGCCCGGGGAAGAGGTCCATCACCTCGTCGAACACGTCGAGGAAGAATCCGAGCGTCGACTCCTCTGCGTTGAGGATGTTCGTGTTGATGCCCCACCGGGGGCTGGTCTCCAACCGCTTTCCCTGTACCCCGAGTTCGGGGTAGGCGGCGATGGCGGCCTGCGAGTGGCCCGGTACGTCGATCTCCGGCATGACGGTGATGTGCCGCCGGGCGGCGTACGCGACTATCTCGCGCAGGTCGTCCTGGGTGTAGTAACCACCGTGCGGACGGCCGTCGTTGGGGGCGTCCTCGGCCGCGCCGAGCTGGGACTCGCGGCGCCAGGAGCCGACCTCGGTCAGCCGGGGGTACCGCAGGATCTCCACCCGCCAGCCCTGGTCGTCGGTCAGGTGCAGATGGAGCGTGTTGATGCGGTGCATCGCCAGCAGGTCGAGGAAGCGGAGCACGTCGTGCTTGGGCATGAAGTGCCTGGCCACGTCCAGCATCGTGCCGCGCCAGCGGAACCGGGGCGAGTCCTCGACGGTCCCGTACGGCACCGCCCAGCTCATCCCGGCCGTCTCGGCGGCGCGGTAGATCTGCGGCGGCAGGAGCTGACGCAGTGTCTGGCAGCCGTAGAAAACGCCCGCGGGGTCACCTCCCGTGATGGTGACGCCGTTTGGACCGCAGACCAGCCGATAGCCCTCTGCGGGGAGGCGCGGATCCAGGGTCAGCGCCAGCGCGGAGCCGGCCGGGACGGGTTCGGCGCCGGCGGTCACCGGCAGCGGCAGTCCGGTCGCCGGACGCAGTACCGACTGCAACCAGTGGGCCGTAGGAGCTAGTTCGCCGGGCGCGGTGATCCAGGTGGACGTGTCCAGCGGGAACGCGCCGTCGCCGGACGCGGCCGAGCGGGGGCGGGGAAGGAGAAGCATGATGAGGGTCATCCCTTCACGGCTCCGGCGGACATGCCGGACACCAGCTTGCGTTGGATGATCAGGAAGAAGACGACCACCGGCAGCGAGAAGAGCACCGAGCCGGCCATCTGGCCGCCGAAGTCGGTACCGGTGACAGGAGTGGTGAACGAGGCCAGCCAGACGGGCAGCGTGTAGTGGTCCTGGTCCTTCATGAAGGTGTAGGCGACCAGGTAGTCGTTCCACGCCGTGATGAAAGCGAAGATGCTGGACGCGATCAGGCCCGGCGCGACCAGGGGGAAGAGGATCCGGGTCAGGGTCTGCCAGGTGGTCGCGCCGTCGAGCCGCGCGGCCTCCTCGATCTCCGCCGGGACCGTGATGAAGAACCCGCGCATCACCCAGATCGAGAAGGGCAGCACGGTGGCCACGTAAGCGAAGACCAGCCCGATGTACGTGCCGAGCAGCCCGATCTCGTTGAAGATCAGGAAGGTCGGGATGAGCAGTGCCGTGATCGGCAGCATCTGCACGACCAGGATCGACACCATGATGGTGCGCCGGCCCCGGAAGCGGAACCGGGACAGTGCCGCCGCGGCGAACGCCCCCAGGACCACCGCGAGCAGCACGGCGCCGCCCACCACGATCAGGCTGTTGCGCAGGTCGGTCAGGAAGCCGGTCTGGTTGATCGCCGCGTCGAAGTTGCGCAGCGTGGGGGAGGACGGCCAGAAGTGCGGCGTCGGCGTCATCGCCTCGGAGCGTGCCTTGAAGGCGGTGTTGACCATCCAGTAGACAGGGAAGATCCACACGAGGCAGAAGACGATGGCGAGCGTGTTGTTCAGCCATCCGCCGCGTGGGCTCCCCGCCCGGTACGGACGGTTCTTCACCCGGTTTCCCGTACGACTGCTCACAGGTCCTCCCCCGAGCGAAGCAGACTGCGGATGTACACGGCGGTGATCCCCAGCAGGATCGCGGTGGTGATGACCGACAGGGCCGCGCCCTGGCCGATCCGGAAGGACACGAACGCCGTCTTGTACGCGAAGATCCCGAGCGTGCTCGTCGCGTTGTCGGGACCGCCTGCGGAGACCAGCCAGATCTGGTTGAAGACGTTGAAGTCCCAGATCACCGACATGATCGTGACGAGCAGCAGGGTCGGCCGCAGGAAGGGCAGCGTGACCGACCACCACACCCGCCACTCGCCCGCCCCGTCCAGCCGCGCGGCCTCCGGCAGCTCCACGGGCAGCTGCGTGAGCGCCGCGTACAGGGTCAGCGCGATGAACGGCACCGCCTGCCAGACCACCAGCGACCAGATCGAGAGATACGCGAGAGAGGCGTTCTGTCCCCAGTCGGTGTTGGTCATGTCGCCGAACACGTGCACCTGGGTCAGCAGCCAGTTGACGACTCCGTAGCCCGGCTGGAACAGCCACTTCCACACCAGGGAGGAAGCGACGTTCGGCATGGCCCAAGCGAAGATCAGCACGACCGTCACCGTCATGCGCATCGCGGTGCGCAGCCGGGTGAGCAGCTGGGCCACGCCCATGCCCATCGTGATGCTGCCCGCGACCATCGCCACGGTGAACAGCACGCTGCGCACCAGCGACTTCCAGAACTCCGGATCGTCGAACATGTCGGCGTACTGTTGAGTGCCGACCATGCTGAACTCGCCGGTGAAAAGCGTGCGTTGGTTGTAGTCCGTGAACGAGGTGAAGACCAGGAACAGGACGGGCGCCACGCTGAAGGCGGCCATCACCAGCCCGGCCGGTGACAGCAGCCACACCACCGCCCACTGCCGTCGGCGTCTCACCGGCCGCTTCCCCGGCTCCGCCGTACGAACGGAGTCGAGCGGTCTGCCGGCGGGCGGCGCTGTCGCGGGTTCCGGATCCTCGGTGAGCAGGTCATGGGCGCCGGACGTGCGGGGGCGGCCCGCTTCGTCAGCCGGCCGCATTGAGTGCCTTGTCCACCGCGGCGTCGAAGCTGCGGGCCGCGTCCGCCGGGGACTTCTTGCCGGAAGCGACGCCGGAGAACAGCTGGTTGACGGACTTGTCGGCCTCCAGCGACGCCCACTTCGGGCTCGCCGGAGTGGCCCGGGAGTTCAACGCGGCCTCGAAGAAGCCCTTCTTGAGCGGGGCGGCCTTGGCCAAGGCCTTCTCGTTCGCTTCGGCGCTGTTCGGATTCCAGCCGTCGTGCCCGCCGATCCAGGTGTCCTGGATGCCGGGGCTCGCGGCGGTCTTCATCCACTGGAGCGCCAGGTCCTGCTGCTTGCTCTTGGCCGCCACGCCCCATACGGCGCCGCCCAGCATCACCGGCTGGGCCTTGCCCGAGGTGCCGGGCAGCGGGAACGACCCGAGATCCGCGTCGGTGAGCTCGGGGTTGGCCTTCTCGATCTGGGCGATCTGTCCGCTGGTCGCGGTGATGGCGCCCGCCTTGCCGTCGGCGAACACCTGGAGCTGGTCCGGGTTCTGCGGATCGGCGGTACGGGAGGCGGGGGCCGAGTACGCGTTCTGGAACTTCCCGAACGCGGCGAGACCGGCCTGAGCCTTGGCGGAACCGATGCCGGCCGACCACTTGCCGCCCTTCTCCGTGGCTATCTCGCCACCCGCGTCCCAGATGAACTGCAGCCCGGTGGCCCAGTGCTGGCCGGGCAGGTAGAACGGTGAGAAGTCGGACGCCTTGTTGGCCGCCCGGACCTTCCCGAGCGCCGCGGTGAGCTCGGCGTAGGTCTTCGGTGCCTTCTTGACGCCGGCCTTCGACCACATCGTCTTGTTGTAGATCACCGCGCGGGCGGCGGCGAAGCCCGGCACGGCGTACAGCCTGCCGTCGACCGTCGAGGGCTCCTCCAGGCCGGGAAGCCATTTCTGACCCTGCCTGAGGTCCTTGGCGTACGGGGTCAGATCCATCAGGCCACCGCTGGAGGCGTAGCTCGCGACCTGGGTGTTGCCGAGGTCCAGGACGTCCGGTGGGCTGTCGGTGGCCAGCGCCGTCGTGAGCTTGGTGGCGATGCCGTCCCAGCTCTGGGTCTCGATCGTGACCCCGGCGCCGGTCTTCGCGGAGAACTCCTGCTTCATCGCCTTGAGCGACTCGGGGGAGTAGTCGTCCTGCATGATCCACACGGTGAGGGTCTTGCCCTTCCCCTTCGCGTCGGAGACCTTCTGCTCACCGCCGCCCGCGCCGCCCGTCCCGGAGCCGTTGCAGGCCGTCAGGGTGAGAGCGGAAGCCAGGCCGAGGGCGCCGACCGCGGCGAACCTTGAGTGTTTCATCGCAACTCCTGTGAGTAAGAGGAAGTTTCAAGCGAGGCGAAGGGTGCGGACAGGGGTGTGAGTCCGGGTCAGAGCACCCCGAGCTCACCGGCGAGTACCAGGCACGCGCCGCCGAGCAGGATCAGGTCGTTGTCCCCGGCGAGGGAACGGATGTCGAGAGCGGCGTTGACCGGGCCGAGCGTGCGGGCCCGCACGACCTCCAGCGCGGCGTCGAGGAACTCCCCGTCGACCAGCTCGGGAGGGCCGGTCAACACGATCTCGTTCAGGTTCAGGACACTGATGATCGGCGCGAGTACGGTGCCCAGCGCCCGGCCCGCCTCCGCCCGCAGGACCGGCCACCGCTCCTCGGGCGCCAGCTCCAGTCGCCGCCTCAAGTGCCCCGCGTCGATGGACAGATCGAGGCAGCCGCGCCGCCCGCACATGCACAGCTCGCCGCGCTCGTCGACTGTGACGTGACCGATCTCGCCCGCCGCGAACTGCTCCCCCTCGACCCGCTCGCCGCCGACGATCAGCCCCGCGCCGACGCCGTGCTCGATCGAGATCACCATGAGGTTCTGGGTCCGGGCATCCCGGAAGTGCAGCACCCCGAGCGCCGCCAGGTTCACGTCGTTGCCGACGTACGCCGGGATGCCGAAGCGTTCGGCCAGTTCAGCCGCCAGCGGAAGATCCGTCCAGCCGAGATGGGCGGCGAGCCGGATGACCCCGGTGTCGTCGATGATGCCCGGCGAGCCGACGCCGATCCCGAGCACCCGCCGGGGCGCCGCCTCGATGAGATCGGCGGTGAGCCGGAGCACCAGCTCGTGGGCGGCCGTGCCCAGGGCATCGCCGAGCGGTACGTCCCGGCGCTCGACGGCCTCGCCCCGCAGGTTGAGTACCGCGCCACTGAACCGGTTGCTGTGCGACAGGTCCAGGACCACGAGGTTCACCGCGTCGTCCTCGATGCGCACGAGGCTCGCGGGTTTGCCGAGCCGGGCGCCGCCCTGGCGGGGGCCGATGTCGGCGACGAGCCCGTCCTCCTCCAGGTCCGCGACGAGCGCGGAGATCGTCGGCGCGGTCAGCCCGGACGCCCGCGCGATCTCCGAACGGCTCATGGGTCCCTCGTGGTACAGCGTCGCCAGCACCAGCGACCGGTTGTGCACCCGGCTGTCCAGGGTGCTCGCCTTCTGCCGCTCCGGAGGCCGGCGCGGCAGCGCGGGAACCTGAAGCAGGCTGCGCTGCGGACGGAGGGGCCCGGTGGGGGGAACGGCGGATTCGCCCATGGAGTGAAGCTGCTTCCTAAAGTGGCTTTACTTAAGATGCTTTAGATAGTCAGTCGCATTCCTGCCACCGTCAAGGGGGTGGACGGGTGTTTTTCGGCCACGCCGTCGCTGTGCCCGTGAGGGAGCCCGAACCCGGCGGCCCCTCCGGCGTATCCGCGCTCGTGGTGCCGGGAGTTGGTGGACGCGGGTAGGGGCCGGCCGGGAAGCGGCCTGACCGGTCGGACCGTCAGGCGGCCCTGGCTGCCCCGGCCGCACGGGCGACGGGATGCAGCGCGGCGTACTCCAGGGGTGCGGACGGGTCGATGGAGACGTCCAGGGGTGCGGGTTCGGCTCCCGCCCGGACCAGCAGGTCTCCGACCGCGGCGATCATCGCCCCGTTGTCGGTGCACAGCTTCAGCGGCGGGACCCGCAGCGTGATGCCGGCGGCGAGGCAGCGTTCCTCGGCCAGTGCCCGGACGCGGGAGTTGGCCGCCACTCCGCCCACCACGACCAGGGTGTCCACGCCGTGCTCACGGCAGGCGGCGACCGCCTTGCGCGTCAGTACGTCGGCCACGGCCTCCTGGAGCGAGGCGGCCCCGTCCGCCAGGGGCAGTTCCTCGCCGCGCAGCCGGTGCTGCTCGGCCCAGCGTGCGGCGGAGGTTTTCAGCCCCGAGAACGAGAAGTCGTGACGTGAGTCCCGCGGGCCGGAGAGCGGGCGCGGGAACGCGACGGCGCGCGGATCGCCGTCCCGGGCGGCCCGGTCGATGGCAGGGCCGCCCGGATAGCGCAGCCCGAACACCCGGGCCACCTTGTCGAAGCACTCGCCGGCCGCGTCGTCGACGGTGTCGCCCAGGTGCGTGATCGGGTCCCGGGCCAGATCCCGTACGAGCAGCAGGGAGGTGTGGCCACCGGAGACGATCAGCACCATGCAGGGGTCGGGCAGCGGCCCGTGCTCCAGGGTGTCGGCAGCCACGTGCCCGGCCAGGTGGTGCACCCCGTACAGCGGCACCCCGAGCGAGAACGCCAGGGTCTTCGCCCCGGCGAGCCCCACCTGGAGCGCACCCGACAGTCCGGGGCCGGTGGTGACCGCCACGGCACCGATGTCCGCCATCCGCAGCCCCGCCCGGTCCAGCGCCTCCCGCACGACAGGCGTGAACGCGTGCAGGTGTGCCCGCGCCGCGATCTCCGGCACCACTCCGCCGAACCGCGCGTGCTCGTCCATGCTCGACGCCACCGCGTGCCCGAGCAGGCGCCCGTTCCGCACGAGACCCGCGCCGGTCTCGTCGCACGAGGACTCGATGCCGAGCACCACCCGGGACTCCATGGCGTACCTTTCCGCACAGATTACTAATTGCAAGTCATGTGCAATAAGGATACGTCGAAGCCCACCCGGGTCGGTCGGGCGCCCCGGCGCAGGGCGACGGTGTCACCGGCGTGGACCACCTTCGCGCCCTCACCGACTTCGTCTGCATCACGCCGGGCGGCCCGGCGGTACTCGCCACGTTCCGCCGGGCCGCCCGGCGCGCCCGTTTCCAGGCGCCGGTCCGCTTCACGCCCGCCGGACCGGCCGACCCAAACGCCCGCCCGTAACCTCCGGCCGCTGCCCCGAGTCCTTCGCGATCAGGAGACGGGCAGCTCGCCGCGGACGGTGCGGGCCGCGGCGACCAGGTTCTCCAGCGACGCCTTGGTCTCGGGCCAGCCGCGGGTCTTCAGACCGCAGTCGGGGTTGACCCATAGGCGCTCTGCGGGGATGGCCTTCAGCCCCTCGCGGAGCAGGGCCGCGGCCTCGTCCGCGTCGGGCACGCGCGGTGAGTGGATGTCGTACACGCCGGGACCGGCCTCGCGCGGGTAGCCGTGTGCGGCGAGTTCGCGGGCTACCTGCATGTGCGAGCGGGCGGCCTCCAGGCTGATGACGTCGGCGTCCAGGTCGTCGATGGCCTGGACGATGTCACCGAACTCCGCGTAGCACATGTGGGTGTGGACCTGGGTGTCCGGCCGTACCCCGCTGGTGGTGAGGCGGAACGACTCCGTCGCCCAGTCCAGGTACCCGGCGTGGTCCGCCGCGCGCAGCGGGAGCGTCTCGCGCAGGGCGGGCTCGTCGACCTGGATGACCGAAGTACCCCCCGCCTCCAGGTCGTCGACCTCGTCGCGCAGCGCGAGCGCGACCTGGCGTGCGGTGTCGCCGAGCGGCTGGTCGTCGCGGACGAAGGACCAGGCCAGCATGGTCACCGGTCCGGTCAGCATGCCCTTGACCGGGCGCCCGGTGAGCGACTGGGCGTACGAGGTCCAGCGCACCGTCATCGGCTCGGGGCGGGAGATGTCGCCCGCGAGGATCGGCGGGCGGACGTAACGCGTGCCGTACGACTGGACCCAGCCGTGCTGGGTGGCGAGGTAGCCCGTGAGCTGCTCGGCGAAGTACTGCACCATGTCGTTGCGTTCGGGCTCGCCGTGCACCAGGACGTCGATGCCGGTCTTCTCCTGGAAGGCGATGACCTCCCCGATCTCGGCCCTGATCCGCTCCTCGTAGCCGGCCGTGTCGATCCGTCCCGCGCGGAGATCGGCGCGGGCGGTGCGCAGCTCGTTCGTCTGCGGGAACGAGCCGATGGTGGTGGTCGGCAGCAGCGGCAGCCCGAGGTGGGCCCGCTGGGCGGCGGCGCGTGCGGTGTACGGCTGGGAGCGGCGGCCGTCGGCGTCAGTGATGGCCGCCGTCCTGGCCCGGACGGCGGGGTCGCGGGTGATCGGGGAGTTGGCGCGGGACGCGAGGTCGGCGCGGTTGGCGGCGATCTCGGCGGTGATCGCGCCGGTGCCCCGGGCCAGTCCCTTCGCGAGCGTGACGATCTCGGCGGTCTTCTGCTCGGCGAAGGCGAGCCAGCGAAGGATCTGCGGGTCGATGTCCCGCTCCGGCGCGGTGTCGAGCGGGACGTGCAGAAGGGAGCAGGACGCGGCCACGTCGACCCGGTCGGCGAGGCCGAGGAGGGTGGCGAGGGTCGAGAGGGACCTCTCGTAGTCGTTGATCCAGATGTTGCGGCCGTTGACGACACCCGCGACGAGGCGCTTGCCGGGAAGCCCGCCGACGGCGGCGAGGTCTTCGAGGTTGGCGGCGGCGGCATCGGTGAAGTCCAGTGCCAGACCCTCGACCGGGGCCTTCGCCAGGACGGGGAGTGCCTCGCCGAGCCGCCCGAAGTAGGAGGCGACGAGGAGCCTGGGCCGGTCGGTGAGGCCGCCGAGGTCGCGGTAGGCGCGGGCGGCGGCGTTCAGCTCGGCCGGGGTGCGGTCCTGGACCAGGGCGGGTTCGTCGATCTGCACCCACTCCGCGCCGGCGGCGCGCAGATCGGCGAGCACCTCCGCGTACACCGGCAGCAGCCGGTCCAGCAGGGTGAGCGGCTCGAAGCCGGCCGCCACCCCGGGGGCGGGCTTGGCCAGCAGAAGGTAGGTGACCGGGCCGACGAGCACCGGCCGGGCGCTGTGCCCGAGCGCGACGGCCTCCCTGAGCTCGGTGACCTGCTTGGTGGAGTCGGCGCTGAAGACGGTGTCCGGACCGAGTTCGGGGACGAGGTAGTGGTAGTTGGTGTCGAACCACTTGGTCATCTCCAGCGGCGCCACGTCCTGGGTGCCGCGAGCCATCGCGAAGTACCCGTCGAGCGCGTCGGCGGCGACGGCCGCACGGTGCCGCTGCGGGACCGCGCCGACCATGACGCTGGTGTCCAGGACGTGGTCGTAGTACGAGAAGTCACCGGTCGGGACCTCATGGACGCCGGCGTCCGCCAACTGCTTCCAGCTGGACCGGCGCAGTTCTGCCGCCGTCTCCCGCAGGGCGCCGGCGGTGACGCGGCCCTTCCAGTACCCCTCGACGGCCTTCTTCAGTTCCCGGTTCGGGCCCTGGCGGGGGTAGCCGTAGACGGTGGCTCGTGCTGCCGCGGCTGCGGGCTTGGGTGTCACGGAAATCTCCTTCGCGAGATGACTCCTGAACATCCCGGAGACGGGACACGGACGCGAAGGGATGACGAACCGGACGGATATCGCACACGCCTCGGCGCGGATTCTCCGTCTGGATACGTACGCCGACCCGCCCACGAGGTCACCGGGATATCCGCGTCCGAGGGTTCGGGTGCGGGCAACGGGCAGGTCTTCGGACTCGTGGGCTCGTCTGCCGGGGGCAGACTCCTACTGGCCGTCGCTTCCCGGATCCGAACGGATCCAGTGCGTATGACGGCGGTCGTTCCCACTTACCGCTGCGGGGCAGTCCCGGATTCACACCGGGTTCCCTCTTGCGACGCGTCTGTCTGGCGGACAGGGCGAACCAGCTGCACCGGCCAGCCTAGAGGGTGGACCGCCCCTGCGGCACCGCTGTTCACCATCCGGGATGTGGAAGGGGGCGAAGACCTTGCTGCGAGGTGGCGTGTTTCGCCTCCGGGGCCTGCCGGTCCTCAGGCTGGTCCGTTGGCTCTGCTGTGGTCGCACGGAATGCGAGATAGCTGGGCCATTGGCCCATAGGGATGGGTCCAAGTTGAACCATTAGCCCCCCAGGTGTTGAGATGTGGCTGTCAATGGCGCTGCGGGTCCCTCGGGGATCTCTGTGGCGCCTTTCTCATGTCTGCGCTGGTGCCATGCGCGAAAGGGGCGAGGCGACTTGCTGAAGAGGGCGTTCGTCGCACACGATCCCGGACGGATCCGGCTGCGGTTCGCGTCCCGGGCCGTGCTCGGCATCGGGCTCGCCGTCGCGCTGTGCGGGGCGGTCGGACACTCTCTGGTGGCGGCCATCACGGGAGGCCTGGCCGCGCTGCTCGCCCTGTTCACGGTGACCGACCCGACCGTGCGCGGGCAGGCGACGACGACCGCGCTGCTCCCCGTCGTCGGCCTCCCGGTGCTCACGCTCGCCGCCGTGCTGCACGATGTGCCCGTCGCCCGCGACCTGGCGTTCCTCGCCGTCGTGGGGGCGGGGGTGTACGCGCGGCGGTGGGGGCCGCGCGGGCACTCGCTGGGCGTATTCGCCTTCATGGCCTACTTCTCCGCCCAGTTCCTGCACACCGTGCCCGGCCGGCTGCCCGAGTTGTACGCGGCCGTGCTGCTGTCGCTCGTCGCGTCATCGCTGGTGCGGTTCGGGGTGTGGTGCTACGAGCGCCGGATCGCGGCCCCCGTGGCGGCCGGCCTTCCCACGGGAGCGGCGGGGCTGCGGCGGATCACGACGCGGCAGGCCGTACAGGCGACCCTGGGCGCGGGATTCGCCCTCGCGGTGGGGCAACTGCTCTCGGACCAGCGCTGGTACTGGGCGGTCGGCGCCACCTGGTGGGTGTTCGTGGCCACGACCTCGCGCGGCGAGACCGTCGTGCGCGGATTCAGGCGGTTCCTGGGGACCGTGCTCGGTATCGGGCTGGGCTTCGCCGTGGCGGTACCGCTGCACCACGAGCCGGTGGTGGCGGCCGCCGTCGTGGCGGTGGGCGTGTTCGGGATCTTCTACACCGCCGCCGTCTCCTACACCTGGATGATGCTGGCCGTCACCGTGATGGCGAGCATGCTGTACGGGCTGCTCGGCGTGCTCGACGCGGGACTGCTGGTGCTCCGGGTCACCGAGACGGGGGCCGGTGCGCTCGGCGCCGTACTCGCGGTGCTGTTCGTGCTGCCGGTGACCACGCACTCGGTGACCGAGGCCTGGGTGGAGCGGGCGCTGCGGTGCGTGCACACCTGCACGGCTCAGGCCGCTGCCCGGCTCGCGGGAAGCGAGGACGCCGACCCGCCCCGGCACGTCGCCGAACTGGAGGCCATCCTCGGCCGGGTACGGCTGTCGCTGGCGCCGCTGGTGCATCCGCTCAACCCGATGAGGGCCCGCAAGGCACGGGCCCGGCAGGTGCTCGCGCTGCTCGACGACTGCGCGCGCGAGGTGCGCGGACTGGCCTCCGTCGCCGCCGACCCGGAAGCCTCGCACGACGCCCGGCTCGCCGCCGCCTGCTGGCGCGTCGAGAGCGCGGTGGAAGCGCTGACGGCCCCCGAGCGGCCGGCCCGCACTCCGCTGGCCGCAGGACATCCGGCGCACGCCGCGGAGACGGAACCCGCCCTCGCCCATCTGCACGGCCTGGAGCGCGCGCTGGCCGAACTGGCCGCGCCGCTGCACAGCCCGCCTAGGGCCCCGCTGGCCGCGGCCTGATACCGCACCCTTTGGTCCAGACCACCCACCGCACTGCTACCGTCGCCGCGGAAGATCGCGACGGTCCCCACTGTCGCGATCAGTCGGCGGAGAAAGGCAGTGCGGTGGACAGCAGCAACGGTGCCGGACGGGCATTCATCGGGTCCTTCACCTCGGCGGGCGGGCGGGGCATCACCGTCGCCGCCGTGGACCAGGAGACCGGGGCGCTCACCGTCCTGGGCGCTACGGATTCCGTGCCCAACCCCTCCTACCTGGTACTGGGCCGGGGCGGGGGCCCCGATGGCGCGGTCCTGTACGCGGTCAGCGAGAGCGAGCCGGGAGCGGCCGCGGCTCTTGACGTCACCCAGGACATACCCCGGGTGATCGGCGCCCTCCGGCCGGTGGACGGGGACAGCCCCACCCACCTCGCGCTTGCCGGCGGCCGACTGCTGACCGCCAACTACGGCTCCGGCAGCGTCACCGTGCTGCCGGTGGGCGCGGACGGCTCGCTCGGCGCCGCCGACAGCGTGCTCCAGCACGAGGGCAGCGGGCCGGACGCCGCCCGCCAGGAGGGCCCGCACGCCCACCAGGTGCTCCCCGACCCCTCGGGGAACTGGGTGCTCAGCGTCGACCTCGGAACCGATTCGGTACGGGTCTGCGCGCTCGACCCGGGCACCGGAGCGCTGCGCCCGCACGGGGAGACGGTGCTGCGGCCGGGTACCGGACCACGCCATCTCGCCTTCCACCCCGACGGCGCTCACGCCTATGTGCTGAACGAGCTCGAACCCACGGTCACCGTGTGCCGGTGGGACGCCGTCTCCGGAGTCCTCGAAGCGGTCGACGAGACGCCCGTACTGCCCGCGGAGGCGACCGGGGACGCCGCCGGGGCGAGCTACGCGTCCGAGGTCGTCGTCTCGCACGACGGCCGGTTCCTCTGGGCGGCCAACCGGGGGCACGACAGCATCTCGGTGCTCGGCCTCGACGCCACGGGGGAGAAGGCTTCCCTGGTCACCACGGTGAGCTGCGGCGGCCACTGGCCGCGCGACCTCGCGCTCGACCCCACCGGGCGACGGCTGTACGCGGCCAACGAGCGGTCCGGGAACGTCGCCTGGTTCGCCGTGGACCCGGAGACCGGTATCCCGGTCCAGGAGGGCTCCCTGGAGGCTCCTGCGGCCTCCTGTGTGATCTTCGCCTGACGGGTACGGGCGCGTGGTGATGGGCCGGCCGGCCCATCACCACGCGCCCGTCAGGAAACGGAACGCACCCCGGAACGGATCAGAGGGCCTGTGCCCCCTGTGCCACCGGAGCGGCGATGCCGAGCGTCGTGGTGTACATCGACATCACCAGCTTGCCGATCGCGGGGTAGGCGCCGAGCGGCTCTGCCGCCGCGCAGCCCGCGTCCTTGACGGCGGAGTCCAGCAGCCCCTCGGCCACCTCGGGCCCCACCAGATACGGCGCGACCGCCAGCTGGAGCGAGCCGGAGTCCCTCAGCTGCGCGGCGATCGACGCGACGGAACCCTCGACATCGAGCGCGGCGGCCATCACGGGCACCGCGAGCCGCGCGGCCAGCAGCATTCCGGTGATCCCGGCCGCCTGCACGGCCTCCTCGCCGCCGACCGTGGCCAGCACGATCCCGTCGGCGGCCGTGGCCACCGTGAACAGCCTCGCCCGGTCGGCGCGGGCGAGACCGGCCTCGGACAGGCGTACGTGCAGCGCCTCGGCGAGCAGCGGGTGCGGGCCGAGCACATCGGTCAGCTCGGCCGGTGCCTGACTGTCCGTGATCGCTTGGCGTATCCGCTGCACGAGGGCGCTGTCCGGTCCCGCGAGCAGCGGCACCACGACGGCGGCCGGTCCCTCGGGCGGAGCGACCTCGCGGCCGGCGGCCGTGGCCTGCTCGAAGCGTGCGGTGCGCTCGGCGGCGCAGTGGGCCAGGGCGGAGACGAGGGACGGGTACTCGGCATCGTCGCCGTCGAGGTAACCGATCACGGCGTTCAGACCGGGCAGCTCGGAGCGGGCAATGCTGATCACCTCTTCGGCCAGACCGCGGCTGGCCGAGGAGGGGGTACCGGGAACGGCGAGAACGAGCGCGGCAGCGCCCTCAGGTGCGACCACGGGCTCCGGGCGGCGGTGCCGTCCGGACTGGCGAGGTCGCGGCATTCGTACAGGCAGGCCGGAAGCGGGCCCAGTGGGGGTGCTCATGGCGCCGCATGCTACTGGTTTTGGGTACCCCACTGCGCGGGGAGGGTCCGGTCGAGCGTTGTCTGTCCGCATTTATCCGTTGGGCGGCTTACCGGTCAACTGCCCTGCTCTGTCACCCCCGCGGAGGCCTGTTGGTTCAATCCGGACAACGGAATGCTGAGCAGTGTCGGATGACGCGGCAGGAGCAGACCGCCGGTGGCCAGGGCCCGCGCGATGCGCAGGGAGCCGATCAGGGGATCACCCGAACCGGGGACCGCCCGCGCGTGCGGCAGCAGCCGGGCCAGCTCCTCGCGCAGAGGTACGAGCAACGGTTCGCCCATCCGGAACAGGCCACCCGTCAGCGCCACTTCGCATCCCCCGTCGTCCGCACCAGCCGTCGGGCACACGGCGGCAGCGGCCTCCGCGATATGTCCGGCGGCGTCGCGGAGAATGCCCTCGGCCACCGGATCGTGCGCGGCGCAGCCGGCCACCTCGGGAGCGAACGAAGCCAGCACCGCGGGCCGGTCGGTACGCGGATAGAGCAGGCCGGGGAGTCCGGGCGCCGGGCCGAACACCGCCTCCAGCCGGCCGAGCAGCGCCCGGGATCCGCCGCGCCGCCCGTCGTGGGCGCGCATCGCCGCGTCGAGACCGGCCCGGCCGATCCAGGCACCGCCGCCGCTGTCGCCCAGCAGATGGCCCCAGCCGTCGGCCCGCCGCCACCGCGTCAGATCCGTGCCCAGGGCGATCAGGCCGGTGCCGGCCGCGACCACGGCGCCGGGGCGCTGTCCGACCGCGCCGGCGTACGCGGTCACGGCGTCGGCGGCGAGCGCCAGCCGGCGCACCCCGAGCGCGTCCGTCAGGGCGGCGGGCAGTTCGGCCCGCAACCGGTCCCCGAGGGTGCCCATGCCGGCCGCACCGATCGCCGCGGCCGCGACGCGGCTGCCGCCGCCGTGCCGCGCGAGCAGTTCCCGGACGGCGGGCAGCAGTTGTTCCAGCAGGTGGGCGGCGTCGATGCCGGAGGGACCGGTCCGCACCGGTTCGGCACCTGCCGTTGTGCCCAGGGGGACGTCCGAGCCCACGGTGCCCAGAGCCACCCGCAGCCCGGAGCCACCCGAGTCCACGCCGAGGACGTACTCCCCGGCGGGACCAGGTCGTCCGGGGCCGTCGGGCGAGGCGGTTGTCACGGCAGTCGCCAGTCCACCGGTGCGGCGCCCTGGCGCTCCAGCAGCTCGTTGGTCCGGCTGAACGGGCGCGAACCGAAGAACCCGCGGTCCGCCGACATCGGGGAGGGGTGCGAGGACTCGATCGCCGGGAAATCACCCAGCGAGGGGCGCAGATTGCGGGCGTCGCGCCCCCACAGGACCGACACCAGCGGGGTGCCGCGCGCGACGAGCGCCGAGATCGCCTGCTGGGTCACCTCCTCCCAGCCCTTGCCGCGATGCGCGGCGGGCCGGCGGGGCGCCGTGGTCAGCGCCCTGTTGAGCAGCAGGACGCCCTGCTCGGCCCACGGCGTCAGGTCGCCGTTGGAGGGACGCGGAAGCCCCAGGTCCGAGTGGAGCTCCCGGAAGATGTTCTCCAGGCTGCCGGGCACCGGTTGGACGTCGGGTGCGACGGAGAAGCTCAGCCCCACCGCGTGCCCCGGTGTCGGGTAGGGGTCCTGACCGACGATCAGGACCCTTACCTGCTCGAAGGGTTGCTGGAACGCCCGCAGGACGTTCGCGCCCGAGGGCAGATAGGTGCGCCCCGCGGCGATCTCGCCGCGCAGGAACTCGCCCATCGCCGCGACGCGTCCGGCCACGGGCTCAAGGGCCCGCGCCCAGCCGGGCTCGATGATTTCGTTCAGAGGTCGTGCTGCCACGGGCGGCACTCTACTGCTGATACGACGGTATGGATCAACCGCCGGTGGCCGCCGCCCGCACGCACAGGACATCGGGCAGGTGCGAGATGAGCTGCTGCCAGCTGTCGCCGTCGTCCGCGCTCGCGTACACCTCGCCGTTGCGGTTGCCGAAGTAGACCCCCGCCGGATCGGCGTCGTCCGTACAGAGCGCGTCACGCAGCACCGTGCCGTAGTGGGCCCCCTCCGGGAGCCCCGCTGACAGCGCTTCCCAGCTGTCACCCGCGTCGCGGGTCCGGAAGACCCGGCAGCGGTGCTCCGCCGGTACCCGGTCGGCGTCGGCGTTGATCGGGAAGACGTACGCCGTGTCCGCCCGGTGCGGGTGCGCGGCCACGGCGAAGCCGAAGTCGGACGGCAGCCCCCCGCCGATGTCGGTCCAGTTGCTCCCGGCGTCGTCGCTGCGGAAGACGCCCCAGTGGTTCTGGAGGTAGAGCCGGTCGGGATCGACCGCGTCCCGGCTGACCTTGTGCACGCACTGGCCGAACTCCGGGTGCGGGTCCGGCAGGAAGACGGCCGACACGCCCTTGTTGGCCGGGGCCCAGCTCTCGCCGCCGTCCGCGGTCCTGAACACCCCGGCGGTGGAGACCGCGACCGTCACCGCCCGTGCGTCCCGCTCGTCGGTCAGGACCGTGTGCAGCCCCTCGCCGCCCCCGCCCGGCACCCATTTCGAACGCGTCGGATGCTCCCAGAGCGGGCGGATCAGCTCGAACGACTCGCCGCCGTCCCGGGACCGGAACAGCGCGGCCGGCTCGGTGCCCGCGTACACGACGTCGGGCGCCTCGGGCCCCGCCGGCTGCAACTGCCAGACCCGCTCCAGCGACGTCCCGGTGAACTCCGGGAACTTCACGGCCGGGCGCTTGGGCTCGACCCAGCTGGCGCCCAGGTCGTCGGAGTGGAAGACGGACGGGCCCCAGTGCGCGCTGTCGCCGCCGACCAGCAGCCGGGGGGACTTTCCACGGGTGTCGATGGCGACCGAGTAGATCGCCTGCGCGTTGAAATGCGGACCGTCGAACTTCCACGCACCGTCGTGCCGGCGGCCGATGAAGAGTCCTTTGCGGGTACCCACGGTGAGCAGAACATCGGTCATGACCCGAACCTCCCGAAACGCCGTTGTGCCGGATACCGGCCAGTCTGCACCCGGCCACCGACACCGGCGCGCAGGACAGCCCGGGACACTGTCGCTTCTGCGGTCGTGCCAGGTCCGGCGGGGTGCGCGAGGTCCGGCGAGGCACCCGACCCGCGACGTCCGCCGGGTCAGCGGCGGGGCGCCGCCGTGCTGCTGCGCACCACCAGATTGGTGGCCAGGTCGACCCGGGTGGTCGCGGGCTGCCGGCCCCGGCCCAGGTCGATGACCAGCCGGGCGGCGGTCTCGGCCATCTCTATGAGCGGCTGGCGCACCGTGGTCAGCGGCGGGCCGATCCACCGGGTGAGCGGCAGGTCGTCGAAGCCGACGACGCTGAGGTCCTCGGGGATGCGCAGGCCAAGCTCCCGCGCCGCCTCGTACACGCCGAGCGCCTGGAGGTCGTTGCCGGCGAAGACCGCGGTCGGCCGGTCGGCCTGGCGGAGCAGCTCGAGGCCCGCGGTGTAGCCCGCCTCGTGCTGGAACTCGCCCTCGCGGACCAGGGCGGGATCGATCGGCAGGCCCGCGGTCTCCAGGGCGGCGCGGTAGCCGTCCACCCGGGCCCGGCTGCACATCATCCGGGACGGGCCGCTGATGACCCCGATCCGCCGGTGCCCGAGCGCGGTGAGGTGGCGGGTGGCGGCCAGGCCGCCCTGCCAGTTCGTCGTCCCGACCGAGGGGACGTCGTCGCCGGGATCGCCCGCCGGGTCGACGACCGCGTAGGGGATGCTGCGGCTGGTCAGCTGGGCGCGCTGGGCGGCGGTGAGGTCCGAGAGCACCAGGATCACCCCGACCGGCCGCCTGGCCAGCACCCCGTCCACCCAGGTCTGTCCCGGGGTGAGCCGGCCGGCGCTCTCGGAGAGGACCAGGCTCAGCCCCTCCTCCCTGGCGACGTTCTCCACCCCGCGCACGACCTCCATGGCCCAGGCGCTGTCCAGCTCGTGGAAGACCAGGTCGATCAGCTGGGACTGGGTCGTGGAGCCGCGTCTGCGGCGGTAGCCGTGCACCAGCAGCAGCTCCTCCACCTTGGTGCGGGTACCCGGGGCGACATCGGCGCGCCCGTTCAGCACCTTCGAAACTGTCGGAGCCGAGACTCCGGCCGCTCGGGCGATTTCCGCCAACGTGGCGGTGCCTTCCGACGGTTCGCCGGCCGGCGCATTCTCCTGATGTGACTGGACGTTTGCGGGGCTCATAAGGGGATCGTAGCTTCCCGCCGCACCAGCCGATGCCTGGGTCGGGCGGGAGTAAATCCCGCTTCCCGACCCCTTGACGCACCCGAAACCCGACCGTACGGTTCCGGCAACATTCGTAAGTCACACCGAAACATTCGACAGAGGTGCGGTCATGCGGTCGGGTATTTTCACTCAGGGCACACGTACGGCGAGATGGACCGCGGCCGGTGCCGCCATGGTCATGGCCGGCCTGCTGGCCGGATGCGGCTCCGACAGCGGCAGCGGGGGTGGCGGGGGCGGAACCCTCACCGCCTACGTCTACGGGGACGACGCCGTGAAGATCCAGGAAGCGGCCGTGAAGGAGTTCAACAAGACCTCCGACGTCAAGGTCAAGCTCGTCCCCGTACCCGGCACCGACTACGTCAACAAGCTCCGCAGCGCCATGGGCTCCCCGAGCGCCCCCGACATCTTCTACAACTGGGGCGGTGGCTCCATCAAGCCGTACGTGGACGCCGAGCAGGTCGTCGACCTCACCTCGACGATCAAAAACGACCCCACCCTCAAGGACGGATTCCTTCCGTCGATCGTCGAGGCGGGCAGCCTCGACGGGAAGATGTACGGCGTCCCGATGCGCGGCATGCAGCCCGTGATGCTCTTCTACAACAAGACCCTCTTCGCGCAGAACAAGCTCCGGCCCCCCAGGACCTGGGAGGACATGCAGAAGGCCATCACCGTCTTCAAGGGCAAGGGCATCACGCCGTTCGCCCTCGGCGGCTCCGACAAATGGCCCGAGCTGATGTGGATGGAGTACCTCCTCGACCGGATCGGCGGACCCGAGGTCTTCCGGAAGATCCAGGGCGGCGACAGTTCCGGCTGGGGCGACCCCGCGGTCCTCAAGTCGGCCCGGACCGTGAAGGAACTCGTCGACGGCGGCGCGTTCGGCAAGAACTTCAACTCCGTCGACTACGGCAACGGAGGCGCCCCCACCCTGCTCAACAAGGGCAAGGCCGCCATGCACCTGATGGGCTCGTGGGAGTACTCGACACAGCTCGGCAAGGCGCCCGCGTTCGCCAGGAAGGACCTCGGCTGGACCGCCTTCCCGACGGTGGCCGGCGGTGTCGGTGACCCGGCCGACGTGGTCGGCAACCCCACCAACTACTGGTCGGTCAACACCAGGACCAAGCACAAGGACGCGGCCATCGCGTTCCTGAAGACCATGGCCGCCAAGTCCTACAGCAAGGCCCTGGTCGACAACGGCGACATCCCCACCACGTCGGACGCCGCCTCGACACTGGACTCCTCGCCCAACCCGCAGTTCGCGCACGACCAGTACTCGATGGTCCAGAAGGCACCGAGCTTCACGCTCTCCTGGGACCAGGCGCTGGAGTCGCAGATCGCCACCCCGCTGCTCACCGAGATCAGCAAGCTGTTCGCCGGCAAGTCCACGCCCGAGCAGTTCGTCGCCGCGATGAAGGCCGTCAAGTAACGATGTCCCAGCTCTCTCCGTACACCAAGGTGCGTGGAGGAAGGAAGGCGGCCGTCGGCAACGTCGGCCGCCCCTCGGTCGCCTGGGCCCTTCCCGGGATCGTCTTCTTCGCCCTCTTCGCGATCGTCCCGCTGGCGATCGCCGTCTATCTCTCCTTCTGCCACTGGGACGGGCTGAACTCCCCGACGCCGGTCGGCACGGACAACTGGACCCGGCTGTTCAAGGACCCCGAATTCCGCCAGGCCGCCTGGCTGAGCCTGCTGCTCACCACCGTCAGCTGGGCCTTCCAGACACCGGTGGCGCTGCTCCTGGGCGTCTGGGCGGCAGGCAGGCAGCGCAGCCGGACCTTCCTCTCCGCCGTCTTCTTCATCCCGCTGCTGCTCTCCACCACCGCCATCGCGATGCTCTTCCACGCACTGCTCGACCCCAACTTCGGTGTCATCAAGCAGATCGGCCCCTGGTTCGGCATCGACCCCAACATCATGGGCTCGTCCACCGGAGCCCTGCTCACCGTGGCCTTCGTCGGCGGCTGGCAGTTCATGCCGTTCCACACCCTGATCTACCAGGGCGGCGCCCGGCAGATCCCCGAGGTCCTCTACCAGGCGGCCGCCATCGACGGCGCCGGAATGCTGCGGCAGTTCTTCCACATCACCCTGCCGCAGCTGCGCAACACCATCACGACCTCGTCGGTCCTGATGATCGTCGGCTCGCTGACGTACTTCGACACCGTGCTGATCATGACCAAGGGCGGTCCGGGCACGGACACCACGATCCTGCCCTACCTGATGTACCGCACCGGCTTCCAGACCTACGACCTCGGCTACGCCGCGGCCATCGCCACGGCCCTGGTGATCGTCGCCACCGGCCTGTCACTGATCCTGGTGCGCTTCAGCGGCTTCGGCTCCATGCGCTCGACGCGGGAAGGTATGTGACGTCATGTCAGTCGACACCCGTCGTGCGGCGCCGCCCACGACACCCGCGCTCCGGGGCCGGAGCACCACCGCCCGCCGGCGCAGGAGATGGGGGAACCCGCTGGCCGGCCTCGGCTCGCTGGTCTGGCTCGTCATCGTCGTCGTACCGCTGTACACGCTGGTCTCCTCCTCGCTGATGCACCAGGACGAGGCGCTCAGCGGCGATCCGCTGGCGTTCCCGTCCCACCCCACGCTGGACAACTACAACAGCGTGCTGCACAGCGGCTTCCTCACCCTGCTGGCCAACACCGCGATCGTGGCCGCCGCCACCGTGGCCATCGTGCTGGTCCTCTCGGTGCCCGTCGCCTATGTCGCGGTCCGCACCCGCAGCCGGCTCTCCTCGCTGGCCTTCCGGACGTTCCTGCTCGGCGTGGCCATCCCGGCGCAGGCCGTGATCGTGCCGCTCTACCTGCTGATCGGCAAGATGGGCCTGTACGACACGCTGCCCGCGATCATCCTGCCGACCGCGGCCTTCGCGATGCCGGTGGCCGTCCTCGTCCTGAGCGGCACCATGCGGGACGTCTCCGAGGAGATGTACGAGGCGATGGCGCTCGACGGCGCCACCCCGCTGCGGATGCTGTGGCAGCTCGCCATCCCGATGTCCAGGGCCGGCATCAGCACCGTGGCGATCTTCTCGGCCCTGCAGGCCTGGAACGGATTCCTCTTCCCGCTGATCCTCACCCAGTCGGAGGAGAAGCGCGTCCTGACGCTCGGTCTCTTCAACTTCATGTCCCAGTTCGGCGTGAACATCCCCGCCGTACTCGCGGCGATCGTGCTCTCCGTGGTGCCGATCTTCGCCGTGTACCTCGTGGCGCGCAGGGCGCTGGTCAACGGACTGATGGGGGTGGGCGGCAAATAACGCACCCACGCCGCCCCGCACCACCGCACTCATGAGAGGAACCCCTGCCCCCATGGCAATCCCCGCTGTCCCGCACGCCCGCCGCACCGAGACGGCCCCCGAGACCGACGGACCCTGGCGCGACCCCTCGCTCACCCCGGGGGAACGGGTGGCCGACCTGGTCCCCCGGATGACCCTGGAGGAGAAGGCCGCCCAGCTGTACGGAGTCTGGGTGGGCGCCGACGCCGACGGCGACGGGGTCGCACCGCACCAGAACGACATGGTCGACCCGGTCGACTGGGACGACCTCACCACCCGCGGCCTGGGCCAGCTCACCCGCCCCTTCGGCACCGCCCCCGTCGACCCCGGGCTCGGCGCGCTCGCCCTGGCCCGCGCCCAGCACCGGATCGCCGGGGCCGGACGGTTCTCCATCCCGGCCCTCGCCCACGAGGAGTGCCTGGCCGGCTTCACCGCCTGGGGCGCCACCGCCTACCCCGTGCCGCTGTCCTGGGGTGCGGCCTGGAACCCCGAGCTGGTCACCGAGATGGCCCACCGGATCGGCCGGGACATGCGCTCGGTCGGCGTCCACCAGGGCCTGGCCCCCGTCCTGGACGTGGCGCGCGACCTGCGCTGGGGCCGCGTCGAGGAGACCATCGGCGAGGACCCCTACCTCGTCGGGACCATCGGCACGGCGTACGTACGCGGCCTGGAGTCCGCCGGCATCGTCGCCACCCTCAAGCACTTCGCCGGGTACGCGGCATCGGCGGGCGCCCGCAACCTCGCGCCGGTCAGGGCCGGGGCCCGCGAGATGGCCGACGTGACCCTGCCGCCCTTCGAGATGGCGCTGCGCGAGGGCGGCGCCCGCTCGGTGATGTCCTCCTACGCAGAGATCGACGGCGTGCCCTCCGCGGCCGACCCGGCCCTGCTCACCGAACTGCTCCGGAACACCTGGGGTTTCACCGGTACCGTCGTCGCGGACTACTTCGGCATCGGCTTCCTAGAGACCCTGCACAAGGTCGCCGCCGACCGCGCGGACGCCGCCCGGCTCGCCCTGGGCGCCGGCGTCGACGTGGAACTGCCCACCGTCCGCAGCTACGGGGACGCCCTCGTCGCCGCCGTGCGCGAGGGGTCCGTGGCCGAGGAACTCGTCGACCGGGCCCTGTACCGCGTACTGCTGCAGAAGTGCGAACTCGGCCTGCTCGACCCCGGCTGGTCGCCGCTCCCCGTCGCCCTGCGGGACACCGACCCCGAGCGGGCCCGGGGCACCGTCGACCTCGACCCGCCGGAGAACCGGGCGCTGGCCCGCGAACTCGCCGAGCAGGCCTGTGTGCTGCTCGCCAACCCCGACGGCGTACTGCCGGTGCCCGGCACGGGCCGGATCGCGGTCGTCGGACCGCGCGCCGACGACCCGCTGGCCATGCTCGGCTGCTACTCGTTCCCCAGCCACGTCGGCGTCTCACACCCCGGGACCGAGATGGGGATCGACGTGCCGACCGTGCTGGAGTCACTGCGCGGCGAACTCCCGGGCGCGGACGTCGGATTCGCGGCCGGCTGCGAGGTGGAAGGTACCGACACGTCCGCGATCACCGAGGCCGTCCGGCTGGCCGGGGACGCCGACGTCTGTGTCGCCGTGCTCGGCGACCGGGCGGGCCTCTTCGGCCGGGGCACCTCCGGCGAGGGCTGCGACGCGGCGGACCTCTCGCTCCCCGGGGTGCAGGGCGAACTGCTGGACGCCCTGCTGACCACCGGCACCCCGGTGATCCTGGTGCTGCTGACCGGCCGCCCGTACGCGCTGGGGCGGTGGGCGGAGCGGACGGCCGCCGTCGTGCAGTCCTTCTTCCCCGGCGAGGAGGGCGGTCCGGCGCTGGCCGGGGTGCTCTCCGGCCGGGTCAACCCCTCCGGCCGGCTCCCGGTGGGCGTACCGAGGGGGCCGGGCGGTCAGCCGTGGACGTATCTGCAGCCGCCGCTGGGGCTGGCGAGCGGGGTCAGCAATCTGGACCCGACGCCGCTCCACCCCTTCGGGCACGGCATGTCGTACACCTCCTTCGACTGGGAAGAGGCCGGTCCGGTCCCGGCCGAGATCCCCACCGACGGCTCGGCCGACATCGAAGTCACGGTCCGCAACACCGGTGACCGCGCGGGCGCCGAAGTGGTGCAGTTGTACGTCCACGACCCGGTCGCCCAGACGACCCGCCCCGATGCGCGGCTGATCGGTTACGCGCGGGTGCCGCTCGCCGCCGGTGCGGCGGCCAGGGTCCGGTTCCGCTTCCACGCGGACCTGGTGTCCTTCACCGGCATCGGCGGCCGTCGGATCGTCGAACCCGGCGAGCTCGAACTGCGGCTCGCCGCCTCCAGCGCCGCCACCGCCGTCCGCCGGACGGTACGGCTGCGGCTGACCGGGCCCGAGCGGACGGTCGACCACCGACGGCGGCTCGTCTGCGGGACCTCGGTCGAGCCCGTGACGGGGCCGGCCGCGCGCTGACCGGCCCGGGAGCCTCCCCGCAGGACGTGCGGGGAGGCTCCCGAAACTTTCGACATCTCATCGCGGCCGGGCCGCGCGGGGCGGCTCCATCGGCCGGGTGGACGTCAGCATCACCAGTACCGCGCACCACATCGCCGCCGCCGGTGCGCATGTGCTCAAATGCTGGATGGCCGACCCGACGGTGGTGCTCCAGAGCCTGGCGATCGACACCGGGGACCCCGGGCCCAGCTGCCTGGGCCCGCCGGAGCGCCTTCGGCGGGACCGATGGGCCCGGGATTCCGGGCAAGGGAGTAGCGGAGCGGATGAAGAGCGTGAACGAGGACAACGGTGTGCCGGCCGAACACCTTGAGGTGACCCCCGTAGGTGCGGGCGTCGAGATCAGGCTCGCCACACCGGCCGGAGAGCTCTCGCTGATCTGCACCCCCGACCGGGCCCGCGAACTGGCCACCGCCCTCGGCCTCGCGGCGGACGAGGCCGACAGCGTGCGCACCGCCGACCCCGTCACGGTCAGGGCGGACGAACTGCGCCGCGGAGACGTGCGGGACGGCGACCGCGCGATGACGGCGGACGGGGTCAGGGCCGACGGGGCCACCGTCCACGTCACCTGGAAGTCGGGCGCCGGACGCAGCTGGAACCAGCTGTACGACGCGGACGCCCGCATCACCCTGCGCCGCCGCGGGCGGTAGGCGCCCCGGTCGCCCTTCCCCCCCGCCGCGCACGGCCGGGGCAAGGGGCGCACCCTGGAGGAAGAACCTTCGGAGGTGAGCACCCATGACGCAGACCGCTGTCGGATGGCACATCGAGCTGGAATTCGAGGAGGACACCCACCGCACCCGCGCCGCCGCTCTGGTGCGGCTCTCCGACGGGAGCGAGGTACGCGCCCACGGCTACGCCAGCCGGCATCCCTCGGACTCCGAGCAGCCCCGGGTTGGCGAGGAGATCGCGGGTGCGCGTGCGCTCAACGAGCTGGCGATGAAGCTGCTGACCAAGGCCCACGACGAGATCGACGAGGAGTCCGGCCGTACGTCCTATCCGCTGACCTGAGGGGCCTGAGGGGCGTGAGCGGTTCGGCGCCGCGGACCCGTAGCCATGTACGAGAGGTGTCGTAATTTGACGGACGTCGTAGTACGGGATGTATCGTACTAGCGATCCTTCCGTACCCGGCGAAACGGAGTCCGTCGTGAGTGCCCTTTTCGAGCCCGTCACCCTGAGGTCGCTTGTCGTGCCCAACCGGGTGTGGATGGCCCCGATGTGCCAGTACTGCGCCGAACCGGCGGGGCCCGGGACAGGCGTACCGACCGACTGGCACTTCGCCCATCTCGCGGCCCGCGCCGCCGGCGGCACCGGGCTCATCCTCACCGAGGCGACGGCCGTCAGCCCCGAGGGCCGGATCAGCCCGGCCGACCTCGGCATCTGGAACGACACCCAGGCAGCGGCCTTCCGCCGGATCACCGACTTCGTCAAGGCGCAGGGCTCCGTGGTGGGGATCCAGCTGGCGCACGCCGGGCGCAAGGCGTCGACCGCCGCCCCGTGGACCGGCGGCGGCCCCGTCGGGCCGGAGGCGTACGGCTGGACGCCCGTCGCGCCCAGCCCGCTTCCGTTCGACACCGGCCACCCCGTGCCCCACGAGCTGACCGCAGAGGAGATCCGGGGCGTCGTCGCGGACTTCCGCGAGGCCGCGCGCCGCTCGCTCGACGCGGGCTTCCAGGTCGTCGAGGTGCACGGCGCGCACGGCTACCTCATCGGACAGTTCCTCTCCCCGCACAGCAACCGGCGCACCGACGAGTACGGCGGCAGCTACGAGAACCGGGTCCGGCTCGCCCTCCAGGTCGTCGACGCCGTGCGGGAGGTGTGGCCCGAGGACCTGCCCGTCTTCTTCCGCGTCTCCGCGACGGACTGGCTCACCGAGAACGCCGACGACGAGCGCGAGGGCTGGACCGCGGACGAGACCGTGCGGCTCGCCGCCGAACTGCGCGACCACGGCGTCGACCTGCTGGACGTCTCCACCGGCGGCAACGCCCCCCGCGCCCGCATCGCCGCCGGGCCCGGCTACCAGGTCCCCTTCGCCGAGCGCGTGAAGCGGGAGACCGGCCTGCCCGTCGCGGCCGTGGGCCTGATCACCGACCCGCAGCAGGCCGAGAAGATCCTCACCGAGGAGCGGGCGGACGCCGTGCTCCTGGGCCGCGAACTCCTGCGCAACCCGTCGTGGGCGCAGCACGCGGCGCGTGAACTGTGCGGCACGGTACGCGTTCCCGAGCAGTACGAGTACGCGATCTGACCACCGTCCGACCACCGTTCGACCGCCGTCCGCCCTCCTCGCGCACCCCGTTCCGGCCCGCCCGGGACGTGCGCGGGGGGCGGACGTGTGCGTGGCGTGGCACGGCAACCGTTCACCGCGCATTCATCAGGGATGACGGCTGGGGCATTCCCTCCCGCGCCGGAGGGATCTACGCTCGGCCGCGAATCGATCACCGTTGTCCACGGCCGGACCCCGGACGTAGACAACGTTGTCCGAACTCCCTGGAAGGTACCGCGACATGCCCACCAGACCGTTGCCCGCGGCCCGGCGCCTCGCCGCGCGAACAGCCGCCGTGCTCGTCACCGGCGCACTCGCCGCCGCAGTACTGCCCCCGGCAGCCGAAGCCGCGGCCCCCGCCGCCCGCCCCACCGCCTACGTCGACCCGCTCATCGGCAGCGCGAACGGCGGCAACACCTTTCCCGGCGCCACCCTCCCGAACGGCATGATCGCCTGGTCGCCCACGAGCACCAGGGGCGACCAGACGAGCACCGGCGCCGCGAACGGGTACCAGTACGACACCACCCGGCTGCGCGGGCTGAGCCTCACCCACGTCAACGGCGCCGGGTGCGACCCGGGCGCTGCCGGTGACATCCCGATCATGCCGTTCGTCGGGGACGTCACCTCCTCGCCGTCGGCCGACACCAAGGACGCCGTCTACGCCGCGGACTTCTCGCACGACGACGAGCGCGCCGTCCCCGGCCGCTACACCGTCGGCCTGGACTCCGGTGCCGAGGCCGACCTCGCCGTGAGCCGACGGGCCGGCGTGGCCGACTTCTCCTTCCCCGCGGGGAAGCCCGCCAGCCTCCTCTTCCGGGTCTCCAACTCGCTCAACGGCAGCGAGGACGCCCAGGTCGACATCGACACCGCGCACCGCAAGGTCACCGGCTCGGTCCTCACCGGCGCGTTCTGCGGGCGACGGGCCAACGGCGGTACCAACAACCGCAAGAGCTACTACCGGCTCTACTTCAGCGCCTCCTTCGACCGCGCCTTCTCCACCACCGGCACCTGGAAGGACGGCACGCTCGCCCCGGGCTCGACCTCCGGCAGCGGCGGCGAGGGCTACGCCACCGGGGCGGACCGGGCCGGGCGCGGATCGGGCGGCTGGGTCGGCTTCGACACCGCCTCCGACAACGATGTCCACATGCGGATCGGCATCTCCTACGTGAGTCAGGCGGGCGCCGAGGCCAACCTCCGCGACGAGATCGCCCCGCACGCGGGCGTGGACGACGTGGCGGCCGCCGCGAGCCGGAGCTGGGACAAGGAGCTGAACTCCGTACGGACCGGCGGCGGAACCGAGGCGCAGCGCACCACCTTCTACACCGCGCTGTACCACTCCCTGATGCAGCCCAACATCGTCAGCGACACCGACGGCCGCTACCCGGGCATGGACGGGAAGGCGCACCGGATCGAGCGCGGGCAGGGGGCGCAGTACAGCAACTTCTCCGGCTGGGACCAGTACCGGGCGCAGATACAGCTGCTGGCCCTGCTGAAACCGGAGATCGCCGGGGACTTCGCCCAGTCGCTGTACAACTTCGCCCGGCAGAACGGCGGCGTGTGGGACCGCTGGGTGCACATCAACGGCGCAACCCATGTCATGACCGGTGACCCCACGGCGGCCACCCTCGCCACGTTCTACGCCATGGGGGTGCGGAACTTCGACTACGAGGGCGCCTACGAGTCGCTGGCCCGCCAGGCGACCGTCCCTTCCGACGACGGCCTCTCGGACGCCGGCTGCCCGGGGCAGTGCACCGGCCAGCGGCCCAACCTGGCGCAGTACCTGGAGTCCCACTACGCGCCGCAGGACGTCTGCCACTGCTGGGGCGGAGCCGCCGAGACCCTGGAGGACGCGGTCGCCGACGACGCGCTCGGCCGCTGGGCCGCGCTGCTCGGCCGGGACGCGGAGGCCAAGTCGTTCAAGGAGCGCGGCGGCTGGTGGCGCAACGTGTTCAACGCCGGGGCCACCGACGGGGCCGGCACCGTCGGCTACATCCAGGCCCGCAACCTCGACGGCTCCTGGGTCTCCCCGTTCAGCCCGGGAAGCGACCTCGGCTTCGCACAGGGCACCAGCGCCACGTACACCTGGATGGTGCCGCAGGACGTCCAGGGGCTGGCGGCGGCGATGGGCGGCCGGAACGTCGCGGCGCAGCGCCTCGACGGCTTCTTCCACAAGGCGGACGGCTCCTGGTCGGTCAAGGGCGGCGACTCCGTGCGCTACGACCCGACCAACGAGCCCGGCATCCACGCCCCCTGGCTCTACAACGCGCTCGGTCAGCCGTGGAAGACCCAGGCGACCGTCCGCGAGATCCTGAACACGGTGTACGGGACGGGCCCGCGCGGCCTGCCCGGCAATGACGACCTGGGGACCATGTCCGCCTGGTACGTCTTCTCCGCGCTGGGGCTGTACCCGCAGTCGCCGGGCAGCGGCTCGATGCTGCTGGGCGCCCCGCTGTTCCCGAAGGCGGTGATCGACCGGCCGCACGGCAGGGACATCAGCCTCACCGCCCCGGCCGCCGACGCGGCGCACGCGTACATCGACGCGGTGACGGTCAACGGCAGGCGCACCGACCGCTCCTGGACGGACGCGAGCCTGCTCGCCAGGGGCGGCACGCTGGCCTTCAGGCTCAGCGAGAAGCCCAACGCCACCTGGGCGACGGCCATTTCGGAGCTGCCGCGCTAGAGTGTGTCTTCAAAGGTCAGATCCATAACAGGATTGAGGCGATGGTGACGGTGGCCTGGAACGACTCGTGGGTCTTGTCGTAGCGGGTGGCCAGGCCGCGCCATTGTTTGAGCCGGTTGAAGCAGCGCTCGACGACGTTGCGGAGTCGGTAGACCTCCCTGTTGAAACGCGGTGGTCGGCCGCCACGTGAGCCTCGGCGTAGGCGGCCGCTGGCCTGGTCGATGCGTTCGGGAATCGTGTGGCGGATGCCGCGCTTTCGCAGGTAGGCGCGGATCTTACGGGAGCTGTAGCCCTTGTCCGCGATGACGTGGTCGGGCCGGGTGCGTGGCCGGCCTGGACCGATGCGGGGAACGCAGATGGCGTCCAGGACCTCCTCGAAGCGAGTGCAGTCGTTGACGTTCCCGCCGGTCAGAACGAAGGCGAGTGGGCGGCCGTGTCCGTCGCAGACCAGGTGGAGCTTGGTGCTCAGTCCGCCTCGGGATCTGCCGAGGGCGTGATCACCCGCTTCGTCCCCCTCGGTGACCCCTTTTGCCGCCGGCGGCGTGCTGATGGGCCCGCACGATCGTGGAATCGACCGACACCAGCCAGTCGATGTCCCCGGCCGCATCTTTCTCCGCCTGCAGAGCCCGCAGCATGCGAGAGAACGTGCCATCCAGCGCCCACCTGCGGAAACGCGTGTAGAGCGTCTGCCAGGAGCCGTAGCGTTCCGGCACATCCCGCCAGGCCGACCCCGTACGCAACTTCCACACAATCCCGTTCAGCACCACGCGGTCATCCGACCGCGGCCGCCCCGCCGTCCCCGAACTCGGCAACAACCGCGACAGGACAGCCCACTCAGCATCCGACAGCTCATGACGACGCACCACAACCGACATGATCCCTCAACACCTAAAACAGCTTTGAAGACACGGCCTAGCAGGGCGGTAGCCCCGCAACGGATCGCCGTGAACGGGGGCGCGGCGATCCGTTGCGGGGTGCGGGAGCCGGTCTTTCTATCGTTGAAAATTTCCTGCGCATGACTGTTGTTTTACGTTTGTTGCTGTGGCTGAATGTTCGATTGTGTGCTGTGCCTCACAGGTTCGAGGCACTTCTAGCTCTCTCGACAGGACGACGCCTTGAGACGACAAATGCCCCGCCCCCGCGCTCTGTTCCGAACGGCGGTCTGTGCCGCCGCGCTGCTGATCCCCGTCGGGGCCACCCTGGTCCCGGCCGCCGCAGCCACCCCCGCCGCAGCCGCCGGCGCCGCCTCCGCGACCACGTTCAAGGCCGGTGACCCGGCCACCGAGGTCCACGGGCTGAAGGGCGAGTACTTCAGCATGTCCGCGCCCGGCGCGCGGGACTTCGCCAAGCTCGGCGGGGTCGCCCTCGACCCGCAGATCAACTTCCCCGGTCTCACCGGCACGTTCGAGTCCACCACCGGGCAGACCGAGAACACCACCGCCCGCTGGACCGGCGGCATCACGGCCCCCGAGGACGGTGACTACACCTTCGCCGCGAGCGGCGACAACGGCTTCCGGCTCTACATCGACGGCAAGGTGGTCATCGACCACTGGGAGCCGGACTGGGACAACGAGCAGTCCAGCGAGCCGGTCGCGCTCAAGGCGGGCGAGACGCACGAGTTCAAGCTGGAGATGTTCCAGGACACCGGCGGCGCCAACATGTTCCTGCGCTGGTCCAGCGCGAAGCTCGCCAAGCAGGTCGTCCCGGAGTCCGCCTTCACCCCGCCGGCCGACTTCGAGGTCTACCCGGTCGGGCTGAGCGTCGGGAGCGACGGGCAGAAGCTCCGGGCGACGTTCGACGACAAGGTCGGCAGCTTCTCCCGGGTGAAGGACCACCTCACGCTGGAGGCGGACACCTCGCCGATCCCGGTGAAGTCCGTCGCCCGCGTGCCCGGCAACGCCAAGGCCCTGCTCGTCACCCTGACCGCCCCCGTCCAGAAGGGCCAGCAGGTCCGCGTCGCGTACGACGGCAAGGGTGGGCTCACGGCAGGCGGCAAGACCGTCCCCCAGATCAGCCGCACCGCGAAGAACCAGTCCACGCACCGGCTGACCACGACCTGGGGCGACAAGCTCGACCGTAACCACCCGCTGCCCGAGTACCCCAGGCCGCAGCAGGTCCGTGACGACTGGAAGAACCTCAACGGCCCGTGGGAGTTCGCCGGGGCCAAGGCCGGCGAGAAGCCCGTCTTCGGCAAGAAGCTCGGCGAGCGCATCACCGTGCCGTTCCCCGTCGAATCGCAGCTCTCCGGTCTCGAGCGCCACGAAGACCACATGTTTTACCGCAAGCTCGTCACCGTTCCGAAGAACTGGTCCGTGAAGGGCGACAAGCACGGCAAGGGCGGCAGCAACCGCCTGAAGCTGAACTTCGGCGCCGTCGACTACCAGGCCACCGTCTGGGTCAACGGCAAGCAGGTCGCCGAGCACACCGGCGGCTACACCTCCTTCACCGCGGACATCACCGACGCGGTCAAGGGCAGCGGTGAGCAGGAGATCGTCGTCGCGGTCACCGACACCACCGGCGACGACCAGCCCACCGGCAAGCAGTCCGCCAACCCCGGCGGCATCTTCTACACCGCCTCGTCCGGCATCTGGCAGACCGTCTGGATGGAGCCCGTCGCCCCGGCGGCCGTCGACTCCCTGACCACCACCCCGGACATCGACAAGGGCCGGCTCGCCCTGACAGTCAACTCCGAGGACGCCTCGGCCGGAGCTCAGGTCAAGGCCGTCGCCAGGGACAAGAGGGGCAAGGTCGTCGGCACGGTCACCGGCCGCGCCAACAGCCCGCTGAGCCTGCCCGTGCAGAAGCAGCACCTGTGGACTCCGGACGACCCGTACCTGTACGACCTTGAGGTCACCCTGACCGACGGCCGGTCCAAGGACACCGTCGACAGCTACTTCGGCATGCGTTCCTTCGGCGTCGCCAAGGTCGGCGGCTACCAGAAGCTGGTGCTCAACGGGAAGCCGTTCTTCTCGCTCGCCCAGCTCGACCAGGGTTTCTACCCGGACGGCCTGAACACCGCGCCCAGTGACAACGCGCTGGTCTTTGACCTGAAGGCGCAGAAGGACCTCGGCTTCAACTCCGTGCGCAAGCACATCAAGGTCGAGCCCGCACGCTGGTACTACCACGCCGACCAGCTGGGTCTTCTGGTGTGGCAGGACTTCGTCTCCGGCAACCTCACCGGCGAGAAGGGCCACAAGGCCTTCCTCGACCAGGGCGCCGAGATGATGAAGCAGCTGCACAACTACCCCTCGATCGGTGCCTGGATCGTCTTCAACGAGGGCTGGGGCGAGTGGGACCGCACCGAGACCGGCAAGATCACCGAACAGGTCCAGGCCGCAGACCCCTCCCGTGTCGTCAACGCCCACAGCGGTGTCAACTGCTGCAACTCCAAGGGTGACTCGGGCAAGGGTGACATCATCGACCACCACGACTACAACAACACCGACCCGGCCTTCCCGGACGACAATCGTGCGGCGATGGACGGTGAGCACGGCGGCTTCACCCTGCGGATGCCCGGGCACATGTGGCCCGGCGCCCCGACCGCGATCTACAGTGGTGTCGCCGACAAGGCCGCGCTGACCGCCAAGTACGTCGAGAACACCCGTAAGTACTACCTGGAGGCGGCCGGCGCCGAACTCTCCGGCTCCATCTACACCCAGGTGACCGACCTGGAGAACGAGCTCAACGGCCTCTGGACGTACGACCGCCGTGAGATCAAGGTCGACCCGGCCCAGGTCCGCAAGATCAACCGTGAGGTCATCGCGGCCGGCGCGGCCGCCGGTGAGCGGGACGAGATCAAGGGCGGCGGCTCCTGGTCCCTCGACGAGAACAAGGGCACCAAGGCCGCCGACGGCGGTCCGAACCGCAAGGACCTCACCCTGTCCGAGGGCACGTCCTGGACCGCCGGCGTGCACGGCTCGGCGCTGAAGTTCGACGGTGAGGGCCAGTACGCCGAGACCGACGGTCCGGTCGTCGACACCACCGGCGACTACACCGTCTCCGCCTGGGCGTCCCTGGACGCCCTGCCCGGCAACTACGCCACCATCGTCAGCCAGGACGGCCGACGTCAGGAGAACCCGTTCTACCTGCAGTACGGTCAGGGCGGGTTCGCCTTCTCCACCCCGGGCGCCCACCGCGCCCGGCTGGAGTTGAAGCCCGAGCTCGGCCAGTGGTACCACGTGGTGGGCGTGCGCAGCGGTGACGAGATCAAGCTCTATGTCGACGGCAAGCTCGCCGCGACCGCGCCGGCCGGATCGGCCGACGTCAGCAGCGGTGCCCTGTCCGTGGGCCGCGCCAAGTGGTCGGGCGGCAACACCGACTTCTGGAACGGCTCCATCGACAACGTCAAGGTGTACGACAAGGCGCTGACCGCCGACGAGGTGAGCGCGCTGCACGACACCGATCAGCCGTAGCGCCCGGCTGACCCGCTGCCTGCCGTCGCACCGTGCGACGGCAGGCAGCGGCATGCCCCGGCCGCCGGTCCGGAACCGGCGTCGTGTGAGGATCGGGGGATGGATGATCCGGAGATCCGCCGCCGCCGCGACGACGACCTGAAGGCCTGCGTCGAGGCACTGGCCACGGTGTACGAGGCGGATCGCTACCCGGCCCGGTGGCCGGACGACCCGGCGGGCTGGCTGACCCCCGAAGGGCTGCTCGGCGCCTGGGCGGCCTGGGATGGAGCCCACGTCCTGGGGCATGTCGCGCTGACCAGGACCGGCTCCGCCATGGCGGAGCAGGTCGGGCTGCCGCCGGACGAACTGACCTCGGTGTCAAGGCTGTTCGCGACGGCATCGGCCCGGCGGAGCGGGGTGGCGACCGCGCTGCTCGCGGTCGCGGTGGCCGCCGCGACCGCCGACGATCTGCGGCCGGTGCTGGAGGTGGAGGACGGCGGCGTCGCCGCCGTCCGGCTCTACGAGCGGGCCGGCTGGCGGCTCGTCTCCAGCCGGGAGGGCGACTGGACGACGGCCGACGGCCGGACGGCGCTGCTGCACACCTACCTCGCTCCGGCCGGCGGGGCGCGGTAGCGCACCCGCCGAGGACGGACCGACGGCCCGGACGCGACGCGAGTGCGTCACGGCCGGGCCGTCGGCGTGCGGATGACACGACCCAGGGGCTGGTCAGGGAGCCCAGGGCGCCTCGACCGCCCAGGTGGTGTCCTCGGTGAACGTGGCGGGGTTGTCCCAGGCGTGGGTGCCGCCCGGTGTGGCCAGCCACACCTCCGAGTCGATGTGCCGCAGGTAGCTGCCCGGCAGATTGGCGCTGGACAGCCGGACCCCGCCGCTGCCGGCGACCGCGCACCAGGTGGCGTCGGCCTTAAACAGCGCCGATCCGTCGTCGGCGTCCCGCCGGACCCGGAAGTTCTGGTGCCGGAGGTACTCGCCGGGATAGTTGCGGGACTCCAGCGAGTAGCAGTTGCCGTTGCCGAGGCCGGTGACGATCTTCCAGGTGGCGTCGTATCTGAGCACGGCGTCGCTTCCCGCGCCGACGACCGCGGTGAAGGCGAGCGCGTCCTGGTGGCGCAGGTACTTGTCGGTGTAGCCGGGCGTGGTGACGCGCAGCGACTTGTACTGCCCGGTGGGCAGCGTCACCGGGGGAGCGGGGTTCCGTGAGGCGTTGATGAGGGCCTGGTTGGCGGCCTTCACCCGTGCGGTGTCCACCTTGACGACCTGGCGGTCGTAGGTGAGCAGTCCGTTGGCCTCGTTCTCCACATCGGTGATCTCGGTGTAGACCGAGGCGGAGAGGCCCGCGGGAAGCTGGCCGACGCGGATGCTGTCGAGCAGTCCGGTGAACCGGTTGTTCAGCGCGGAGACGCTCGGCTGGTCCTCGTAGCTGAAGCCGCCGCCGGGGAACCACTCGTGCCCGGGGACCTTGTAGCCGAGGCCGCCGAACTCACCGAGGACCGCGGCTCTCGTCGCGGTCGGTGCGGTGTTGCCGGGGCCGACGTAGATGTGGTTGTCGACCACGTCCCCGTTGCCGCCGTCCACAGAGCCGCAGCAGTTGACGCCGCTCATGTTGTTCACCAGCCGGGACGGGTCGTACGCCTTCACCTCGTTGGCGATCCTGGCCTGGTCGTACTGTCCCCAGCCCTCGTTCTGGTCCACCCACATGACCAGCGAGGGCGAGCTGCGGTGCTGGTCGATGATCGCGTGGAACTCGGACTCCCACTGGGTGCGGGCCGCGGAGTCGGGGCTCCTTCCGGTGTCCATGGCGGGCATGTCCTGCCAGACCAGCAGCCCCAGCTTGTCCGCCCAGTAGAACCAGCGCTGCGGTTCCACCTTGATGTGCTTGCGGACCATGTTGAATCCGAGGTCCTTGTGGGCCTGGAGGTCCGACTTCAGGGCGGCGTCGGTCGGCGCCGTGTAGATGCCGTCCGGCCAGTAGCCCTGGTCCAGGGTGCCGGTCTGGAAGACGAACTTCCCGTTGAGGACCGGGCGCAGCACGCCGTCGACCTTCGCCACGGCGATGGACCGCATGCCCGTGTAGCTGCCGGCCGAGTCTGTGACGGCCGAGCCGTCGAGCAGCTCTGCCTTCACGTCGTACAGGAACGGGTCCTCCGGGGTCCACAGATGCGCGTTCGGCACCGGGACGGAGATCTCGGAACCGACGGTCCCGGTGGCCGTACCCACCACGGTCCCGCCGCTGGAGACGGTGACCCGGGCGCTGCGTCCGGACGCGGAGGCGCCCTGCACCTTCACCCGCAGGGTGCTGTCGCCCAGGTTCGGGGTCATGTCCAGGCGGGTGATGTGCGCGGCGGCGACGGGTTCCAGCCAGACGGTCTGCCAGATGCCGGAGGCCGCGGTGTAGAAGATGCCGCCGCCGTCGTGCGGCTGCACGCCGTTGATGCGCTGCTTGCCGACGGCCTGCCCACCGGTCTGCGTCGGGTCGTACACGGAGACCACGACGGTGTTCGTACCGCCGTTGAGCTGCGGCGTGATGTCGTACCCGAACGAGTCGTAGCCGCCCTTGTGGGCGCCGACCTGGGTGCCGTTGACCCAGACCGTGGTCTGCCAGTCGGACGCGCCGAAGTTCAGCTCGACCCGGCGGCCGTTCCAGTCGGACGGCACGGTGAAGGTGCGCTTGTACCAGAGCTTGTCGTTCTCGGTGATCTTCCGCTGGATGCCGGACAGCGCGGACTCCGCGACGAACGGCACCCGGATCTGATCGGTGAACGACGCGGGCTGCCCGGCGTCGCGGCCGGTCACCGCGAAGTCCCAGATGCCGTTGAGGTTGGCCCAGTCGGGCCGGGTGAGCTGCGGGCGCGGGTACTCGGGCAGTGGCTTGTCCACCGGGACCTGGTTCGTCCAGGGGGTGGTCATGGGGGCGGGCTTGGGCGTCCAGGACGCCGCGCCGGCCGGTGCCGTGCCGATTCCCACCAGGGCGGTGGCCACCAGCGCCAGCAGCCCGGTGGTGGCGATCGTCCGTCTCCACCACGGCCTGCGGCCGGGAACACGTAAGCGGCTCATGGGTTCCGTCTCCTTCGTCGGGTCCAGCTCCGTCATGGGGGCGCTCCCCGAGCCGGGCGGCGCGGGGAGCGGTACGGGGGGTTGCGTGGAAGCGCTGCGGGTCAGACGAGCTGCCAGAGGTGGTCGTCGGTGCCTGTGTCACCGAACTGGACGACGTGGGCGCTGTCGGCGGTGGACATGTTGTCGACGCCGAGCACCTTGCCGGAGTTGCGGTTGCGGACGCGGTACCAGCCGTCGCCGTCCGGTACCAGCTGCCAGAGGTGGTCGTCGGTGCCGTTGTCGTCGAACTGGACGACGTGGGCGCTGTCGGCGGTGGACATGTTGTCGACGCCGAGCACCTTCCCGGAGTGCCGGTTGCGGACGCGGTACCAGCCGTCGCCCTCGGGAACCAGCTGCCAGTCGTGGTCGTCGGTGCCGTTGTCGTCGAACTGGACGACGTGGGCGCTGTCGGCGGTGGACATGTTGTCGACGCCCAGCACCTTCCCGGAGTGCCGGTTGCGGATGCGGTACCAGCCGTTGGCGAGCCAGGGCGCCCCGTCCGGACCGGCGGTCGGGAACGAGGTGATGCGCAGTCGTGCCGCGCCCATGGGGACGAGCGTGACCTCCTCCACCGGCTCCGCGCTGCGGGCGGGACTGTCCTGGAGCGGGGTGACGACATGTTCGCCGTCCGCCGTCCACTCCGGGATCCGGCGGGCCCGCGCGGTCATGGTCACCGGGGTGCCGTCCAGCGTGAACGGGTTGTCGTCCCTGACGTGGCGCACGGTGTGGTGGTGCAGCGAGGCAGCCGGTTTCCGCCCGTCCAGGACGAGCCCGTAGTTCCACGGGCCGGTGGCGTGCACCTCGTACTCCGGGAACTGATCGGTGCCGCCGATGCGCCGGTACTCCTCACCGATCCGCAGCGAGTACGTGAGCGGGCCCCGGTCGACGCTGACGGAGCGGTGGTTGCGCTCCCAGGTGCGGACGGTGGTCGTCTGCGGGAAACGCAGGGTCACCCTGTCACCGTCGGCCCAGGTGCGGTCGACGCGGGTGAAGGCGGGACCGGCCGGGGCGTCCACCCGGCGCCCGTTCACCTTGATCTCCGGGGCGTCGCACCAGGCGGGCACCCGCAGCACCAGCGGGAAGCGCAGCTGCCCCGGCGCCTTCAGGGTGAGGGTGACCGAGTCCGTGAACGGGTAGCCGGTCTCCTCGGTGAACGTGACCTCGGTGCCGCCGGCGACCTTCGCGGTGACCTCGCAGGCGGCGTACATCGCGGCGGCGAGACCCCCGTCGGGGGTGGCGAGCCAGAGCTCCTCGGTGAAGTACGGCCAGCCCATTCCGTAGTTGTGCGGGCAGCAGCGGTACTGGTCGACGCCCGGCAGGAACGCCTGCATGGCGAAGCCGTTCTGGAACTGCCGGTCCTTCTTGGGGACGTTGTCCAGATCCACGCTGTTGGCGCCGGTGACGTAGTGGATCGCCTTGCCCGAGGGATCGAGCGAGGCGGGCAGCGAGTTGAAGGCCAGTTCCTCGCAGCGGTCGGCCCACAGCGGATCGCCGGTGATCCGGGTGAGCAGCTGGTGGCTGGCCATGAACTCGACGATCCCGCAGGTCTCGAAGCCCTGCCGGGGGTCGCCGTGCCCGGGGCGGGCGTTCTCGTCCCCGGCGAAACCGCCACCGGGGAACTGCCCGTACTGGTCCATGGCCTTGCCGTACGTCCCGTACGTGTTCCGGGTGTCCTGGGCAGAGCCGCTGCGCAGCGCGTACTGGGCGGGCTCGCGGAAGCCCTGCGCGATGTTCACGTTGTGCGGGTTGACCAGGTTGTCGCCCCAGTCGGCGCCGTTCGCGTGGATCTTGTCGGCGAGGTCGAGGAGGAAGGTGTCGCCGGTGCGGTTGTAGAGCCAGAACACGCTGTCCAGCCCGTCGCCCCAGCGCAGCGCGATCCAGCTGGTGTTGAAGGCGCCCGGCCCCTGGGCGTTCATGTAGCGGAAGAATTTGCTGAGGAACGGGATGATCCGGGTGTCGCCGGTGTACTCCTGCCAGGAGCGCAGTGCCTGGACCAGCGGCAGGAAGGGCCAGAAGTCCGGGCCGCCGTTCAACGACGTACGCAGCGACTTCGGGCCGAAGAAGCCGTCGGACTGCTGGGTGGTGAGGATCGCGTCGAACCAGCGGCGCACCGCCGCCAGCGCCGTGGCGTCGCCCGTGACGATCGCGAGGTCGGTGTAACCGCGCAGCCAGTACGGGACCTCCTCCCAGCCGCCCAGTTCGGGGCGCACCCAGCCGGTGGCGGCGAAGTCGAGGAAGTGGGAGAGCTCCTCGTACCGGCCGCAGAGACCGTCCAGCTGGAGTCTCAGCTGTCCGGCCAGCCAGCCGCGTGCGGTGACCCGGCCCGGCGGGAGTTTCAGGAACGCCGTCGGGTGCAGTGGCGCGGCGTTGGGGGAGTAGTGACCACCATGGGCCGGTTTCACCCGGTGCTCGGCCGCGGTCGCGGTGGTGGCCCAGCGGCCGTTCGCCGCCGTGGCGGCGGCGGCCGTGGCCAGCGCGCCTGCCATGAGTTGTCTGCGGTTCAGGGGCATGGAGGGGTCTCCTGCTCTCTGCCGGCCGTGCGGGGCTCCGGCTCGGGGAAGGCACATGACACGGGTGGAGCCGTCATGACGCGGCGGACCGGGGGGAGCCGGAGCGCGTGCATGGCGAGAAGCGCCGTCGCGGCCGGAAGGGCTGCGCGGCCCGGTGCTTGCAACGTTGGAAATTTGGCTACCGGCGGTATGACAGCACGGGCCTCGTGCGGCTGTCCAGGGTTGCGGCAGTAACCGGGGCCCGGTGGCCGCCATTTCGCCCCGGTCGACTCCGACACATTTTGGAAACGCATCGACAACGCTCTTGCCGCCCGTGCCGCGCCGCCTATATAACGTTGTAAACCGAGCCGCCGAGAGGCCGCGCAGGCTCTCACGACCGCAGTTCGTGCAGCTGGGGCCCACCCCCGCGAAGCACTGGCGGGGGTCGTGAGGAATGCAGTGACATCAGCCGCCGCGCGGCCGATGCATCGTCCAGCCATGCCCGACCGCACACCCGCCGGTGTGCCGTCAACCCGCCAAGGAGCTCCCGCGCATGATGATCCAGCGCCGAACCCGTACCCTCGCCGTGGCCTGCCTCCTCGCCGCCACCGCCACGCTGGCCGCCTCCGGCTGCTCCAAGTCGGAGGGCTCGGACAACGCGAGCGCTGACAGCAGCCAGGGCGCCCAGGAGGCCAAGTCCCCTGAGTCCTCCTCCGGTTCCGGCTGCTCGCTGCAGACCTACGGGGCGCCCAAGCTGGACCTGAAGAACGCGGTGGTCGGCTTCTCGCAGTCGGAGAAGGAGGCCAACCCGTTCCGGATCGCCGAGACCAAGTCCATCAAGGACGAGGCGGCGAAGGTCGGCGTCAAGAAGCTGCTCACCACCAACGCCCAGTCGCAGCTGTCCAAGCAGATCAGCGACATCCAGGACATGCTGTCGCAGGGCGCCCAGTTCCTCATCGTCGCCCCGCTGAACTCCGACGGCCTGGAGCCGGCCCTGAAGGCCGCCGCCGCCAAGAAGGTCCCGGTCCTCACCATCGACCGCAAGCTCAACTCCACCGCGTGCAAGGACTACGTGTCCTTCCTCGGCTCCGACTTCGTCGAGCAGGGCAAGCGCGCGGCCGACGCGATGATCAAGACGACCGGCGGCAAGGGCAAGGTCGCCATCCTGCTCGGCACCTCTGGCAACAACACGACCACCGACCGCACCAAGGGCTTCGTCGACCAGCTCAAGGCCAAGGCGCCCGGCCTGAAGATCGTCGCCCAGCAGACCGGTGACTTCGCCCGCGACAAGGGCCAGCAGGTCATGGAGCAGCTCATCCAGTCCAAGCCCGACATCACCGCCGTCTACGCGGAGAACGACGAGATGGGACTGGGCGCACTCACCGCGCTGAAGGCCGCCGGCAAGAAGCCCGGCAAGGACGTCAAGATCGTCTCCGTCGACGGCACCCGCAACGCCGTCCAGGCCCTGGTCAACGGCGAGTACAACGCCGTCATCGAGTCGAACCCGCGCTTCGGCCCGCTGGCCTTCTCGACCGCCCAGAAGTTCTACGGCGGCGAGTCGATCCCGGAGAACGTCATCATCTCCGACCGTGCCTACGACGAGTCCAACGCCAAGGCCTCGCTCGGCGGCGCGTTCTGACCGTCACCCGCCCCACCTGCCCGTAGTACCCGCGGGGGAGTCCGCCGGGCCGGGGCCGGACGCGTACCGATCCGTACGCGTCCCGCCCGGCCCGCACCGCCCCTCGACGTCGCACCGCCGCCGTGACGCTCCCACCCGTCACGGCGGCCACCGGGCCCACACCCTTGGAAGAGCGGAAGGCCAAGACCAGCCATGGCACCACCCGAAGCAGTACCGCAGCCGCCGGAGCCGGCCGCCGACGCGGAGGAGCCGACCACATCCGGCGCCCCCGTGAAGGAGGCGACCGGGCCCGACGCCCTCGTGAAGGAGGCGACCGGCACGAAGGCCGCCACCGGCCCGGAGAGCGCCAACGGCGCGGGCGCGCAGGACGGCTCCGCCCCGGCCGTTCTCGAAGCGCGCTCGGTGAGCAAGCGATTCCCGGGCGTCGTAGCCCTGGACGGCGTCTCCTTCTCCCTGCGCCCCGGGGAGACCCACGCACTGGTGGGGGAGAACGGAGCCGGAAAGTCCACCCTGATCAAGGTGTTGACCGGGGTGTACCAGCCGGACGAGGGCGAGCTGCGGCTGACCGGAGAACAGGTCGCCTTCGGCCGCCCGTTCGAGGCTCAGCAGGCGGGCATCTCCACGATCTACCAGGAGGTGAACCTCGTCCCGCTGATGAGCGTGGCGCGCAACATCTTCCTCGGGCGAGAGCCGAAGAACCGTTTCGGCCTGATCGACTTCTCCCGGATGAACCGCGAGACCAGCGAACTGCTCGACGGCTTCGGCGTCCGCGTCGACCCCAAGCGGCCCTTGCACACCCTGGGCATCGGCACCCAGCAGATGGTCGCGCTGGCCCGCGCCGTCTCGGTCAACGCCCAGGTCGTCATCATGGACGAACCCACCTCCTCGCTGGAGCCGCGCGAGGTCGAGACCCTCTTCCGGGTCATCGAGGACCTGCGCGCACGCGGGATCGCGGTGCTCTACGTCAGCCACCGGATGGACGAGCTCTACCGGATCTGCGACCGCGTCACGGTGCTCCGCGACGGCCGCCACATCCACACCGGCGACCTGGCGGACCTCGACCGCATGCAGCTCGTCTCGATGATGCTCGGCCGCGACATGGCAGAGGTCCGCCGCTCCGGCGTCACCAGCTTCGGCTCCGAGGGCCACGACGCCTCGCGCACCCCGGTACTCACCGCCTCCGGCCTCTCCCGCAACCACCAACTCCACGACATATCACTGTCGTTGTACGCCGGTGAGGTGCTCGGCCTCGGCGGACTCCTCGGCTCCGGCCGCAGCGAGACCGCCAAGGCCCTGGCCGGTGCGCTGAACCTGGACTCCGGTGAGATCGGGATCGGCGGACGCACCCTGCGCCGGCTCACCTCCGCCGGCGCCATCCGCGCCGGCATCAGCCTGCTCCCCGAGGACCGCAAGGCAGAGGGCATCGTCCCCGGACTCTCGGTGCGCGAGAACATCGTGCTGGCCGCGATGCCGCGCCTCTCCCGCGCAGGCGTCGTCTCGCGCGCCAAGCAGGACCGCATCGTCGAGATCTTCATGAAGCGGCTGCGGATCAAGGCGGCGAGCCCCGAACAGAAGGTCGGCGAGCTCTCCGGCGGCAACCAGCAGAAGGTACTGCTCGCCCGCTGGCTCTGCCTGGAACCCAAGGTGCTGCTGCTCGACGAGCCCACCCGGGGCATCGACGTCGGCGCCAAGGCCGAGGTCCAGAGCCTCATCGACGACCTCGCCCGCGAGGGCCTCGCCGTCCTGCTCATCTCCTCCGACATCGAGGAACTCATCGAGGGCGCCGACCGCATCGTCGTCCTGCGCGGCGGCGCGGTCGCGGGCGAACTGGCGGGCGACGAGGTGGCCGAGAGCCATCTGCTCGAAGTGCTCGCCGACCACTCACCGGCGCCCGCAGGGAAGGCCCCGGCCGCTCAGGAGGACCCCCGATGACCCAGGCCACACTCTCCACCCCAGCCGCCCGCCCGTGGGCGCGGCTGCGCGACCCCGCCTGGTACCAGGAATACGGGGTGTACCTCGCCGTCGCGGTGGTGCTCCTCTTCAACGCCCTGTTCACCGAGCACTTCATGACCGCGGACAACCTCCGCACCCAGCTCGTCCAGGTCGCACCCATCGTCATCGTCGCCCTGGGCATGGCCCTGGTGATCGGCACCGAGGGCGTCGACCTCTCCGTCGGCTCGACCATGGCGGTGGCCGCGGCCCTCCTGCCGCTCTACCTCGGCTACGGGCTGGTGCCCGCGCTGGTGATGGCGCTGCTGGCCGGTGCGCTCGTGGGAGCGGTCAACGGCACGCTGGTCTCCCTCGTCGGGCTCCAGCCGATCGTCGCCACCCTCGCCCTGTTCGTCGGCGGCCGGGGACTGGCCCTGGTCATCGCGGACGGCCAGCTCAAGCAGATCGTCAACCCCGACCTGCTCTCGCTCGGCACCGGATCCTTCCTGGGTATCCCGCTGGTCGTCCTCATCGCCGCGGTCCTCGCGGCCGCCGTAGCCTTCCTCGTCCAGCGCACCACCTTCGGCCGCCAGATCGTCGCCATCGGCGGCAACCGGTCCGCGGCCTCGCTCGCCGGACTGCCCGTGCGCCGCGTACTGATCGGCGTGTACGTGCTCTGCGGGGTGCTGGCGGCACTGGCCGGCATCCTCGCCACCGCCAGGCTCACCGCCAGCGACCCCTCCTCGCTCGGCTCCCTCATGGAGCTCTCCGCCATCACGGCCGTCGTGGTCGGCGGCACCCCGCTCAACGGCGGCTCCGTCCGGGTGCTCGGCACGGTCGCGGGCGCCCTGCTGATGCAGCTGCTGCGCGCCACGCTCGTCAAGCACGACCTGCCCGACTCCACCGCACAGATCGCCCAGGCGGCCATCATCATCGCCGCCGTCTACGTCGCCCGGGAGCGTCGGTCCCGATGAACGAAACCTCACCCGCACCGGTGGCCCAGGCCCCCGCACCGCGCAAGACCCCCGCAGCGGCAGGCGGCGGGGCGCCCCGCCCCGTGACCGGCGCACCGCCCCCGCTCGGACAGCGGCTCGCCGAGCTCCTCCAGCGCCAGGGCGTGCTCGCGGTCCTGCTCACGGTCGTGATCGTCGCGTCGTTCATCTACCCGACGTTCGCCACCCTGGACAACGCCCGCGGCGTGACCGTCCAGGCGTCGTTCCTGGCGGTGGTCGCCCTCGGCATGACCATGGTCATCATCACCGGCGGCATCGACCTGTCCGTCGGATCGGTCTTCGCGCTGGGCGGCGTCCTCGCCGCCTGGGCCTCCCAGTGGGGCTTCCTGGCCGCACTGCTCGTGCCACTCGTGGCGTGCGGCGCCGTCGGGCTGCTCAACGGCTTCCTGGTCGCCCGCGCCGGAATGGCCCCCTTCATCGTCACCCTCGCCACTCTGCTGGGGGCCCGGGGCATCCTCCTCGCCATCACCGACGAGGGCGCCACCACCTACCTGATCCCCAAGGGCTCCGCCTTCGCCGAGCTCGGGCAGGGGAGCGTCCGGGGCTTCGGCTACCCGATCCTGATCGCCCTGGTGCTCTTCGGCGTCGGCGGTCTCCTCCTCCAGCGCACCTCGTTCGGGCAGACGCTCTTCGCCGTCGGCGGCAGCAGTGACGCGGCCACCCTGATGGGCCTGCCCGTGGCCCGTACCAAGATGCTGGTCTACACACTCAGCGGACTGCTCGCCGGACTCGCCGGCGCGCTCAACGCGGCCAGGCTGTCGTCCGGGGTCACCATCGTCGGCGTGGGCATGGAGCTCGACGCGATCTCCGCCGTCGTCATCGGCGGCACGCTCCTGATCGGCGGCGCCGGATCGATCAGCGGAACGCTCTGGGGCGTACTGCTGCTCGCCGTCATCCAGAACCTGATCAACCAGATCGGCTCGCTGAACTCCTCGTACCAGTCGGTGGTCAGCGGAGGGTTCCTTATCGTTGTCGTCGTGGCCCAGCGCTATCTGGCGCGCAGCCGCAGAACCACTTGAACCTGTGCCGGGGCCCGGGGCCCCGGCACAGGCCGAGCCGAACCGGCGGAGCCGGGCCACCGCGCTTCAACGCGCGTCAAGTCGATCCAGGGAGTGCCGTGGGCGTCAGCCTCAAGGACGTTGCGCAACGGGCGGGCGTATCCATCAAGACCGTGTCGAACGTGGTGAACAACTACCAGCACGTCACACCGAAGATGCGCGCCAAGGTGCAGCAGGCCATCGACGAGCTCGGCTACCGGCCGAACCTCACCGCACGGCACCTGCGCAAGGGCCGCACGGGCATCATCGCGCTCGCCGTCCCCGAGTTCGGCAACCCCTACTTCGGGGAGCTGGCCGGAGAGGTCGTCGACGCCGCCGCCCGGCACGACTACACCGTGCTGGTCGACCACACCGGCGGGCTGAGGGAGAAGGAACTCCTGGTCAGCCAGGGCTTCCGGTCCCATGTGATCGACGGCCTCATCCTCAGCCCCATCCACCTGGAGACCGAGGACCTGATGGCGCGGGCCGAGACCGCCCCGCTGGTGCTGCTGGGCGAGCGCGAGTACGAGGCGCCCTACGACCACATCGCCATCGACAACGTGGCCGCCTCCCGCGAGGCCGTACGCCACCTCATCGACCAGGGCAACCGGCGGATCGCCTTCCTCGGCTCACGCACCGGCCGCGAACGGCAGCCGGCCCACCTCCGGCTGCGCGGCTGGCGGGAGGAGCTCGCCGCGGCGGGCATCACCCCCGACGAGTCACTCGTCGTGGTCACCGACGGCTACGGCCGCGAGGACGGCGCCACCGGGATGGCCGCGCTCCTGGACCGGGGGGAACAGCCCGACGCCGTGTTCGCGTACAACGACCTCATCGCCATCGGCGCGATGCGCACCCTCTCCGAACGCGGTCTGCGCATCCCGGAGGACGTCGCCGTCGTCGGATTCGACGACATCGAGGAGAGCCTCTACGGAGCCACCACGCTGACCACGGTCGCCCCGGACAAGGAGGCCATCGCCCGGCTCGCCGTCGACAGCCTCGTGGAACGGCTCGCCGGCGACGCCTCGCCCGCCCCCCGGCGCCCCCGGCCCGGCTACCGGCTCATCGTCCGGGAGTCCACCGTCCCCCGGCCGGCCGGATCGTAGGACCCGTCCCGGCCGTCCGCTCCTCGCAAGGACCTCTGATGCCTCGCCCCACCGTGAACCGCAAACCGTTCGGCGCCCATGGCAACACGGACGTCGATGTCTGGACGCTCGACTCCGGCGGCGGAGTCCGCGCCGAGATCCTCACCTACGGCGGCATCCTGCACCGTCTCACCGTGCCGGACACCGGGGGAGCCCCTGCGTCGGTCGTCCGGTCGCTGCCGGGCCTGGCCGACTACACGGGCGGCAACCCGTTCTTCGGCGCCCTCATCGGCCGCTTCGCCAACCGCATCGCGCACGGCCGCTTCACCCTCGACGGGGTGGCCCACCAGATTCCCGCCACCGACCGGGGACACGCCCTGCACGGCGGGCCAGAGGGCTTCCACACCCGCGTCTGGCAGGCAGACGGGGAGGCCACCGACGTGGCCGCGAGGCTCCGGCTCACCCTGCACAGCCCCGACGGCGACATGGGATTTCCCGGCGCGCTGGACGTCACCGTCACCTACATCCTCAACAGGGCGGGCACCCTCACCCTCGGCTACACCGCGACAACGGACCGCCCCACCGTCGTCAACCTCACCAACCACGCCTACTTCGACCTCGCCGCGAAGGGAGACATCCTCGGCCACACCCTCCAGGTGTTCGCCGACAGCTACCTCCCCGTCGACGAGGACGGCATCCCCGAGGGCCCGGCCGCGCCGGTGCGCGCCACCCCGTTCGACCTCACCACCCCGCGCACCGTCGGCGACCGGATCGCGCTCCCCGACGAACAGCTGCGCAGAGCGGGCGGCTTCGACCACTGCTGGATCATCCGGGACCGCAACACCGGTCTTAACCGCGCCGCCCGCCTCACCGCCCCCGGGGGCGGACGGATCATGGAGGTGTGGACCACCGAACCCGGCATCCAGGTCTACACCGCCAACCAGCTCGACGGCACCCTCGACGCCCTCGGCGGCGGCCGCCACGACCGCCACAGTGCCGTCTGCCTGGAGACCCAGCACCTGCCCGACTCACCCAACCGACCGGACCACCCCGGCACCGTGCTGCGCCCGGACGAGGTCTTCCACAGCTGGACCGAGCTCAGGTTCCCGCACCTCGCCGCTGGTTAGGTCCCGTGAATCGGCCCGGCCCGCGGATGTCGCACCCTCCGCGGGCCGGGCCTCCTGGCGTGCCGCGCTACTTCAGGTACGGACCCGCCGAACCGACCTTCCCCGGTGCGGCGTTGCTGCCGCCGAGGTCCAGGACGTAGACCCGCAGGTTGCCCTTGCCGGGGGCCGCCACGCTCAGCCTGCCGTCCGCCACCACCTGGGTGTCACCGGTGACGGCGTCCTTGTAGCTGCCGTTGGGGATCCCGCGGTACGTGGCCGCGCCGGTGACCGTCACCAGCGCGAAGCTGTCCACTCCGCTCGCGGCATCCGTGTAGCGCCGCTTGTACGCCATCGCGCCGGTGATGCCCTCGGTGGAGTACTGGCCCATCTGCAGGGCAGGGACCGCGCGGCGGATCTCGTTGAGCCGCTGCACGTGCTTGACCAGCGGCTTGCTCAGGGTGTTCGCGACCTCGCCGGTGGCAGAAGACACCTGGCCGAAGTCCGACGCCTCGACCGTGCCCGCGAGGTGGTCGCCGTAATAGGCGCGGCCGGTGGTCGCCAGCGGACAGCTGGGCCCGCAGTCGATCTTCTTGCCGGCCTGGAACTCGATCTCCGACCCGTAGTACAGGGTCGGGATGCCGCGGAACGTCCACATCAGAGCCATGTTCTCGGCCCAGGCATCCGTGCCGCCCGCATAGCGCTCACTGCTCTTGTTCGGGCCGTAGTCGTGACTGTCCACGTAGACGACGTTGTACGTGGCGTCGTTGTAACTGTCGTCCGAGTCCTTGCCGTTGTTGTACGCGTTGTTGGCGTCACCGAAGTTCATGTGCATCCGCATGTCGATGACGTTCATGCCGGAGAACTCGCTGTGGTCGGGCGCGTGATAGGCGTTCCCGTCCAGGAAGGCGTTGCTGGACGTCGGCTGCGCTCCGGTGCCGAGCTTCTCCTCGTAGTCGTACATCTCCAGCGCGGCCTTGGTGTCGTCGGCGTCGTACTCCTTGCGCTCCTTCCAGGTGTAGAACTGTGCGGAGTGGTTGACCGAGCCCCGGTTCCACTTGTCGTTGACGAACGCGCCCACCTCACCGAACACGAAGAAGTTCTTCGCCGCCTCCGCGCCGAACTGCTGGGTGACGCGCTCCTGGATCGCCGGCAGGAAACGGCGGTTCCAGGTGGTGCGCGGGATGTGCACGGCGGTGTCGATGCGGAATCCGTCGACGCCCATGTCGATGTACTTGTCGTACGCCCCGATCAGGTAGTTCTGGACGGGGGCCGACTCGGTGTTGAAGTCGGCCAGGTCCTCGTGCAGCCAGCAGGAGCGCGAGTCCTCGCCCTCCCAGTTCCCCAGCCAGCAGTTGTGGTAGTAGGTCTTCGGGAACATGCCGGAAGTCGGGTTGGGCCACTGGCAGTTGTAGATCCGGTAGCCCTCGACCGAGGTGGATCCGGTGGGCTTGCCCCAGTTGAGGCAGGTGTTGCCCGAGGGTTCCGCGGTGGACCACAGATCGCCGTTGTAGTACGACTTCCCGGACTTCGTCTCTACGCTCACTCCGTCGTACTCGAAGCCCTCGCTCTTCTCGTCGTAGTACCAGCTCCACTCGTCGTCGCGGACGCCGTAGACGGTCGGGGTGTACAGGCCCTTGGCGCCCCAGCGCGAGGAGTGGTTGTAGACGACGTCCTGGTAGATCTTCATGCCCTTGGCGTGCGCGGCGTTGATCAGGTCCTGGTACGAGGCGCCCGCAGATTCGAGGCGGCCGTCGACCTTGTAGAAGTCGTAGCCGTGATAGCCGTGGTAGTCGTAGTCGGACCGGTTCAGCACCACCGGAGTGATCCAGATCGCGGAGAACCCGAGCCCCTTGACGTAGTCGAGCTTGTTGACCAGACCCTTGAAGTCACCCCGGAACATGGGGTCGTTGTTGGCCGCGTTGCCGGACTTCACGTCCTGGCTGCCGCCTCTGTTGTTGCTCGTGTCCCCGTCGTCGAAGCGGGCGGTGAGGACGAAGTAGATCGGGTCCTTGCGCGGATCGGTGCCCAGCGGCTTGCCGGGGGCCGGAGCCGCCGGTCTGGTCCCTGTGGTCGCCTTGGCGGCGGTCGAGGCCGCCGAGGTGTTGCCCGCGGCGTCGACCGCCCTGACGGTGTAGCTGTACGCCGTCTTCTCCTCCAGGCCTGCGTCGGAGAAGACGGTCGAGCCGACGTCGCTCACCCTCGTGCCCTTGCTGCCGCCCGTGCGGGTGACCTGGTACTTCGTCACTCCCCGGTTGTCGCTGGACGGTTCCCAGGTGAGGACGACCGACACCCCGTCGGCGTCGGCCTTCACGGCGGTCGGGACGGTGGGTGCCTCGGTGTCCGCCGGTTCGGCGGCGCACGGGTCCGGGGCGTCCTTGGTGACCTTCCGGTCCTTGACCGTGGAAACGCCCGAGGGGAGGCGGTAGTCGCCGCCGTTGTTGTTGTCCCAGACCCCGTTGCCGTTGTTGAACGCGGCCTGCATCTCCGTCGCGGTGCCGAGGTCGACCGACCGCTTCACCCAGCCGGTACAGGCCGGCTCCATGCCGACACCCGGCACGGGGGTCCAGGAGCCGCCGGTGGGCCGGTAGTGCAGGTTGGTGGTGCTCCAGCCGACGGTCGTGGTCGAGTAGTACACCGTCGAGTTGTTCCCGGTACCAGGCGAAGGGTCCGGGCCGGTCCCGGTTCCGGCACACGGGTCGCTGTGCGCCACCACTCCGTCCTTGACGGTGATGGCGCCGGTCCCCAGCGCGTAGTTCTTCCCGGAGTTGTTGTCCCAGACCCCCGACCCGTCGGTGAAGGTGGCGGCCAGCCCTGCCGAACTGCCCAGCGGAACGGTCTTCTTGACCCAGTCCGTGCACGCGGCCTCCATGCGCACGCCGGGCACGGCCGTCCAGGAGCCGCCGTCGGGCGCGTAGTGAAGGTTGTACGCGGACCAGTCACGGGTCTTGGTGTAGTAGAAGACCGTCGCCGTGTTCTCGGCGGCCGCCACGGGCAGGGCTGACGAGGTGTCCGCCGGGTCCGGTACGGCGGTGAGCAGACTCAGCAGCCCGGCCGCGGCCGCCGCCGCTGCCAGGAGGCGTCTGAACCGTGGATGGGGGGAGCGTTTCATTCGTCTCTCCAGGGGAGTGCGACGGCCACCGGGGCCGCCACGGCCGACAGCGGGGTGCTCGTCGAGCACCTGCGGGTCCCGCCGGAGAACCCGGACGCGCCTCGGGGTCCTGGCGAGCAGTGCATCCCGACAGCAAGAGCTGTCTGAATTTTGCTGCAATCTTTTGCGGTCAGGAAGTTACCTGGGCATGACAGGCGCGTAAAGGGCTGCGGCACCGCCCGTTGTGCGGGGCCCCACGGTGCCCCTCCCGGGAATGCCGGAATGCGCCGGGCCGTTGTGGCGTCCATGACCTTCTTTGTTGACGTCACGGTGCGGGGCTACGAACTCGACACCCAGGGCCATCTGAACCAGGCCGTCTATCTCCAGTACGCCGAGCACGCGCGCTGGGAGCTGCTGCGCGCCGCCGGGCTGCCCCAGGAGAAACTGCTGGCCGACGGCGTGGGGCCGGTGGCGCTGGAGGTCACGGTGAAGTTCCGCAAGGAACTGCGCGGCGGTGAGCGGGTACGGGTGTCCTGCCGGTTCGACTACGGGAAGGGCAAGACCTTCACGATGGCGCAGCAGATCCTCAAGGAGGACGGCTCGGTGGCGGCGGAGATCACCGGCGTCGCGGGGATCCTCGACCTGTCGACCCGCAGGCTGGTCCCCGACCCGGGAGGTCGCCTCGCCTCGCTCGCCAAGGACCCGGAGCTGCTGAGCGGCTGACACACACGCACATCGCGGACCCGAACGAGGGCTTTATCGGCAGAGCCGTCCCAAGGCGAAGGCCGTCCGGGAGGATGGCCGCGTGTTGGTCAGAACAGAGACGGTGCGGCAGTCCCCTTCGACGCCCGCGGTGGTCCGGGTCCACTGCGCGGTGGGAACCGCCGTGGTGCACTGGCAGGGCCCTCCGGACGGGCCGGGCGCCGAACACCATGTCGAGTGGACCGTCGAAGAGGACATCACCTGGGCCGCCAACACGCGGCCTGCGGCCTCTCCCACGCCCAAGCTGTCGCAGGACGCCGGCAGCGTCGTCTTCCGTGGCCGGCTCAGCCTCACCGAGGACAGCGTGGCCGTCCTGGACATGGGCGGCGCGCTCATCCTGTTCGACCTCGCGGGGCCGCGGCCCCCGGACGGCGCCGACGGGTCATGGATCGAGGTGCACGTCGGCCGGGACCGCGTCAGCGTCTGGCCTTACCTGCCCTGACCCGCCGTCACCGGACCACGGCTCACCCGCGCTCGCGGTCAGAACGCGTCAAGCCCGGTGAGTCCGGCGGAGAGTTCCCAGAGCCGGGACGCCGCCTCGGGGTCTGTGGCCCAGGGCTTGACCCCGCCGACGAGCATGTCATTTGTGGCAGCCGGTTCCGCGATGTCGCAGTCCTGGCAGTAGACGCCCCCGTGGCCCTCCAGCAGCGGTGACGTCGCCGCCCATACAGCCGTCGCCGCGCCCTGCTCCGGGGACTTGAAGCCCGCGGCCGGCCTCCCGTCCGGGGTCACCCAGCCCTGCGCGAGCCACTCCTCGCGAGGGATGTGACGCTGCAACGGGGTGAGGATGCTGCCGGGGTGTACGGAGAAGGCCCGCAGGCCCAGGTCGGAGCCGAGGCTGTCGAGGTGCCGGGCGAAGAGGGCGTTGGCCGTCTTGGACTGGGCGTAGGCCAGCCAGCGGTCGTACCCGGTGCGGAAGTGGATGTCGTCCCAGCGGATGCCGGACAGGAAGTGACCGGACGAGGCCACGGACACCACCCGTGACCCTCCGGAGGCCGCGGCCAGGGCCGGCCGGAGGTGGTGGACGAGCGCGAAGTGGCCGAGGTGGTTGACCGCGAAGTGCGCCTCCCAGCCGGGGCCGGTACGTGTTTCCGGGCAGGCCATCACGCCCGCGCCGTTGATGAGGATGTCCAGGGAGCGGCCGGTGTCCAGGAAGCGTTCACCGAAGGCCCCGATACTCTCCGGATCCGCCAGATCGAGTGCGTGCACCTCCGTGCCGGGGATGGCGCGCAGAGCGCGTTCGGCGGTCGCGAGCCGGCGGGCGGGGACGACGACGTGCGCTCCCGCGCGGGCGAGAGCGCGGGTGGTCTCCAGCCCGAGGCCGGAGTACCCGCCGGTGACCAGGGCAGTCGTGCCGGTCAGATCGATCCCGGCGAGAACGTCGTCGGCCGTGCTGTCGGCACCGAATCCGGTGCCGATCCTGAGCTGCTTCGTGATCATCCCCCGACGCTAGGACCTGGACCGCACTCCAGGTCAAGGCACATCGCCCTCGTCGGCAAGGCACATTGCCCGCGTCCTTGCGAGATCGGCCTCAAGCTACGACAGATCTCGTATTATGGGAGCCCCGGACGAAGCGACGATGTGGAGCCACCGTGACCCCTGCCAGTGCCACAAGGCCGGCCGTCGGCGCGCGCACGCTGGCCCACCCGGCGCGTGAGGACATCAGGATCGAGGCGGTGCTGCACGCGCTCTCGGACCCGGTGCGGCTGTGCGTGGTGCGCGAACTGGCCGCCGCCGAAGAGGAACTCACCTGTTCCCGGTTCGACCTTCCGGTGACCAAGTCGACCACTACCCACCACTTCCGGGTGCTGCGCGAGAGCGGCGTCGTCCAGCAGATCTACCGGGGCACCGCCAAGATGAACGGGCTGCGCCGAGCGGACCTGGAGGCGCTGTTCCCCGGACTGCTGGACCGGGTGCTGGAAGCGGCGCACCGGCAGGCGGAGCGGCTCGGCGAGGGCTGAGGACCCGCACCACCGCCGTGCGCGCCCCTACGCGGGGCCGTCTCCCCGCGCTGCGTCCAGCAGTCCCGGCCAGTCCGGGATCTTCACCGGCCCCCGGCCGAGCGACCGCCCCAGGGCCGCCTCTGCCCGCTCGATCGACAGCCAGCCGTCCCACTCCACCGGCCGCAGCCCGTACGCCCGCAACGCGGCCACCGGATCCGGGGCCCATCGGCGGCCGGCGAGCAGCGGGGCGTCCTCGGCCAGCGAGGCGACCGTTTCCTTGGCGCACGAACGGTTCGACCCGATCACCCCGGTCGGGCCCCGCTTGATCCACCCCGCGACGTACTCCCCGGGCGAGGGGACCCCGTCCCGCAGCACCCGTCCGGCCAGGTGGGGCACCGTCCCGCGCACCGGGTCGAAGGGCAGGCCGGGCAGCGGCAGCCCCCGGTAGCCGACCGCCCGCAGTACGAGTTGGGCCTCGATCTCCTCGAACGTACCGGTGTCGCGCACACCGCCGCCGCCGTCCGGTTCCGTTCGGGCGAACCGCACGCCCGACACCCGCCCCCGGCGCTCGAGCAGCTCGACGGGGCGGAGGTAGAACCGCAGCCCGATGGTCCGGGGCGGTGGCGGCCCGGCGGCCGGGGCGTCCGTGGCCCAGCCGCGCAGCACGTCGAGGTTCCGGCGCACCATCGCGGGGAGCGGCGGCGAGCCCGGTGCCGTACCGGCGTACGCCGGGTCCCGGACGAGCTCCGCCGGGTCCACGGCGATCCGCGCCCCGGGGAGCCCGCCCAGTTCCCGGAGCTCCTTGGTGGTGAACCGGGCCTGGGAGGGGCCCCGTCTGCCGGTCAGGTGGATCGCGCGGACCCGGCTGCCGGCCAGGGCGCCGAGCGCGTGCTCCGGCACATCGGTCGGCCGGAGCTCCTCCGCGCCCCGCGCGAGAATCCGCGCCACGTCGACGGCGACATTGCCGACCCCGATCACCACGGCCGAACGGGCCCGGAGCGCGAAACGGCGGGCGGCGGCATCGGGGTGTGCGCTGTACCAGGAGACGAAGTCGGTCGCGGAGTGGCTGCCGGGCAGCTCCTCCCCGGGGATGCCCAGCGAGCGGTCCGTGGCCGCCCCGACGCAGTAGACCACCGCCTGGTACAGCTGTCCGAGCCGTCCGGGCGGCACCCCGTCCCCGCCCACCGGGACATTGCCGACGAACGTGACCCGGTCGTGTTCCAGGACGGCCCGCAGGCTCTGCTGGAGCGACTTGATCTTCTCGTGGTCCGGGGCGACGCCGTACCGCACCAGGCCGTACGGGCAGGGCAGCCGATCCAGGACGTGCACCCGCACATCGGGCAGCAGCGGGTGGGTCACCAGGGCCTGGGCGGCGTAGATCCCGCTGGGGCCGGAGCCGACGACGGCGACGCGTTGCACGGCGCACCTCTTCCCGGAGGGTGCCTCCAGCATCGCACCGGCGGACCCGGCGGGGGAGAGGCGCGCGGGGTGTTCCGTGTTCCGTCAGGAGGACAGGGCCCGCATCCGGCTGATCTCGGTGGTCTGCTGGGCGACGACGTCGTCGGCCATCTCCTCGACCTGGATGTTGTTTCCCTCCGAGAGCGCCTCTGTCGCCATGGTGACCGCACCCTGGTGGTGGGTGATCATGAGCTTGAGGAACAGCTGGTCGAAGGCCTTGCCCTTCGCGGCCCGGAGCTGATCCAGCTGGGCGTCGGTGGCCATGCCGGGCATGGCGCCGTGGTCGTGGCCGTCGGCCTCCTCCGTCCGGCCGTGGCGGCTGAGCCAGCCCTTCATCGCACCGATCTCCGGCTGCTGGGCGGCGGTGATGCGTTCGGCGACCCGCTTGACGGCGTCCGAGCCGGAGCGGGCGGGCGCCAGCCGGGTCAGCACCAGCGCCTGGGCATGGTGCTCGATCATCATGCGTACGTAGCGGACGTCCGCCGAGTTGGGGGTGTCCACGCCTGCGGCGGCCTTCGCGGCCTGGGAGGCGGAGAGCGTACGCGCGGGCTCACCCGGCTTTCCGGGTGCGACAACCGAACCGCCTCCGGCCGCACGGTCCTTGGGGCCGTTGTCGCCTCCTCCGTCGCAGCCGGCCGAGGTGAGCGCGACAGCGGTCACGGTGACGGCGAGTGCGAGTCCGCGGAGCCGCCGGACCTGACGACGAATCAACAAAGCGACCTCCGTTGATATATGGCTGGTTGCGCTCTGTACTAGCACGTCAACGCACAGGTGCGCTCAGAAACTTTCATTACGTTCCTGTTGCCATCTGTTGGGATGTCCATGGCAAGGACGATACTGCCGGAGTCCGTGAACCGGTCAACCACATTCGGATCCATGGGAGGACGCAGTGACCCCGTTGCACACCACCCCGGTGCGGCGCAGACGTCTGGGCGTGGCGGCTGCCGCCGCCGGGCTCTTCGCCACTCTGCTGATGGCCGGACCCGCGGCCGCCACCCCCGACCCCGGAGACTCGGCCGCGACCCCGGCCGAGGTCTCCACGAGTCAGGAGGCGGAGGCGACCGCCGCGATCAGAAGCGGTGAGATACCCGGCGTGGACGAGATCATCCACAGCCGCAACATCACCCATCTCGCCAACGTCCCGAAGGACGCGCTCCAGGGGCTGAACACGGACCTGGCCTTCCAGGGCAAGTACGCCTTCGCCGGGAACTACGACGGCTTCAGGATCTTCGACATCAGCAATCCGAAGTCGCCGAGGACGGTCGCCCAGGTCCTGTGCCCAGGATCGCAGAACGACATCTCCGTCTCCGGGAACCTGCTGTTCCTGTCGACGGACTCCTCGCGCAGCGACAACTCGTGTGCGAGCACGACCCAGCCCGCCACGGAGAAGTCCTCCTGGGAGGGCATGAAGGTCTTCGACATCAGCGACAAGCGCAATCCGAAGTACGTCGCCGCCGTCGAGACCGCCTGCGGATCGCACACCCACACCATCGTCCCCGAGCGCAAGAACGTATACGTGTACGTCTCCTCGTACTCGCCGAGCGAGACGTTCCCCGACTGCCAGCCGCCGCACGACGGTATCTCCGTCATCAAGGTGCCGCGCCAGGCACCGGAGAAGTCCCGCATCGTGAACTTCCCGGTGCTCTTCCCGGACGGCGGGAACCCGGGCGCGCCCGCCAACCCGGGTGTGTCCAAGACCACCGGCTGTCACGACATCACCGTGCTGCCCTCCAAGGACCTGGCCGCCGGCGCGTGCATGGGCGACGGACTGCTGTTCTCCATCAAGGACCCGGAGAACCCGCGGATCATCGACCGGGTGCAGGACAACGTGAACTTCGCCTTCTGGCACTCGGCGACGTTCAACCAGCGCGCGGACAAGGTCGTCTTCACCGATGAGCTCGGCGGCGGCGGCGCCGCCACCTGCAACAAGGAGATCGGCCCCAAGCGCGGCGCCGACGGCATCTACGACATCGTCGGCAAGGGCGACCACCGCAAGCTGGTCTTCCGCAGCTACTTCAAGATCGACCGCCCGCAGGCAGACACCGAGGTCTGTGTCGCACACAACGGGTCGATCATTCCGGTCAAGGGCCGCGACCTGATGGTCCAGGCGTGGTACCAGGGCGGAGTCTCCATCTGGGACTTCACCGACTCGTCGAAGCCGAAGGAGATCGGCTACTTCGAGCGCGGTCCGGTCACCTTGGACGAGGTCACCACGGCCGGCCCGTGGTCGGCGTACTACTACAACGGCTACATCTACTCCAACGACATCGACAAGGGCTTCGACGTCCTGAGGATCGACGACCGGCGTACCGATCCGGCGAAGCGGGTGCGGACGGACGAGCTCAACGTCCAGACGCAGCCGGACTACTTCGACCGCTGAGCCGGTGGCCGGTCCGCTGTCGGGGCGGGCAGGCCCGCGCGTCACCGCCATAGGGTCCCGCCGGGTGCCTCACCCGGCGGGACCCGGCGGTTCCCGCGACGCGGGGGGCCGCCGGAACCGGCTCTCTCAGGCCGCCTCGTACCGGTGCGCCCGGCCGCCCCGCCACTCGACCCACTCGGGGCTGTCCAGAATCCGCTCGGGGTCGTCGAGCCCCGCGCCCTCCAGGAACACGATCACATCGTGGTCGGAGTGCGCGAGGCCGAGTATCTGGACCCGCCCGTCGCGCTGCACGGTGACGCGTCGCCCGCCTGAGGGCGACGGGCGGAAGATCACGATCGGGGGAGGTGTCATGCCTCCAGGGTGCGACGCGCCGGAGGCCGCCGCACCGTGAACCGGAAACCCGGCGCAGGGGGCGTACCAGGGAGGCGCGCGGAGGATGGACGGGGATGCCGGGCGGGCGGCGCTCAGGCCGCGGACCGGTTGCCGCCGCCCGTGGCCGCGGCCCACTCGACCAGCAGCCGCTGGTACTCCTCCTCGTCCTCCGGCGACAGACGTCCGCCCGAGCGCTGCCACAGCCGGCGAATGTCTTCATTCACCACTGCGGCGGAACGCACTGAGCCGGACGGGCACGGAGTCGGGGACATACCTACCAGGCTAAGGCCCCGATGTGACTATCAGACCCATTGGGCGCAAGGGACATCTCTCACATGTTCCTCAGGCAACCCCGGGCGCCAATCCCAGCTCCAGCAGTCCGTGCGGCCGCTCGGCCAGCGGTGCGTGCTCCACGAACCGCACCTCGCAGCCCACCGCGGCGGCCCCGGCGTCCGCGTGCCGGTCGTCACCGACCATCACCACATCCGTCGGATGCTGTCCGAGAAGTGTGCAGGCCGTGTGGAAGAGCTGTGCGTCCGGCTTCTGGACGCCGTGCTCGAAGGACAGCACATACGCGTCCACGAAGGCGTCCAGGCCGTGTGCCCGGAAGACCGGCCGCAGGTCCCAGCCGATGTTGCTCACCACGCCGATCCGGACGCCACCCGCGGCCAGCGCGCCCAGCACCTCGGCCGCGTCCGGATACGGGCACCAGGCCTCCGGGCTCCGGTGCCGTTCGTACAGCGCGTCGTACAGCCCGGGATCCGGCAGCGCGACCTGGCGGGCCAGCCCGGTGTAGGCGGCCCGGTGCCGGTCCACGCTCTCGTCACGGGTGGCCCAGAGCTGCGCCAGGTCTTCCGGTACCCGCTGCGGAGCGGGCCCGCCCGGCAGCGCGCCGGCGGCCTCCAGCTCCCGGACGTACCGCTCGAAGGCGGCCTCGTCCACGCTCACCTCCCGCTCGGCGAGCGCGGCGGCGAGCCAGGACCGGACGGACTCGATCCGGAACAGCGTCCCGGAGAAATCGAAGAGCACACCCTTGATCGGCATGCCTCCGATCCTTGCCGATACGCCGACGACGCCGCAAGGATGCCTGTTCAGACGTCGTCCGAAGACTGTTCACGGGCCTCGTACCGTTCGAACCCGGCCACCGCGAACGCGACCAGCGCGGCCCCCAGCAGCCACCCGCCCAGCACATCGGAGGGCCAGTGCACCCCCAGGTAGAGCCGGGTGACACCGACCCCGAGCACCGAGACCCCCGCCGCCACCAGGGCCGCCCGCCACATCCGTGGGCCGGTGCCGTGCCGGCGCAGCAGCCACAGCAGCAGCCCGCAGCTCACCATGGCGGTCATCGCGTGTCCGGAGGGGAACGCCGCGTAGTGGGCGGAGTCCACAGGGTCGGGCCACTGAGGCCGCTCCCGGTCCACAGCCGCCTTGATCCCCTGCTGGACCAGGCTGGAGAGCACGCTGCTCGCGGCAACCCAGATCGCGAGCAACCGGGCGCCGCGCCACCACAGGGCCACCACGGCGACGGCGATCAGCGCGCGCATCGTCCAGGGATCCCACAGCCAGTCCGTCAACACCCGGTTGACGTGGACGAGGCCGGGCTCCGTCACCGCCCGCCGGTGGAGAGCGTCGACGACCGTGCGGTCCAGGCTCATCAGCGGGGACCACCGCGCGGCCACCAGGACCAGCAGTGCCAGGGAGAGGGCCGCACAGACCGTCCCGGTCCGCAGGGCCTGCCGGGAGGTGCGGATGCGGTCCGGACGGGAGAGCGGCGGGGAGGAGAGCATGGAGGGATCCTCTCCGACGTGAGGCGTACCGGGCCATTCGCGTTACCCCGGCCCGAGCGTGTCCTGGCCCGGAGGGCGTGATCCGGCTTTGAGCGTGTCCCGTGGGCCGGGGTGGTGCGCTAGCCCAGCGCGCTGATCGCCGGCACGAGTGCGACCAACAGGGGAATCGCCGGGACGAGCGCGGCCGCCGCGGTGAGCCGCAGCCGACGGCCCGCGGTGAGCCGCCCTGCGGGTGCCAGCAGCCGGTCGACCCGGAGCGGCACCTGCGCGTCCGGTGTCGGGGTCGGTCCGAACACGCCCCGGTCCTCGTTGAGTTCGACCAGCGCCAGAGCGGTCGTCAGCCGGCCGAAGCGGCGGGACGCCACATCGTCGGCGGCCAGTTCGACGAGCCGGTGCATCTCACCGCGGAACGCCGCGAACACCGGCACCTGCGGGAAACCGGACGCCAGCGCGCCGGAGCAGTTCAGCAGCCAGTCGTGGCGCGCCTTCGCGTGGCCCTGCTCATGGGCGAGCACCGCATCGAGCTGACGGCCCTTCAGCCTTCCCAGTGCCGCGGTGGTGATGACCAGTTGGGGCGCCGCACCGGGCAGCCACCAGGCGTCGGGGCGCTCCCCCTCCAGCACCACCAGCCGTTCGGCGCCGGGCTCCTCGCCGGGCATCAGCGGGGAACGCACCAGGAGTTCGGCGCGCCGCTGCCTGCGCCGCAGCCGCGCCCGGCGGATCTCGCGGGTCAGCATCGCGGCCGTCCACACCCCGCCCAGTGCCAGCAGCACGGCCATCACGGCCGACCAGGGCCCGTACGCCGCGAGGGCGTAGGCCTCGACCACGGCGTGCGGCGCGGGCGCGAAGACATGGCCGCGTACCGCCTGCCAGGCCGCGGCGGCGCTGAACGTCATGGACAGGGCGAAGGAGAGCAGCACGCCGGCCACCACGCACTGCCACACCCACAGCGCCACGACGGGCTCGCGCTCCGGCCATTCGGCCCGCGCCATCAGCCGCGGGGTCACGACGGCGGCCAGTGCACCGAGCAGCAGCAGCGCGAGGGAGACCAACATGGGCGTCACCCTATGAGGGGCACGGCGCACACGGGTATGGCTGCGCTCGGCAAGTGACGTACGCCACGGTTTGCCGGGCTCGCTGTCTCACAGGGTGAGAAGCATCGCGAACATGGATATCCCCATGGTCAGACGGCAGGCCAGGGCCAGCTCAGGCCCGCCCGCCCAGCCCCCCGGTGCCGGTCCTGCGGCCACCGTCCCACCGGCCACGACCCCGCCACCGGTCGCCGTCGCGGCCACCGGGATCAGCCGGGCGCCCGCACGCAGCACGTAGGCCGCGTAGTAGACGAGAAGCAGCCCGGTCATCAGCGGGACGCCTCCGGCCGCGGCCATGGTGTGCGATCCGTGACCGCCATGGGCCGCCGCCCCCGGACCCGCCATGGCGACGGCCATGTAGACCATCGCCGACGAACCGACCAGATGATGCAGATGGTGACCGCTGCGGCGGGAGAACCAGAGTGCGCGCAAGGCGGCGACACCGAACAGAGCCGCGTATACGGCCCATGCCCACGCGGGCGGGGCGACGACGGCGGCGGGCACCGCCATCGCGGCCATGCCGAAGCCCATCAGCGCCTCCGCGCGCGCAGTTCTGCGCTCCTCGCCGGTACCGGCGCGGGTACGCAGCAGGCAGTACCCGCCCGTCAGCGCGCACAACGCCATCAGCAGCCAGCCGGACATCGCCGGTCCATGCACAGCAGACCTCCCCCGGGCGAACGACATCGCCGTCGCCTAGTCGATGCCCCGGGGCGGACGCCTGTACGCGGCGCACGGGGGTACTGGGGGAGCGCACGGCGGTGGTGTGTTGCGGATGCGCCTGGTGCGAGCGGTCCCGGGCGTCAGGGCCTGAACCGCAGCGGATGGTCCCCCGGCACCTCGACGACGGCGATCCGGACCCCGTCCGGATCGGAGATCCACATCTCGTCGAGCCCCCAGGGCTCACGCCTCGGCGCCCGCAACACCTCCACACCCCGGCCCGACAGCTCCTCGTACGCCGCTCGCACATCGGCCACCTGGAGCCACAGCAGCAGCCCGGGGGCCGGTGGCGTGTCGCCTCGGCCGGACACCTCCAGGAAGCCGCCGCCCAGGAAGTAGACCGTCCCCCGCTCGGGACCGGTACCGAACTCCCGGTAGACGGGCAGACCGAGGGCCTCCCCGTAGAAGACACGTGACCGTTCGGGATCCGTGGGACGCAACAGGATCCGGCTGCTCAGCACATGAACCATGCTCCGCAGCGTAGGCCGGTACCGGAGAGCTACGCTGCTGCGGCACGGCCACACAGAGAATCGGAGAGACCCCTCATGGACACCGCACCGCCCCGGGACTCGGGAGAGCTGACCTTCCGCGACGCGACCGACGCGGATGTGCCCGCACTCGTGGAGCTCATACAGGCCGCCTACCGCGGTGACTCCAGCCGTGCGGGCTGGACCACGGAGGCGGACATCCTGAAGGGGCAGCGGACCGACCCGGAGGGGGTCCGCGCGGTGGTGGAGGACCCCCGCAGCAGGCTGCTCGTGGTGGAGCGCGACGGCGCGCCGGTCGCCTGCTGCCAGCTGGAGCACCGGGGAGAGGCCGCCTACTTCGGGATGTTCGCGGTCCGCCCCTCGCTCCAGGGCGGCGGCCTGGGCAAGGTGATCATCGCCGAGGCCGAGCGCACCGTCCGGGAGAGCTGGGGGGTGCGGGAGATGCAGATGACCGTGATATCGGTCCGGGAGGACCTGATCGCCTGGTACGAGCGCCGCGGCTACCGCCGTACGGGAAAGATGAGCCCCTTCCCGTACGGCGATGAGCGCTTCGGCATCCCGCAGCGCGACGATCTCGCCTTCGAACTGCTGGTGAAGGAGCTGCCGGCCGGCTGACCACCGGCTATGCGGTGAAGCGTCCCGCGCGGCGGATCTCCGGGAAGTCGGTCGTTACGCCGTCGAGCCCGAGCCCGCGCGCGAGCCGCAGATGGTCCTGGGTGTTGACCACCCAGCCGACCACGGTCAGCCCCTCGGCGTGCGCCTTCTCGACCAGCTCCAGGGTGATGCGCCGGACGTTGAGCACCAGCCGGGTGGCGCCCACCGCCTTCGCGCGGTCCACCAGGTCCTTGCCCCAGCGGCTGGCGACGAGTGCCGTCCGCACGCCCGGCACCAACTGCGCGATCTCGGCGATCGCCTCGTCGTGGAACGAGATCACCTCGACCCGGTCGACGAGTTCGCGCCGCCGCATCACCTCGGCCAGGGTGCGGGCGGCGGCCACGTCCTTGATCTCCGCCTGCATCGCGGACCCCACCGCGTCGAGGACCTCCTCGAAGACCGGGACCCGTTCGCCCAGGCCGGCGTCGAGTTCGCGCAGCTCCGCCAGGGTCTTCTCCGCGATCGGGCCCTTGCCGTCGGTCGTACGGTCCACGTCGGCGTCGTGCATGACGGCGAGAGCGCCGTCCTTGCTCAGGTGAAGATCCAGTTCGATGAGGTCCATCCCGGCCTGCTCGGCGTGGACGAACGAACGCAGGGTGTTCTCCGGTTCGACACCCATCACACCGCGGTGACCGATGGTGAGAAAAGACAAGGCACTCTCGCTTCCGATTTCGACGGCGTCTCCCCGTGTTCTGCTCCTACCCACTACCCACACTGTGCTGCGGCATGACCCCGATCCGGCTCTCAGTACCCCGTCGCGGCGAGCGGGGCGGCCGGGCGGGGGAGCGGGGCGCCGTGCCCCTGGACCTCGGCTGCACCGAGCAGGAATCCGGTGATGACTGCGGCGATCAGGACGGCACGGATGCTCACGCGGTGGTTCTCCGGAGTGGCACGGGAAGAGCTGACGCCGTCCGTCCTATCGGCCGCGGCGCGTGCTTCGCGAACTGCGTCACTCATGCGTGGGCGTGTCCCGCACGGGGTTGCCCGGGCAGTCGCACGACGGCGACGGAGCCCCGGCTCCGCCGGGCCGCCCCTCATGGCCACCGGCGCAACGAAGAGGTCGCCGCACTGCCATGTGGCAGGAAAAAACGCGGTGACCATGGGGTCGGACAGGATAATTTCCAGAGTTCCACTTGTCTCGGGGAACCGCACACGGATACGGTTACTTGACGCGAGGTTCTCCCGTGGAGGAAGTGTTATGACGGAAATTCTTGTGCACGACGTAGCGGCCGACGGCATAACTGCTGCCCAGCGGGTGATCGATCACCCGGCCTGGCCTGCGCTCAAGAATGCCGTGGAGGAGATCCGCCCCTGGCAGTCGAAGGACGGATCCATCGACTTCGGGGCCGAGGACGCGCCTTCCCCCGCCGCCGCCGGGGCGGCCCTGGAGCGGGTGACCGCCGCTGTCGAACAGCTCTCCCCGCTGCTTCCCCACGACGCCGCGTACCAACGGGCCCTCGTCGCGGACCTGCGCCGCTGGGCGTCCGACGGCTTCGGCATCCCCGACTTCCTCGACTCGCTGCTCGCCTTCCAGCCTGCCAAGGAGCGCGCCGACGGCCTGCAGCACCTGGTCGTCTTCGCGATGTACACGCAGAACGGCAACCCCGACCGCAACCTCGAAGCGGTCGTGCTCCGGATGGTCTGGCCCGAGTGGCTCGCGGACCTGGAGGCGACCCGCTACGACAACCCGCTGTTCTGCGGGATCACCTTCGAGGACTTCACCTCCGGCTACGACACCAACTCCGCGGTGCTCTTCCCGGAGACGATCGCGGTGCGTGAGGCCCCCGAGCGCTTCAGCTGGGGCGGCATCTTCTGCGACCGTGAGGCCGCCCGTTTCCGCCGGGTCACCGAGGCGTCCGTCGAGCTCCTCGGCGTCGAGCTGCCCGACGACATCCGCGAGATGGTGGGCGACCAGCGGCGCTGCGAGCAGGCCTTCGTCCTCTGGGACATGGTCCACGACCGCACCCACAGCCACGGTGACCTGCCGTTCGACCCGTTCATGATCAAGCAGCGCCAGCCGTTCTGGATGTACGGCCTCGAAGAGCTGCGCTGCGACCTCACCGCCTTCCGGGAGGCCGTGAAGCTGGAGGCCGACGGCTTCGGTCAGGGCCGCGACGTGCAGTACGCCGTGCTGTTCGACCGGATGTTCCGCTTCCCGGTCACCGGCGAGCGCGTACGCAACTACGACGGTCTCGGCGGCCAGCTCCTCTTCGCGTACCTCCACAAGCACGATGTCGTGCGCTGGACCGACAACACCCTGAAGATCGACTGGGAGCTGGCTCCGCAGATCACCAACCAGCTCTGCGGCGAGATCGAGAAGCTCTACCGAGACGGCATCGACCGCCCGAAGCTCGTCCACTGGTTCGCCGCGTACGACCTGGTCGCGAGCTATCTGGCGCCGCACCCCGGCTCCCGCTGGGCCAAGGGTCCGGACGCCCTGGACCTCTCCCAGCCGCCCCGCAAACTCGTCGACGACGTGCTTCCGGACGAGTTTCCCCTGAGCATGTTCTATGAGGCGCTCTCCAAGAAGCTGAAGAACGTGATCGCCTCGACCAAGGGCATCACCGCCGCGGACGCCGGGCAGGCGGCCGCGTGAGCACACGGAGCGAGGAGGCGGTGGCCATGAACGGAAACGGCAAGGGCAGCGGGAGCGGTGCGCTCGAAGGGGCTGTGGTCGCCGTGGCGGGAGCGGCGGGTCCGGCCGGCCGGGCCACGCTGCTCCGGCTCGCCGAGGCGGGAGCGGTCGTCGTCGCCTCCGACGCGAACGCCACCCGCCTCGCGGAGGCCGTGGACGCGGCCCGCTACGCCCACGGCGGCGCGACAGTCACCGGCGACACCGTGGATCTGCTCGACCTGGGAGCGGCCCGGGAGTGGGCGGACCGGACGGAGAAGGAGTTCGGCAGGATCGACGGCCTGGTCCACCTGGTGGGCGGCTGGCGCGGCAGCTCGACGTTCGCCGACACCGACCTGGCCGACTGGACGCTGCTGGAGAAACTGCTGATCCGCACCGTCCAGAGCACTTCGCTCGCGTTCCAGGAGGGCCTCCAGCGCAGCGACCGCGGCCGCTACCTGCTGATCAGCGCGGCCGGCGCGAGCAACCCCACCGCGGGCAACGCCGCGTACGCCGCGTCGAAGGCCGCGGCCGAGGCCTGGACCCTCGCGCTCGCGGACGCCTTCCGCAAGGCGGGGGGCGAGGACGGGACGCACAGCGCGGCTGCGATCCTGGTCGTGAAGGCACTGGTGCACGACGCCATGCGCGCCGAGCGCCCGAATGCGAAGTTTGCGGGCTTCACCGACGTCAAGGACCTGGCCGATGCCATCGCCGGCGTCTGGGACCGGCCCGCCCCGGAAGTGAACGGAAAGCGCCTGTGGCTGACCCCGCAACCCTAAGGACCGACGCGCGTCGTCATCACGACCCGCAGGTACGCGGCTTCGCCAGTGACAACTACGCGGGGACCCATCCGGAGATCCTCGCGGCCCTCGCCCTCGCCAACGGCGGCCACCAGATCGCCTACGGCGAGGACGACTACACCGGTCACCTCCAGCGCGTCATGCACAGCCACTTCGGCCCCACCGCCGAAGCCTTTCCGGTGTTCAACGGCACCGGCGCCAACGTGGTCTCGCTCCAGGCGATGACCGACCGCTGGGGTGCGGTCATCTGCGCCGAGTCCGCGCACATCAACGTGGACGAGGGCGGCGCGCCCGAACGGGTCGGCGGCCTCAAGCTGCTCACGGTGCCCACCGAGGACGGCAAGCTCACGCCCGAGCTCATCGACCGCCAGGCGTACGGCTGGGACGACGAGCACCGCGCCATGCCGCAGGCCGTCTCGATCACCCAGAACACCGAGCTCGGCACCGTCTACACGCCCGGTGAGATCCGCGCCATCTGCGAGCACGCCCACGAGCACGGCATGAAGGTCCACCTCGACGGGGCGCGGATAGCCAATGCCGCGGCCTCCCTGGACGTGCCGATGCGCACCTTCACCAACGCCGTCGGCGTCGATGTGCTCTCCTTTGGCGGCACGAAGAACGGCGCCATCTTCGGTGAGGCGGTCGTGGTCCTCAACCCCGACGCCGTCCGCGCCATGAAGCACCTGCGCAAGCTCTCGATGCAGCTCGCCTCCAAGATGCGCTTCGTCTCGGTGCAGCTGGAGGCGCTGCTCGCCGGTGACCTCTGGCTGCGCAATGCCCGGCACGCCAACGCGATGGCCCAGCGGCTGGCCGAGGGGGTCCGTGCGGTGGGCGGTGTGGAGATCCTCTACCCGGTCCAGGCCAACGCCGTCTTCGCCCGGCTGCCGCACGCGGTGAGCGAGCGGCTGCAGAAGCGGTTCCGCTTCTATTTCTGGGACGAGAAGGCCGGGGACGTGCGCTGGATGTGCGCCTTCGACACCACGGAGGACGATGTCGACGCCTTCGTCCTCGCGCTGAAGGAAGAGATGGCGGCCTAGCAATCACTGCATAACTATGCGCCCGACCGGAGATCTATTGATTCCCGGTCGGGCGCATACCGGTTCAGGGCCACAGCTGAAACGTCACTCCGGTGAAACGTCACTCCGGCCCGCGTCAGCCCCGCTCGCGGACCTCGGCGGGTGTCGGGGCCGTGCCGCCCAGATGCGCGGGCACCCACCAGGTGTCGTTCGCGTCCCTCGGGCGCACCGGGTAGGCGCGCTGGGCGGCTTCGAGCAGCTCCTGCACGCGCTCCCGCAGCCGGCGGGTGATCGCGCCCGCGTACTGGTCGGTGGGGGCCTCCATCGGCTCGCCGACGCGGAGCGTCACGGGGATGTGGCTGCGCCTGAAGTTGCGCGGGCGGCCCTTGGTCCACAGCCGCTGCGTTCCCCACAGCGCCATCGGGATCAGCGGCACCCCGGCTTCCTGGGCCAGCCTCGCGGCACCCGACTTGAAGTTCTTCAGCGTGAAGGACTCCGAGATCGTCGCCTCGGGGAACACACCGACGATCTCGCCGGAGCGCAGTGAGGCGAGGGCGTGCGCGTAGGCGTCCTCGCCCTGCTTGCGGTCGACGGGAATGTGCTTCATGCCGCGCATCAGTGGTCCGGAGATCTTGTGCCGGAACACCGATTCCTTCGCCATGAAGCGGACGAGCCGCTTCTGCGGCAGCGTCGTGAGCCCCGTGAAGATGAAGTCCAGATAGCTGATGTGGTTGCTGACCAGAACCGCGCCACCAGTCTTCGGGATGTGCTCCGAACCCTGGGTGTCGATCTTCAGGTCGAGCGCCTTGAAAAACGTACGAGCGGCGCCGATGACCGGCCGATAGACGAGTTCTGCCATCTGGGGGAAACCCTTCTTCAGCGCCTGGGGAGGGTTCTCCCGGCGGAAGTTACGCAGCCGTAGGTTTTCGGCATTGGGCCGATCGTGCCCCATGCGCGTCGCGGTGGCCAGTCTCGGCGGGCGCGGGGCGCGAGATTCTCGTCACGTGGAACGGCCGGGAATGTCCAGGCGGCCGGGGGTGCTGACTCTTTGGGCAGAGCTCTGGCAGGAGGCCGAAGATGGACGGGCAGGTACGGGTGAACAGACTGGATATCGCCCAACTCGGCGTGGAACTGGGGGAGCGGGCGACCCTCGTGCAGTTCTCCAGCGCCTTCTGCCAGCCCTGCCGGGCCACCCGTCGCACGCTCGCCGAGGTGGCCGCCATGGTCGAAGGCGTCACCCACGTGGAGATCGACGCCGAGGCGCATCTCACTCTGGTGCGCGAGCTCGGCATCAGTGCGACCCCGACCGTTCTGGTGCTCGACGCCTCCGGCCGGATCGTCGAACGGGCCGCCGGACAGCCGCGCACCGTCGATGTCGTGGCCGCGCTGGGGCGGGCGATATGACGGACCGTGACGCATCTCCCACCTTGCGGGACGGTCTTGACCGCACCCACCGGTCATCGTCAGTCTGACGCTATGCCGCCAGTACTCCTTCTCCACGGCCGGGTCCACGTCGATCTCGCCCGCTGCGCGAGCGCGCGCTGTCCGGATGCCTGAGCATCCACGGCCCCGTACCTCCGACGCGCAGAAGGACGACACCTCCATGACGGCATCACCCGGACTCGGCAACGCCCGGACGGCATCCCCGGACCTCCTGCGCTCCGTCTTCCGGCAGCACGCCGCCGGGGTCGCCGTGATCACCGCCGCCGGTGACCGGCCGGTCGGCTTCACGGCGACCTCCCTCAACTCCGTGGCCGCCGAGCCGCCGCTCATCTCCTTCGGCGTGGGCACGTCCTCCTCCAGCTGGCCGGTCGTCGCGGAGGCGGAGCACATAGGGGTCCACATACTCGGCGAGCATCAGCAGGAACTGGCCGCCACCTTCGCGCGCAGCGGTGCCGACCGGTTCGGCCCCGCCACCTATTGGCGCAGTGGCCCGGAAGGCGTCCCGCTGCTGGACGGCGTGCTGGCATGGCTGGTCTGCCGGGTCGTGGCGCGGATTCCTGCGGGGGACCACCGGATCGTGATCGCCCAGGCGGTGGTCGGGGACCCGGCCGGGTCCGGGCGCCCGCTGGTCTATCACCAGGGCCGGTTCACCGCTCTGCGAGACTGAGAACGCCTTGGTGGCACGGGGCGGGGCGGCGTTGGACAGATCACAGTTCAGAGCGCTTGCCTATGGGGCAGGTACTGGGTGTACTGGCGAGTAATATTACGGTCGGAGCGTCGGTCGCACCGACCGGAAATCGCCCCATCAGGCGCCTATGCTGCGTGCAACAAGGCAGCCCGGAAATGACGATGCAGTAGGAGAGCCGGCGTGAGCTTGAGGATCGTTGTCTGTGTGAAGTACGTGCCCGACGCGACCGGTGACCGGCATTTCGCCGATGACCTGACGTTGGATCGTGAGGATGTCGACGGGCTGTTGTCGGAGCTGGACGAGTACGCGGTCGAGCAGGCGTTGCAGATCGCGGCCGGGGCCGATGACGCGGAGGTCACCGTGTTGACGGTGGGTCCGGAGGATGCCAAGGACGCGTTGCGCAAGGCGTTGTCGATGGGTGCGGACAAGGCTGTTCACGTCGAGGACGACGATCTGCACGGCACGGATGTGATCGGTACGTCGTTGGTGCTGGCGAAGGCGGTCGAGAAGACCGGTTACGACCTGGTGATCTCGGGGATGGCGTCGACGGACGGCACGATGGGTGTGGTTCCGGCGCTGCTCGCGGAGCGGCTGGGGGTGCCGCAGGTGACGCTGCTGTCGGAGGTTTCGGTGGAGGGCGGTGTCGTGCGGGGTCGTCGGGACGGTGACACGGCCTCTGAGCAGTTGGAGGCGTCGTTGCCGGCGGTGGTGTCGGTGACCGACCAGTCGGGCGAGGCCCGGTATCCGTCGTTCAAGGGGATCATGGCGGCGAAGAAGAAGCCGGTGGAGTCGCTGGATCTGGATGATCTGGGGATCGAGGCCGGTGAGGTGGGTCTGGGCGGTTCCTGGACCGTGGTCGATTCCGCGGATGCGCGTCCGGCCCGTACCGCGGGCACGATCGTGAAGGACGAGGGCGAGGGCGGCAAGGCGCTGGCGGAGTTCCTGGCCGGTCAGAAGTTCATCTGAGTTCCGGCTGTCCCCCTCGCCTCCCCCGCCTCTCTCGTACACGCAGGAGATTGAAGACCCATGACTGAAGTTCTTGTCTATGTCGACCATGTGGACGGTGCCGTCCGCAAGCCCACGCTGGAGCTGCTGACGCTCGCCCGGCGTATCGGTGAGCCCGTCGCTGTCGCCCTGGGCCGGGGTGCCGCGGACACCGCCGCCACGCTCGCCGAGCACGGTGCGGTCAAGGTGCTGACGGCGGATGCCTCGGAGTTCGCCGACTACCTGGTCGTGCCGAAGGTGGACGCGCTGCAGGCCGCCTTCGACGCGGTGTCGCCGGCCGCGGTGCTGCTGCCGTCCTCGGCGGAGGCCAAGGAGATCGCGGCCCGTCTCGCGGTCCGGATCGGGTCGGGCGTCATCACCGACGCCGTCGATCTGGAGGCCGGGGATCAGGGCCCGGTTGCCACGCAGGCCGCGTTCGCCGCCTCGTACACCACCAGGTCCCGTGTTTCCAGGGGTGTCCCGGTTGTCACGGTCAAGCCGAACTCGGCCCCGGTCGAGGCGGCTGCGGCGGCCGGTGCCGTCGAGGCCCTGACGGTGTCGTTCTCGGCGCAGGCCACGGGTACGAAGGTCGTCTCCCGGACCCCGCGTGAGTCGACGGGGCGTCCGGAGCTGACGGAGGCCGCGATCGTGGTCTCGGGTGGCCGGGGTGTCAACGGTGCGGAGAACTTCGCGGTGATCGAGGCGCTCGCGGACTCGCTGGGTGCGGCGGTCGGTGCCTCACGGGCGGCGGTGGACGCGGGCTGGTACCCGCACACCAACCAGGTCGGCCAGACCGGTAAGTCCGTCTCGCCGCAGCTGTACATCGCGTCGGGTATCTCGGGTGCGATCCAGCACCGGGCCGGGATGCAGACGTCGAAGACGATCGTCGCGATCAACAAGGACGCGGAGGCGCCGATCTTCGACCTCGTCGACTACGGCGTGGTGGGTGACCTCTTCAACGTCGTGCCGCAGCTGACCGACGAGGTCACCGCCCGCAAGGGCTGACCCCTCACCCGCACCACAGTCCAACGGCCCGGGGCCGCACGGTGAACACACCGCGCGGCCCCGCACCGTTTCCGATCACCATTGACGCAGGTACGGCGGCCTTATAACTTCACTATACGGATTGTTGATTCCGGGAAGCGGAAACAGCGAGAGTGTGGAGGGTGCGGAAATGGGTCAGCAGGAGAAGGTGGCGACGAGTCTCGCCGGAGCGGTCAGCGACGGGATCAGCGCCTCCCTCACGGAGGTGGACGCCGAACTCGCCCGCCGCTACCCCGGCGACCCCGGGACCCGTCAGCCCGTCCACACGGTCTACGTACCGGGGGACACCTTCACCGCCGGCACCATCCGTTCCTGGGGCGACCAGGCGCTGCAGGCGCTCGACGAGCACGCCCCCGACGCGGCCTCCCTCGCCGCGGTTCTCGGCATCCCGGACGAGCTCGCCGGGGCCGTCCACGACCGGGTGCGCGCCAAGCTGGAGCGGGAGCCCGTCGAGGACCTGCGGATCGACTTCGAGGACGGCTACGGGCCCCGCTCCGACGCGGAGGAGGACGAGGCCGTGGCCCGCGCGGCCCGGCTGGTGGCCGACGCGTACGGGAACGGCACGGCCGCCCCGTACATGGGCATCCGGATGAAGTGCATGGAAGCCGCCGTACGGGACCGGGCCATCCGCACCACGGACGTCTTCCTCACCGGCCTGATGCAGGCGGGCGGGCTTCCCGACGGCCTGGTGCTCACCCTGCCGAAGGTGACCTACCCGGAACAGGTCACCGCCTTCGTGCGCCTCCTCGAAGCCTTCGAGAAGGCGCACGGCCTGCCCGCCGGACGGATCGGCTTCGAGATCCAGATCGAGACCAGTCAGTCGATCCTGGCCGCCGACGGCACCGCCGCGGTCGCCCGGATGATCGACGCGGCGCAGGGCCGCGCGACCGGTCTGCACTACGGCACGTTCGACTACAGCGCCTGCGTCGGCGTCAGCGCCGCCTACCAGGCGAGCGACCACCCGGCGGCCGACCACGCGAAGGCCGTCATGCAGGTGGCCGCCGCCGGCACCGGCGTACGGGTCTCCGACGGCTCGACCAACGTCCTCCCCGTCGGCCGGAGCGAGCAGGTCCACGAAGCCTGGCGGCTGCACTACGGGCTCACCCGGCGCGCGCTGGCGCGCGCCTACTACCAGGGCTGGGACATGCACCCGGCCCACCTGCCGACCCGGTACGCGGCCGTCTACACCTTCTACCGCGAGGGACTGGAGCAGGCCGCGGCCCGGCTCGCCGCGTACGTGGCGAAGGCGGGCGGCGACGTGATGGACGAACCCGCCACCGCCAAGGCGCTCAGCGGCTACCTGCTGCGCGGCATCGACTGCGGAGCGCTGGACACCGCAGAGGTGGCCCGGCTGACCGGGCTGACCCGCGCGGACCTGGACGCCTTCGCCTCACCGCGGCGCGGCGGGCTGACGGTCACCGCGCCGTAGCCGCTACCGCCTGCCGAACTGCGGCCGCCGCTCAGGACGGCCGCAGTTCGCCGGAACCGCGTGCGACGAGCCTGGTGGGCAGCTCCACCCGCACCGGGGCGTGGTCGGCGCCGTCGAGGCGGCGGAAGAGGTGTTCGGCCGCGGTACGGCCGACGGCCGCGGCGTCCTGGGAGATGACGGTGATGCCGAGCAGGTCCGCGAGCTCGATGTCGTCGAAACCGACCAGGGCGACCGGGTGCTCCCGGTCGGCCAGGACCCGCACCACGGTCACCGTCACGCGGTTGTTGCCCGAGAAGAGCGCGGTGACCGGCTCCGGCCCCGACAGCATCGTCTCGGTCGCCAGGCGGACCCGCTCGGGTTCCGTCGAGCCCAGGGAGACCCAGGAGTCCCGCACGGTTATCCCGGCGTCCGTCATGGCGGTGTGGTACCCGCGCAGCCGCTCGGTGGCGGTGTGGATGCGGGGCTGGTCGCCGATGAAGCCGATCCGGCGGTGGCCGTGCGCGATCAGGTGGGCGACGCCCTGGCGGGCGCCGCCGAAGCTGTCGGAGAGCACCATGTCGGCATCGATCCGGCCGGCAGGACGGTCCACGAAGACGGTCGCGATGCCTGCCTTTATCTCCTGCTCCAGGTAGCGGTGGTCGTCGCCGGCCGGAATCACGATGAGCCCGTCGACCCGGCGCGCGCACAGCGCGAGGACGAGCTCCTGCTCACGCTCCGGGTCCTCGGCGCTCGAACCGTTGATGAGCAGGGCGCCGTGCGCGCGTGCCACTTCCTCCACGGCGCGGCTCAGCGGCCCGTAGAAGGGGTCCGCGAGGTCCTCCAGGACGAGGCCGATGGAAGCGGTGCGGCCCTTGCGCAGCACCCGCGCGCTGTCGTTGCGGCGGAAGCCCAGCGCGTCGATGGCCTCCTGCACCCGGCGCTCGGTGTCGGGTGTGACGCCCGGCTCGCTGTTGACCACCCGGGAGACCGTCTTGAGTCCCACTCCGGCGCGCGCGGCCACGTCCTTCATGGTCGGCCGGTTGCCGTAGCGGGGCTCGGGGTGACGGGTGGTCTCGGCCACGGTGCGCTGTCCTGTCGTCGGGTGCGGGCGGTCCGGCGGGGCCACGGAGGGTACCGCGTGGGGGTGCCGGAGGCTGTGGCCTTGAGCATAGGCCCTGGACAACGTTGTCAGCTGAATGGAGACTATGCAGACTATTCACTGAAGCCGCAGGTCCCACTGCCTCACCATCCGGAGCCCACACCGATGCATACCGACCTCGTAGCCGCGCTGGACATCGGCGGCACCAAGATCGCCGGAGCGTTGGTCGACGGCAACGGCAAGCTCCTCGTACGCGCGCAGCGCGCGACGCCCGCCCGCGAGAGCGGGGACAAGGTGATGGACGCGGTCGCCGACGTGCTCGCCGAGCTGACCCGCTCCCCGCTGTGGGGACGGGCATCGGCCGTCGGGATCGGCAGCGCGGGCCCCGTGGACGCCTCCGCCGGGACGGTCAGCCCGGTCAACGTGCCAGGCTGGCGCGACTTCCCGCTGGTGGAGCGGGTGAGCCGGGCGACCGGCGGGCTGCCGGTCGAGCTGGTCGGTGACGGGGTCGCGATGACCGCGGCCGAGCACTGGCTGGGCGCGGCCCGCGGCTACGACAACGCGCTGTGCATGGTGGTCTCTACCGGCGTCGGCGGCGGGCTCGTCCTCGGCGGCACCCTCCGCCCCGGCCCGAGCGGCAACGCGGGTCACATCGGCCACATCAGCGTCGACCTGGACGGCGATCCCTGCCCGTGCGGTTCGCGCGGCTGCGTCGAGCGCATCGCCAGCGGCCCCAACATCGCCCGCAGGGCCCTGGAGAGCGGCTGGCTGCCCGGCCCGGACGGCGACACCTCCGCCGCGGCGGTCGCGGTGGCGGCGAGGGCGGGGGACCCGCTGGCGGTGGCCTCCTTCGAGCGGGCCGCGCAGGCCCTGGCCGCGGGCATCGCCGCGACGGCGACCCTCGTCGAGATCGACATCGCGGTGATCGGCGGGGGAGTGGCCGGTGCGGGCGACATCCTGTTCGCCCCGCTGCGCAGCGCCCTGCGCCGCTACGCCACGCTCTCGTTCGTCCAGCAGCTGGCCGTGGCGCCCGCGGTCATGGGCAACGACGCCGGACTGGTGGGCGCGGCCGCCGCGGCGTACGCGGTCCGCACGGGCACGGACGGCGTGGTTCCGGTCCAGGTGTACTGACCCGTGAGGCCGTGCCGCGTGGTCCCGACCGGTCGGGACCACGCGGCACGGCCTCACGGGCCGGGTGCCCTCCGTGCGGAGGGCACCCGGCTTCCCGGTCAGCAGGTGATCCGGAGATCCCCCCAGTCCGCGTGGTCGGAGTCGTCGCCGTCCCCGCCGTCGGTGACGACGAGACGGACGACCTGCGCGCCGGCCACGTCCGCCGAGACGGGCTGCGCCGGCATCGCGTTGGTCAGCACCCCGGTGGAGGCCGCCTTCGTACCGTCCGCATAGATCGCGAAGGCCACGCTCCCCTTGGCGCCCTTCTCGTCGTCCACGCCGACCCGGGCCGTCACGGCGCTGCACGCGCCGCCCGCGTAGAACTCGACGGTGCTGTCCGCGTGCACGCCCAGTCCCTTCGCGTACACCTCGCCGCCGATGGTGAGCGGGTTCCCGTCGCCCGCAGCGCTCTCACCGTTGCTGGTGTCCTTCTCGACCGGCCCGTAGCCGTTGGAGGCGGACAGCTGCGGCAGATCGCTCAGGTAGCCGTCGCCGGCCGGTGGCGGCACCACCACATGGGCCTGGAAGGGCATCGAGGACCGGACCCGTTTGCCGGTGGGGGAGCGGTACTGCGCGGTGAGTGTCAGGTCGTAGCTGCCGGTCGCGGTGCCGGCCGGGGGCGTCACCCGCCAGCGCGTGGTCAGCGCCCGTCCGGTGGGCAGCGCGGCGGCGGTCGTCGCCGAGCCCGCGCTGACCTGCCAGCCCGACGGTCCGGTGAGGGCCGCCGAGACGTTCAGCGCGGGTGTGCGGCCCAGGTCGGTGACCGTCGTCGTCAGCGCGGACGTACGTCCGGCCTCGACCAGCGGGCTGCCCTTCAGACCCAGTTCGGTGGCCGGGGGATGCGAGGCCCACGCGTTGCCGGCGGTCACGCGCAGCAGTACGGTGCCGTGCGCCGGGACGGTCGCCGAGATGTCGCCCGCGGTGTTGTAGTCCGTGTGCTCCCACAGGTCGCGCATCGTGTAGGCGGCCGCTCGCGGCAAGCCCGCCGCCGCTGCCGTCGTCGAGATCCGCTGTGCGCTCCCGGTCTCGTTGAACAGCGCCACCGCCCGGCTGCCGTCCTGCAGTTCCTTGGCGACGACCCAGCGCCCCTCGTCGGAGGAGAGCACGGTCCCCTGCTTGCCCAGCGGGTCCTGGTCGACCGCGATGACCTCGTGGTTGGAGAGGATGTCGAACGTCTCGGGCGTCGCCTTGCGCAGATCGGAGCCGATGAGCAGCGGCGCGGCCATCACCGACCACATGGAGAAGTGGGTGCGGTACTCGGTGTCCGTCATCCCGCCGTTCCCGACCTCCAGCATGTCGGGGTCGTTCCAGTGTCCCGGTCCCGCTGCGGAGGCCAGCGGCAGGTTCTGCTTCATGATCGACAGCATGCTGCTCCAGCTGTCGTTGATGTCGCCCGTCGTGCGCCAGAGGTTGCCGAGATCCGCCGCCCATTCCCAGGGCTTGTTCTCCCCCCATTCGCAGATGCTGTAGACGATGGGCCGGCCGGTTGCGGCAAGCGCGTCCCGCATCGTCGTATAGCGTTCTTTCGCGTCGACGCCCTGGTTGTTGCAGTTGTCGTACTTGAGGTAGTCGACGCCCCAGTCCGCGAACTGCTGCGCATCGCTGTACTCATGGCCGAGCGCGCCGGGAAGTCCGACACTGTCGCAGGTCTTCGTGCCCGCGCTGGTGTAGATGCCGAGCTTCAGGCCCTTTGAGTGGACGTAGTCCGCGACGGCTTTGATGCCGTTCGGGAACCGCGCCGGATCGGCCTCCAGTTTGCCGTCCGCGTTGCGCTGCGGTACGGCCCAGCAGTCATCCAGATTGATGTACTGGTAGCCGGCGTCCTTGAGGCCCTTCTCGACGAAGATGTCCGCGATGCCCTTGACCATCGACTCGTTGAACTCGGCCCGGCAATGGGTCGAGTTCCAGTTGTTGAACCCCATGGGCGGTGTGAGGGCAAGACCGTTGTCCGCCTTCGCGCCCGCCGCGGAGGGCGGGGCGGGCGCGGGTCCCGGGGAGTCCGCGGCGGCGGGGAAGGCGATCCCCGCCGCGCACAGGAGGCCTGCGGTCAGCGCTCCGATGACTCTGCGGGGGCCTGTGCGGGTTGTACGGGCTGGAAGATGACGCATCGTTACGTTCCTCCGGACTCGTGCCAAATCACTGACGGCATGTGCACGCCAATACGAGCGATTACGTTAGAGCGTGTTGAACTATGTTGGAAGAGGGGCGATGTCGTTTGTTTGGTATCTCGTCAAAGCCCTTGACCGGCACCGTGGGTGCTGCCCCCTGGGGACTGTCCGGCGGGCGGACAAGCCCCCGATCGAGTCATCCGGGCCCGCCGACCGAGGAAGTTGTCAGTGGTCGGTGCGATCCTGCTGGTATGGACGAGATCATGCGGCGGCGCGTGTACGGCGCCGATCACGACGACCCCGACCCGGGGCCCCGGCCGGGGCGGGTCTACCGGGAGCTGGTGGGCGGCCCGCTCGACGGGCTACTGCTGGACGTGACCGGCTGGACGGAGGTCGCCCTCGCGGACGGCTCCGCCCTGATCACCGAGATCGGCTCCTACGGGGCCGGCGGCAGAGCCGAGTACGGACCGAGGCCGAACGAGCCGTACAAGTGGGACTGGCGGGGCGACACGCCCTGAGGGGCGGGGCGTGTTCCGCGCGTTCCCGGCCGCGCTGTCCCGCCGCTCCGGCAACCGGAAGGCTTCGGGTGCCCGGATAACGGCTGGGCGGTGTCCCGGTGCTCAGCGGCCCCGGTCCGGATGCTGCTGAGGCACGACCACCAGGAACGCGTCCTGCTCCAGATCCATCACGACCTCCGCCGCGACACCCTCGCCGCGGCGCGCCGCCGCGAACTCCTCAGCCGGCCAACTGCCCCGCGGGCCCCCTGCGGGGAACTGCTCAAGCACGGTGCGAAGCACGGTCCATCCCCTGTCGTTCGTTCTGCTGCCCGCTCCAACGACGTCCGGGCGGTCCCCGTCACGGCCTCCGTGGGCGCCGCTTCCCGTACCCCAGGACCTCCTCGGCCGCAGACCACATCCCTGGAGGCCCCTCCCGTCGCCCCACGCCGACACCGTCCGCGCCGCCGGCCAAGAGCTCGCCGACTACCTGATCGCTGAGGACCCGCTGCGTATCGAGCACCGCCGGCAGGTCCTCACCACGGGCGGGGCGTTCCGGTGCACCGGTTGCTCTGCTGCCCTGAGAAGTAATCACCGAGCGCGCCGGCTACACAGTTGGGGCGGCAGCACGTCGGCGCATTGGCCGCTAGCGGCCGAACCGTCGCCGCAGGCGGCGCCATCTGGTGGCTGGCGAGAACCGGCTCACCCTGGCTGGACGTTCCCGAGCGGGGCGTTCCGTGGGAGACCGTGCGCTCGGTCTTCCGGCGCCGGCAGAAGACTCGTAGTGCCTCGTCAGGTCTTCTGCGTCTGGTTCGGTTGCGGGGTGGAGGAGTGAGGTCATCGTGCCTTTGCGGCCCTGCCGCCGGGCCACCTCGGCGAATTGGCCTGCGGCAGCGGCCTCGGCCGCGCGGACGGCAGGTGCTCGCGGTGCCGTCCGGCAGCGGGGAGGCGTCGGTGGTCCGCGCGTGGCGGTAGAGGCTCGAATGGGGCATGAGCTTCCGGGTGTGGAGGGTGTGTACAGCGAGGTGACGGTCGCGATGGAGGAGCGGATCGTGGAGTATCTTCAGCGCGAATGGGAGAAAGAAGTAGTGGGTGCGGGGTTGTGGACGCCTAATTTTCCCATGCCGCTCCCAGGTGACTTGCACGATGCTGCTCCGTCCCTGTTCGGCGGCCTTCCCGTATTGGAGTACGAATGATCGTCTGGATCAACGGTGCGTTCAGCGCGGGGAAGACCAGCGCCGCGCGCGAACTGATCGATCTGATCCCGAACAGCACCTTCTACGACCCGGAACTGACCGGTGCGGGGCTGCGCAGTCTGCTGCCCCAGAAGAAGCTCGCCGAGGTGACCGACTTCCAGGACCTGCCGATCTGGCGGCGTCTGGTGGTGGACACCGCGGCGGCCCTGCTCGCCGAGGTCGGTGGGGTGCTGGTGGTGCCGATGACGCTGCTGCGACAGGAGTATCGCGACGAGATCTTCGGAGGGCTCGCCTCCCGGCGCATTGCGGTGCGCCATGTGCTGCTCTCACCTGAGGAAACGATCCTGCGACAGCGGATCGCCGACCGCGTGGAAGCCGCCGACGATCCCGAACACAGCGACCAGGTCCGGCAGTGGGCGTACGAGCACATCGGGCCCTACCTGTCGGCGCTCGACTGGATCGCCGGGGACGCCCACACCATCGACAACAGCGCCCTCACCCCTCGGGAGACGGCCGCACGGATAGCCGAGGCCGTGCACACCGGGGCGGCCCCGGCCTGCGGGATCGTGCAGACACCCGATCCGACCGCGGAGACCGTCGCGGCCGGTGTGCTGCTCTTCGACGAGGAGGGCCGGGTGCTGCTCGTCGACCCCACCTACAAGCCCGGCTGGGAGTTCCCCGGTGGCGTCGTCGAGTCGGGCGAGGCACCGGCCCGTGCCGGGATCAGGGAGGTCGCGGAGGAGATAGGGATACAGCTCGAACGAATACCGAGACTGCTGATCATCGACTGGGAGGCGCCAGAGCCGCCCGGATACGGCGGACTGCGGCTGCTCTTCGACGGTGGCCTGCTGCCGGGCCGGGACGTCGAGCGGCTGGTGCTGCCCGGTTCCGAACTGCGCGGCTGGCGGTTCGTCACCGAGGCGGAGGCGGCCACGATGCTGCCGCCCGCACGCTACGAACGGCTGCGCTGGGCGCTGCGTGCCCGCGAG